>CABMEP010000025.1 GCA_902385155.1 uncultured archaeon | reverse complement strand
GGCCGCTGCCGACCAGGCTCTGGCATCCTATTCCCTGGCCCTGCGGGTTGGTGGGCAGCGTCGCGTAGACGTCAGCGGCGAAGCTCAGCAGCTGCTCCCCGCCGAGGCTCTCAAGGTACTTCATCGGGTCGGGAAGGGCGTATACCGGTCCGAGCATCTTGGCGACGTCCGGCAGGTAGTCGCACCCCGCGCCTGCGTCGCCTGACGAGTCGGTGTAGCAGGCGTACGGCATGTTGCCCTGAAGTATCTTCGTGTAGTTTATCGCGTTAAGGTTCGTGTGTATGAGTTCCGAGTAAGTGGGGTTGGCAGGGGTGCTGCAGAAGAAGCCGAATATCAGGCACGATGTCAGTCCTTTCTTGAACAGCACGTCGATAGTGCCGTTGAAATTGGTTGAGAATCCGGCCGCCCCAATCTGGCCGCGCTGGGTGCTGACCATCGGGCCTATGGGCACGTAGTTCTGCTGCATGTTGCCCGGGTTGTGGGTGCAGCTTGGCGACGAGCAGAAGGTTATCTCGCTGCCGCCGCTCGTGGGGGCGATTGCCGCGGAAAGGACCCACCCGTAAGGAGGGTACGAGTTGTTCTTGAATATGCCTGTCGCCAGCGAGTAGTACGTGCTGCTTCCGCTAGGAGAAGTGCAGGAGTACTGGTCTCCCGGGGTGTATATGTCCGAACCGGGTGTCGTGTCGCATGCCTGTGACGCCAGCGAGCAGCCCGCCCCTCCGCAGGTAGGTACTGGGCCGGTGGAATCGTAGCACTTGTTGGGGTCGACCTCGTTTCCAGCCCCGAAGCTGGCGGCGGGACAGGTCTGCGTCTGCCACATGTCGTTGACTAGCGTCGGGGCTATGGGCACGTTGGATCCCGTCGTGTTAAGGACCCTTAGCGTTAGCATGTCGAAGTATGTTCCACCGGAGGTTGTGCACAGTATCCACCAGCAGGTCCTCTGCACGCCAGCGCCTCCCTTCCAGTCGTCAAGCACGTATATGAAACCGTTTATGTTTGCCAGGCCGACAGGACGGTGGTAGGCCACGCTGTCGAAGTCCGTGTCGTGGCTCGAGCTCGATGTCGTCAGTTTTATCCCGTAGAGCCCGCCTTCCTCAAGGTAGTTGGTGATGTTCAGCATCGCGGAGCCGATGCCTATGCCCCCTGTCGCATTGGTCTCGTACGCCAGGCTTATCGAGCTGAGCTCTGAGAGGTTGGCGCCAGAGAACGCGTACAGGTAGCCGCTGTTGGCCGAGGCCCCGAAAGTCAGGCCTCCTGTCGGCGATGCCGCCACGAAGTCAAGGACGGGCGTCGTGGTGTTTATCGCCCACTTCGCCGTCGTGTTCAGGACGTTGACATTGCCGTTTCCGGTCATGTTGGTGAGCTTGACTATGACTGGGTAGATCCCCCCAGGGTAGGGCGTGACGTAGGCGCTGTCCGTGACGGAGCCGGTGATGAAAACGTCGCCGTAGGAATCCACGCTCATGTTCAGCGGCACGAACTTGCCGCCCAGCTTCCCGGCGAAATTGTGGCCTGAAAGGAGAGTGTCAAGGCTGTAGGTTCCCACCACGTACATGGTGTTGTTCTGCATCGAAATCACGTTGGCCCAGTAGCCGCTCCAGCTGCTGTTCCACTGCTCAATTGCGTTTGCGACCGAGGACGACGTGTCGTTGGACGCGCTCGAGGTAAGAGGTATGTTGTGCGGCGGATAGTTGGACGCGCTGTAGTAGCCCTTCGGTACGGGTTTCAGGACGGTGATGTTGTACTTCGTGGTGCTGGTGAAGAATCCGCCGACCGACGTCCCGTTCAGGACCAGCACGTAGCCCGTCGGCGTTCCGGTGACGGAGATGGGCGAGTCGACGTAGGGGCTGAAGAGCCCTAGCGTGCCCATGATGGCCTTCCACACCGGCTTGCCCGCGCTCCACGCCGCCAGGGCCTTGGTGATGTCCGTCGTTCTCGTCACGTTCTCCACGGGAAGGTAAGCCAGGAACTTGCCCGCGCTTTCGGTGTAGCCTGTGAAGAGCGCCCCGGGGGTATTCAGGGGGAACATCTCTATGCTGTTCCTCGGCGTGTAGTAGTTCCACGGGCTGAACACGTCATAGGTCTGCGACAGCGCCTGGCCCTGGGGGGCCTGCGTCGTGAAGCTGTACTTCAGGTCGGGGACTATGTTTGCAGGGAACTGCACCTCCCCGCCAGGAGTCATCTCGTTGAACGGTATCTCCCAGTTGTTCACGCTGTCCAGCCGCGTAGTTGTCACGAGCGTGTAGTTGTACACGACGTTGTAGTAGTATGTTTCGCTAAGCGACCAGCAGCGCCGGCCGATGATCTCCTCGTACGGGCTCTGGTGGTGCTCGTAGCCCTGCAGGTCTATCATCTGCACCGTCTGCTGGTCCGGCACCACGTTCTGGAAGTTTGCAAACTCCGCGGTCCACCTCCATATGCTGTGCTGTATCGCGGCGGGCATCTGGTCGAAGACGTACGTGTGCGTGGAGAAGTTGCTGGATATGGTCTTCTGCTGGCCGTTAATTATCATCGGGGAATACGCGAACAGCGCCATCGTCATAAGGCCGGGGTTGGTGACCGTCATGGGCCTGGTCGCGATTCCGAACGCAACAGGCCCGGCGTATATGGGCGTTGTTTCATATGCGTAGCAGCCCATCTGCTTGTTGCCCGCGAACACTATCTTGCTGCTGAAATCCGTCTCGAGGTCGACGCTCGTCTTCAAAGGGTCGACGTACACCGCGCCGCATCCGTCGCCTCCGACGTAGGGAGTGCCCCCGTATGGCCCTGCATAGAAGTACTGCTGGTTGACAGGGTTCTCAACCGGGACGGTGGGGCACGTGAGTATCTTCAGGGCATTCTGCTTGTTGTACTCGTTGACTGCATTGGAGGGCGATGTGTTGAACGGCCCTTCAGTCACGGCCAGGCCCGGACCGGAGCTGACGGTGAAGTTTGTGGTGAATGTTTCGAAAAGATGACACGAGCCAGGCGTGGACCTGTGGAGGATTATGTCCGGAGGGCTGCAGCCGCTGCTCGGCGAACCGCTGGAGCAATAGTTGTTGCAGGTCGCGGAGGAGGAGCCTATCTTGAGCAGAAAGACGGATGAGAATAGGAACGCGATGAATATTAGGCCCAGAATTTCGGGCCTTTTGAAGTACGCTTTCCCCCGCATGCAAACGGTATACAATCGAATGTTACATATATAAAGTTTCAAAATCGCTCTCATGCGCGGCCGCGGAGCCTTCGCATGATGTCTGAGTAGACCGCCCCCGCCCTGTCGCCCGAGAATTCCTCGAGGACCTCCGCGGCGGTTTCCCTGTCCTGCTTTGCGTGGCTCGCGTAATCCTTGGACAGCTTCCTAAGGGCGTCGCCCATCTTGCTCTCCTTGGCTTCGAGGCAGTAGCGCCGAACCTCCCGCGGCAGCGAGCTCGTGTCGGCGACGAGCACCGGAGTGCCGAGTCCCAGCGCCTCAAGCGTGACAAGGGACAGGCCCTCGCGCTCGCTCGGCATTATCAGGGCCTTCGACTCGGCTATCTCCCTGAACAGCTCGCGCGTGCCCAGGCCCTTCTTGAAAACCACTTGGCCCTTCGCGGCGAGGCTGCTCGCCCGTTCCTTAAGCGCGTCGAGGTCAGGCCCCTCTCCTACGACGATCAGCTTGCTGTCAGTCTTCGAAATGGCATCGATGGCAAGGCCGACTCTCTTGTGGGACACCAGCCTGCTTATGACTATGAACTGGTCCCTTTTTTTGGTGCGGTTCTTGGCAATGAACGCCCTTATTTCGTCCTTGTCTATCGCCGCGGGGAACACGACCGTCTTGTCGTGCCTTATCCCGAACTCCTTCTCCATCAGCGCCTTCGTGGTGCTGGCGTTGGCTATGTTCATGTCCGAGATTCTGGCGCACAGTCCTTCCACCCAGTAGCCTATCCTGCCTATCTTCTTCGAGTAGCCGATCCAGAAGTCCCTGCTCCAGACCTCGTGCCACGTCACGACGAGCCGCGTGCGCCTTATCCAGGCATACAGCCGCAGGGGTATTATGTGGAGAAAAGGGAACGAGTCCGCGTCTACCATGTCGAATGCGTAAGGAAGGATACGGAAGAATATGTTTGCGCTGAATACCACAGGCATCTTGACGCTGCGCCTCTTGCGCCCGTTCGTGTACATTCCCT
>CABMEP010000024.1 GCA_902385155.1 uncultured archaeon | reverse complement strand
CGGCGAACGAGAGAAAGACGGTCCTCAAGTCGCCCATCTGCTTTGTGAGCTTGTACATCTGCGAATTCCTGAGCACTTCTATGATCTTCAGAAGTATGCCTCCGAATCTCCTGTAGCCTTCAAGGAACACTCCTCTCGTCGGCTCGGGCTCCTTGTAGTCCTCTATCCTCCTCTCCGCGATGATCGGGTTCTGGTAGAGCGCGTCCAGCACCCCGACGAGCGCCTTCTTCCTGTTGCCGTAGGAGTCGTCCTCCTTCTTCCCGAACGTGTCGGGGTTGAGCGTGAGCAGCTCGATCTGCCTGATGAGGCTGACATACTCCTTGATCGTCAGCGAGTCCGCCTCGCTCAGGTCGATGATCACTTCCTCCTCGTACCTGATCCGGTCGAAATCCACATCCGTGAGTAGCGCGAGCTGCTTCAGCTGGCTGTTGATGCAGTCGGGGCTGAACAATTCGTATGGGCTCGCGATCGAGTCCATGCGCACCACGCGGTTCTCGACCCCTCGGAGTATGCACATGACTGTTTTTGGTCGGAAAGGATTAAAAATGCGAAACAACCAACGCCGTACATGCTGAGGACAAAGGTCGACCGCCTGGCTGAGCTCGTGGAGAGGAAACCGATCACGGTCGCGGACGCGGCCGCGCAGCTCGGCGCGCCCGCGGACCTCGTAGAGTTCGTGGCGCGGTCGCTCGAGCTCGAAGGGGTCCTCCAGCTGTCCTATCCTCCCGTCGGATCGCCGCTCATCAGCCTCGTCAGGAAGCTCCAGTTCGTCGAGGACAAGCTGCCCGCGTCATCGGACGACAGGTACCTGTTCGTGGTGCAGGGCATCCCCGCCACGGTGTATGTGTACCGCGACGAGGAGAGGAGGCCGTTCTATCACCTGGTCTATCCGATTCCCGGCCCCTACACCGCGCTGTTCCTGGAGACGCTGAAGCCGGACATCGCGAAGGACGTCCCGCTCGAGTCGAGCTACTTCCTCACCCCCGAGCGGATGCAGGCCTACCTCCCCGTCATATTCGACAAGGTGAAGCAGAAGCTCTCCATGTACTTCTCGGAGCACCTCGAGGCGATAGCGGGTTACGTGTTCATATCGATGTACGGCATGGGCGAGCTCGAGCTCCTCATGGGCGACGATTCCCTCGAGGAAGTGGCGGTCAACACATCGCGCCTGCCGATATCCGTCTACCACCGCAAGTACGGCTGGATGAAGACGAACCTCACGATAGCTGACGAGGACACGATCGCGAACATCGCGGCGCAGATCGCGAGGCGCGTCGGCCAGCAGATCACGATAGCCGATCCCGTGCTGGACGCGTTCCTCACCACGGGAGACAGGGCGACCGCGACGCTGTATCCCGCTTCGACCAGGGGCAACACGATCACCATCAGGAAGTTCGCGAGGGAGCCGTGGACGTCCACCAAGTTCATACAGGGCCACACGTACTCCTCGGAGATGGCCGCCCTTCTCTGGCAGGCCACCCACTACGAGATGAACATCCTCGCCACCGGAGGCACCGCCAGCGGGAAGACCAGCATGCTGAACACGCTGATGCAGCTGGTGCCGCCGTTCCAGCGCGTCGTCACCATCGAGGAGACGAGGGAGCTCGCGCTTCCGGACCACATCTGGAACTGGATACCCCTCCTCGTGAGGGCGGGCGGCGTGTCATCTGAGACTGAGAAGGTCAAGATCACGATGGCCGACCTGCTGAAGACGTCCCTCAGGATGAGGCCGGACAGGATCGTCCTCGGGGAGGTCAGGTCCCCCGACGAGGCGAAGGTTCTCTTCGACGCCATGCAGACGGGCCACAGCGTCTCCACCACGTTCCATGCCGATTCGGCGAACCAGCTCATCACCAGGATGCTGGAGCCGCCGTTCTCCATCCACACCGCCGAGGCGGAATCGATACACCTCGTCGTGGTGCAGCACCGCGACCGCAGGAGGAACATCAGGAGGACGTTCGAGATCTCCGAGATCGTGCCGAGCATGGAAGGCTCGCTCGCCACCAACAGGCTGTTCATATGGAGGCCGAGGACCGACGTGTTCGAGGCGGTCAACAAGCCCCGCAGGTACGTCGAGGACATCAACATATTCACAGGAATGACAGAGCGCGAGATCAACGAGGACCTCGCCGAGAGGAAGGGCATACTCGACTGGATGTGCGGGCAGGGGTACTTCGATATCAGCCAGGTGAGCGAGGTCGCGAGGGCGTACTACAACTCGCTGGACGTGCTCCTCGACGCGGTCGCCAAGGGCGGCAAGCTCGAGGGCGTCCCGGAGAGGCCGCTGTCCCAGAAATCATTGTTCTCATCCGCTTCGGTCATCGTGCCACAGCCGCCGCAGCCCGCGAAGCCGGTGCCGATCTCCGAGATCCCGTCGGTCTCTTTCGGCGCTCTCAAGGAGATCAAGCGTGATTCGCTTGCAGCGAAGGCGCATGCGCCGTCAGGCGCATCGCGCGAGGCGATGCTGAGGAAGGCCGAGGGCGCGGACGGCCGCAAGGGCAGACTGCCGCCCAGGAAGGGTCAGCCGACGCCGAAAGGCGGCAAGCGCCGGTAGGGAACATGGCGGACAGCGAGCGGATCCCGATACTCCTCTTCCCGGCGAAGCACGCGCGCAGGGTGCGTTTCCTCACCCCGGTCGCGCGTTTCCTGCTCTCCCCGAACGAGAAGCGCGACATAGAGGCGTCCCATCTCCCGGGTGAGCCCGAGAGCTACATGATCGCGTTCATCATGTCGTCCCTCATGTGGGCAGTATTCATGTCGGGCGCGATATTCGCGCTCCAGTACCTGCTCGAGCTGAAGGACCCGAGCCAGGCCGCCCCGATGTCCATCGCGGCCTTCGCGCTGTCGTTCATCGGATTCTTCTACCTCCATTACATCTATCCCTCCATAATATCGAAGAAGGTCGGAGAGACGATGGACAGGATGCTCCTCCACGTGCTGAGGGAGATGTGGATCGAGTCCACGTCCGGCGTCCCGCTCTACAGCATGCTCGTCAACGTCTCGCGCGGGGACTACGGCAACATATCCGACGACCTGCGGGAGGCGGTCAGGGACATCACCGCGGGAGAGAGGGACATCACCGCCCTGGAGAAGATAGCGAAGAAGACGAGGTCCGAGGGGTTCAAGCGGATACTCTGGCACATCACGTCATCCATGCGCACGGGCATCGGGCTCACCGCCGCCCTGGACAGCGCGGTGATGGTCATGACCGCGGAGCAGACGAGGTCCGTGAGGGAATACGGCTCGTCGCTG
>CABMEP010000023.1 GCA_902385155.1 uncultured archaeon | reverse complement strand
GACTGGTGCCCCCACTGCCAGGCGATGAAGCCGTGGGTGGTCGATCTCCAGGGACAGAACTACAGTTTCATCATGGTCACGAACGACAACCTGGCCGCATACAAGGACTGCCTCACAGGGGTGGCGAAGATGCAGTATATCCCTGAATTCGTCTGCCTCTCCACCTCACAGAGCCACGTCGGAGAATTCACTGACGAGAACGGATTGAAGGCGTTCGCGGACGCATGCGGCGCAGGGCCGCAGTGAGCGGGCATCGGTCAGAGCGAGAAGAACTCGCTCGTGGTCCGCGCGGTCTCGGCCGAGATGAGCGCGGCATCCTCTTCCTTCTCTTTCGCTATCGCCTCTATGAGCAGCACCACGTCCAGAGGGGTGATGCGCTTGCCGCAGGCCAGCTCTATCGGCGAATCGGTCTCCACCACGATGTCGGCGGCATGGTCGTCCGCCTCCTTGACTATCTTGGACAACCGTCTGCCCGATAATGCGAGGGTGACGGGCAGGGAGAGGAGCCAGCCCTGGTCCGCTATGTCGCCGACCGAGGCGGGCTGGTTGAAATAATGGAACACCACGCGCTTCGCGCCGTGGTCTGACAGCTTCTTCATGACCTCGGGATAGGCTTCCCTGCAGTGTATGGAGATCGGGAGGCCGAGCTCATTCGCCAGCCCTATGAACTGGAGGAAGACTTCCCGGGAGCGCTGCCGCTTCGCGGGATCCTTCACGAGGACATCGTCGATCCCGATCTCGCCGATCGCCTTCAGCTCCGACCGGCGCGCCCGTATCCCCTCGATGTAGGAATCGATCCCCGTCTCGCTGCTGGACGCGGCCTCCAGCGGATGGATGCCCGCTATAGGGAAGACGAATCCCTTGTGCTTCCCGGCGATGTCGAGCGTGAGCCGGAGGTCCTGCGGCCTTGCGCAGACAGTGACGAGGGCCGCCATGCCCGCTGCCCTGCAATCCGATATCAGCTGGTCCCTGCTAAAGAACGTCTCCTTCTGCTCCAGGTGGCAGTGGGCGTCCATCATGCCCGGCACGGCCAGGGCAGGAACGGCCCCGCTCCGCTTCCCGGAGGGAATTTCCACGTCGTTCATGCGTCAAGGGCGACGGATACGCTTATATATGTTTCCGGCTAATTAGTGGCGTCAAGACGTTTAATCTGAGAGATGCCAGCAAAATACAGTGATTTTTATGCCAGAAGGTGTTGTTCCAGGCACAGCCAAGGATTTGAAGATCGGCAAGTACGTCATGATAGACGACGAGCCGTGCAAGGTGGTCGAGATGCAGGTCTCCGCCCCGGGCAAGCACGGAGCGGCCAAGATGAGGATCACCGGCATCGGAATATTCGACGGCAGCAAGTACACGCTGATGAAGCCGTCTGACGGCGACATAGAGGTCCCGACAGTGGAGAGGAAGATCGCGCAGGTCGTCTCCATAGGGAACGACGTCGCGCAGCTCATGGATCCCACCACGTACGAGATGTACGAGCTGAAGATCCCGGAAGAGCTCAAGGGCCAGGTGGAGGCGGGCAAGGAAGTCGAGCTGCTCGAGGCCATCGGCAAGCGCCTGATGCAGAAGGTGCGCTGAGCGCCGATTTAAGGAAATATTCATTCGAGAATTCTGAGATGATTGTATGGTAGAAGTCAAGATCAACAAGAAGACGAGCAACCCCCTCATGGACAGGGACGAGGTGGAGTGCGTGGTCAATTTCGAGCAGGGCACCCCGAAGGTGGCCGAGATCAAGGCGGCAGTCGCCAAGGCTCTCGCTGCCAGCGATTCCATGCTCGTGATCAACAGGCTTGTCCCGCGCTTCGGCGCGAAGCAGGCCAAGGTATTCGTCTCCGTGTACGCCTCGCAAGAGGCGATGAAGAAGTCCGTCAAGGCGAAGAAGCAGAAAGTGGAGAAGAAGCCTGCCGCATAAGGGCGGGACCTATTCGTATGGATGATCATATCAGGTGAAATCAATGGCCGACAAGAAAGCGAAGAAATTCAAGCCCTACAAGAAGGGCAAGAGCTGCCCGAGGTGCGGGGCAGGCACACGGCTCGCGGAACACAAGGACAGGCTGTCCTGCGGGAAGTGCGGCTACATGGAGAAGAAGTGACCTCTTTCTTAGACTAGTCATCGGTTTTTGACAGGCTGGCGCTGAAAGCGCTTGTTTTCAAGATCCCAGCCGAAGGATTATCCGTGCGTTCCTGACGGCTGATCCAGCCCGCTCAGGAGGGAAAGGACGCTATTTCTTGTACTTCTTCCACTTGCCGAATCCCTGCCTGCCCCTGGCGAGCCTGAAGAGAACCATGGCCGCGAAAGCGAGCACCAGGCCGATGACGACGACCTCGACGATCAGGAGGAGCGGGAGCCCGGTCGTGACCTCCCTCTGCGCGGTGAATATCTGCTGGGCCTGGGCGAGCAGGTCGCGCGCGGCCGCGAAGTCGCCGGCCTCGTACGCGGTCTTCGCGTCGGAGAGGAGCTGCTGGGCGCTCTCCACGGGCTGCCCCTGCTGCTGGGCGACCTGTATGTTGGTGAGCAGGACGCTGATCCTGTCCGCTATGATCTGCCTCTCCGCCGCGGTGATGGATGGCGGGGTGCGGACGCAGACGTTTGACAGGCATGACCTATCCTCGCCGCAGTCCGAATCCGCGCAGCATTCGTACTTCACGCATGCCCTGTCGATCAGGTATCCGCAGGAGCACGGCACCACGACGCACGTGCTTGAGATGCAGGCGCTGTCCAGGGGGCAATCGGCGCTGGCCTGGCATGTCAATGGCGTCGGGGCGTATCCCACTTCGACGATATTGGCGGTCGAGAACGGGAGCTGCTGGTCTATGACGAGGCGGCCGCCGCTGACGGAATACGCCGACACCGCGATGCTCGCGCCCGCGTTGTTGGTGAATGTGACGTTCTGTACGGTGTTCGCGCCCATCGAAGGCAGGGATATCGATATGCCGGAGACCCTGCCGGAACCCGCCCTGTTGGTGAGCGTGGTCACCACCTTGCCTGTGGTGATGTTCGATTCCTGCGACATGGTGACCGCGGTCTCGGAGGAGATCACGAACCTGTCCGTGATGAGCGGGAACGAGAATACGCTCCCCACGTAGCTGTAGAGTGAGACAGGTCCGCCGAACTTGTCCCTCACGGACGCGGAGCCCTGGAGGAGATTGGCGATGTCGGAGAGATCCACCTGCACGTTCTTCATGGACGTGGTCATCACTGGGATATTGAAAGAGCATGCCGAGCCGCTGCAGTCCAGCACCTTCTTCACGAACGTGATCCTCGGCACGCAGTCGTCGGCAGCCGTCAGCAGGAGGGAATTGTCCACCGAGCCCGACATCTGCACGGCCACCTTGTATGTGCCAGGAAGGTCCGCGAGGAACGTGAAGTTGCCGTCGGCGTCCGCCACCCCCGACTTGACGGCAAGGTCGGAGTACGGCTTGTCCTGGAACGTCACGCTCACGGACGCGCCCGGGGTCGTGGTGATCTCCGCGAACTCCTTGGTGCACGCCAGCGCGCCGCTGATCGGGAGCTGCTGCATGCCGACGGGAGCGCTCGACACCGAGGGCACATGGGCCATGAGCGAGTACTGGCTGAAGTGGGTGAGGTTCGCCACGCAGGTCCTTGCGGTCACGTTGCAGTCCGAGACGATCGGCTCGTACTCGTTAGTCGCCTCGTTGTAGAGGTAGACGTAGAACCTGGAGGCCTGCACGTCGTTGACGTCCAGCGTGCTGTAATTGATCGTGAGAATGTACGGGTTGGAACTGTCCGTGGTCGGGGGCGGGGACGCCGAGATGTTGACGAACGCGGCCGCCCTGCCCCGCCTGGAGGACACCGAGATCGGCTTCTCGGCCATGTTGCCGTACCATGACGTGACATTGATGTAGGTGACGGCGCCGACCGATCCGGGCGGGATGTAGAGGCTGACGATCGGGTTGACCCCCGTGGCAGGCAGCGTCGCGTTCGCGCCGTTGACCGGATCGGCGATTATCGTCGCGGAAGAGCCGGACAGGCCGTCGATGTTTATCGTGTTGTGGGCGAACGTGTTGTTGAAGCTGGTCGAATCCTTGAGGATCGCCGTGCTCGCCAGCGTGCTGACGTTGATGGTGTTGTATGCGAACATGTTGTCCGAGCTGTTGGCGAGATGTATCGAGTAGCCGCCGAGGCCGGAGAGGACGAGCGTGTTGTTGGCGAAGAGCCCGCCCGAGCTCGATGACAGGAGCAGCTCGTTGCCGCTGTCGCCGCCCATGACGAATGCGCTGTTCGCAATCGTCGCGGCCGGGCTGTGGTCGAGGAGGATGCCGGTGGAACCGGAGACGTTCCCGCCCTGGAATATGTTGCAGTTCCTTATCGTGGCGTTCGCGCCGGTCACATTCACCGCGTAGCCCGCTGATGCATCGGAGTAGTTGATCGCATGGCCGGCGCAGTCGAGCACGACATTGGCCCCGGTGATGCGGATGCAGGAACCGTCGGACGAGATGTCATGCATGAGCGTGTAGCCGAGGTTGTCGGTATAGACGTCGGCGCAGAACGACCCGGTGTTGACGTTCCTGTGCTCGGTCTCGTTGACGTTGTTGCCGAGGTCGATGCAGGAGACATACCAGGTGTGGTGTCCCTCGTAAATGGACGAGTTCGCGAGCATGACTGTCTCTGTATCCCTGAGGACGGAGGAGTTCGACTGTACCGCCGCCCCGTCGATATAGAGCAGGCAGGAGACGTCCGGGCTGTCGATGTCGCTGTAGCTGAACCTGAACTGCAGGGTGTCGTTGGTGTCGTGCGTCCATGTGTCGTTCAGCGGGGAGATCAGGTTGACTGTCGGCGGCTGGCCCGTGGTGATGGAGAAATCGGCGGATACCGGGCCCGCGGTGAACGGGCCTGTGGCGGATCCGCTGTAGCTGATGACCGCTATCGCGGTATAATTCGATACGGCGTACGCCATCGGCCTCACGAGGCTGATGTTCGCGCTCTCCCCGAACGGTACCACGAACAGGCCGGACGTGTACGCCGCGACGGTGTTGTTCTGCATGTCGTATATCGTCACTTCGGAGGATGCAGAGCCGTTCTCGTTGCCTGCGTTGTACGCCTCCACGCTGAAATTGGCGTTGTTGACGATCGGCACCTGGCCGGGCTGTATCGTGAAGTTGGTCAGGACGAGGACGGGGTTCGACGCCACCCCCACAGTGAGGTTCACCGGGGTGGTTATGGAAACCTGGGCTTCTAGGCCTGATGAGAACAGGGCCAAGAGCAGCAGAACAGCCGCCATGCCCCTCACCGAATGCCCGCAGTCAGCCACAGTTATCTGATAATAAGTACATGATTAGGAATATAAACATTACTAGAGCTTACCGACGTGAACAGCGGAAGAGCTCGCGCTATGGCCGGATAAAGAAAAAAGGAGCGCGTCGGAACTGTCCGCTCAGTTCTTGCCGGAGCCCATCATCCCTGGGAGCTTCGTGACGGCAAGAACCGCCACCACTGCGACCACCACGATGATGAGGACCTGCTCTGTCGAGAATCCGCCCTGAGAAATGACGGTGTTCTGGGAGACTGTGACACTGCTCGATTTGTTCCCCTCAGAACCCTCGGTGGTGTTGAGCGCAGATTCATTGGCCGCCGGCTGCGTGATCACCTGCTCCGAATAGGTCGGGGCGATCACGGTTATCTGGTAGCTGAACCCCCTTGACTGGGTGAACAGCACCGCGCCCGCGCTGCCGTAGTACTTGGCGGTGCCGGTCATGGAGAGATCGAACGTCTTCCCGATCTCGGCGTTGTCCGGGATCTCCACCTGTATCGTGGCCTTCTTCGCCTGGAGGTATCCCTTGCCGCTCGGGGAAGCTATGTAGTATATCCCGGACTCGGACGTCTCCGGAACGGCCGAGAGCAGCGGCCTCGGGTCGACATTCAGGTTCTCGCTGCCGCTGACGACCACCCCGCTGATGTTGAGCGTCACGTCGTTCAGTGGGGGATCCACGCTCACCAGCCAGTCCTGCGGGACCAGAGCCGGAGAGATGGTGATGTGCGCCGCGCGGGTGCCGTACGCCTCGTCGATGAAGAAATAGACATCGAACTTCAGCGTGGAGCCCGGATACGTCGTGGCGCCGCGGTCAGGCTGGATGGTGCCGAACGACAGCTTAGGCGCCGCCTCCTGCGCGAACACCGCTGCCGAGAGCAGTGTTATGAAAACAAAAGAAAGGAAGAATCTATCCATTCATTTCACCTTATCGTTCAGATTATGCCATCCGACTTGATGTTGATGGTCGAAGAGTATGTTCCCGCCTTCTTGCCGCCAGGGACGAAGAAGTTGAACCACAGGTTGACTGTGCTGTCGATGAGGACGTCGCTGCAGTCCTGGCCGCCATTGAACACCGTGCTCGTGCACGCCTTCTCCGCGTTCGTCATCGATTCGATGAAGGAGCCGGCTGCCGGCGCTGCGGCGCTCGCGCTCATCCTCAGGTTGGTGATGTCTATCTCGTCAGTGGCGCTGGTGAAATTGGAGCCGCTGAGGGTCAGCTTGATGTCGACGTTGCTGTTTGCCGTGTTCGTGACGTCCACTGAAGTGGTCGATGTGGTGTTGGCCAACGGGTTCAATGTGCCGAAGTTGATCGAGGGAGGAGTGACCTGGACCTCGATGAACTGCGCGACCTCAGCTACGAATGTGACAGAATCGGTCTGCGAGGTGTACTGAGCGAAGAGAAGTCCGGACAATCCAAGGACGACCATTCCGAAAACCGCTGGAATTTTCATATTCATATTGGATCACCTTGGTTTAATATTATGGTTTAATATTATTGGTTGATATTATGTTCAAATATACTTTGACATTTATAAACCTGCCCCAGTCCGAACGCGTCCGTACGATCAAGAGGCCCTCATCGCATTGATCGAAACCGTACTGGAGTACGCCCCGGCAGGCTGCCCGCCGGGCACGTTCAGGTTGAACCACAGGTGCACGGTCGAGCCGACCGGCATGCCGTAGCAGCTCTCGTCCAGCGAGTACAGCAGCGCGCTGCACAGGGCCTCGTCCGCACGTATCATGTTGTCCGCTGTGAAGTACGAGGAGTCCGGCTTGGAGCCGCTCGCCCGCATTGTCATGTTGCCTATCCCGATTGAATTGGGCCCTCCTGTGAAGTCGGTCCCGTTGATGGAGACATTGATCGGCACGTTGCTGTTCGGGGTGTTGGTGACGTTGATGGACGTGTCGGAAGTGATGTTGGTGTTCGGATTCAGCGGGCCGAAATCGAACGCGGCCGGAGTGACGAGTATGTCGATCACTTCCGCGAGCGTGCTGACGTGCCTGAGCGCCCCACCGTCGGTGTATCCCAGGTTCCCCGCCTCATCGCGGGCGATGCCTTGGTATGCGTAATCCGCCTGCGTCAGGTTGGTCATGTTGGCGTAGAAGCGGTACTGGCCGCTGCCGTAGCGCTGGAACTCCGAATAGTAGGTCATGGCGATCTCGTCCGCTGAGAGAGAGCGGTTGTAGATGCGGAACTCATCAATCGCACCAGTGAACCCGTAAATTTGCCCATAACGAACCAACGAACCTATGGTGGCAGTATTTGCCTTTGTGCCCGCATCAGTCAGGATCGCTTTGAACCACTTGGTCGTGTCTGTGCTTGTCATGTAATTAAGATGTTGCTCTACGCCATTGAAATACATCTTAGGTGAGGTCCCATCCTGGATTATTGCGACGTGCACCCATTCTCCGATGTAAGGATTAAGTGAGTTGGCGTCGGTTTCTATCTGCCAGTACCTCGTTCCATCTTGAGCCAGTACGATGTCCAACCAATGATTGCTGCTTCTGAAATCCACATCCGCGAACAGCTCGGTCTGAGTAGAACTTTCGCTGTGCGATACGCCGAACACCCGACTCTCATCGCCACAATCCGCCGCCTTCATCCAGAACTCTATTGATCCTG
>CABMEP010000022.1 GCA_902385155.1 uncultured archaeon | reverse complement strand
CCTCCCATGATGTCCTTTCCGATCTCGCCAGCCAGGTAGGCCACGCGAGCGCGATGATGAGTGTGATCAACCCTCCTCTTCTTCAATTCATCGATGACGATCTGGATCTCGTCCATCCCGAAATCCGTTGTCTGCCATATCACTTTGCAGATACGCTCGTCTCGTTTCCGGAGGTAGTCTGGATCCGGCTTCTTGAGCATAATGTGCATCGGATGCTCCGTGGGCGTCTCTCCTTTACCGTTCCTGGAAATCCCTAAGAATGCCATCTATTCACCTTTGATTATTATTGTTTTGTCCTATAAATATCTAAGGGTAGGGGTAAACCGGGATTTTGCTGGAATTTCCAACACCCTTTATCTTCCGGTTGTCCTGAGCACTATGCTTCTCTCAGGAAATTCTTTGATGCTCTCACTTCTTTTTCCAAGAGGCCTTCCAGTAGGCTAAGGCGCTTGTCGCCCAAGCGATCACCAGCCCGACTCCAACCCCACGTAAATACATGTTGTTCATGAAATGCCCCAGAATGATGAATACCATGCTGAGAACCAATTCAAACGCTATGAGTATTTTGGGCAGATTCCTCAAGATTTTTTTATCCATATTCATCCCCTACTCCAGTCAATTATTGGAGAAACAACTCGGATTGAATGCGGTGTTGGGCGCATGCCAGTTGGAGCTCTTTCCGGCATCAATCCATACCCAATCATCCGGAGTGCCGACCTTCCTCTGGTCCTGGAATCCGTAATACCCTCCGCACTGCAGCTCCTTGTCGGTTATATGCAACGGCTGGGTGACTTGGAGCGTCACATCGCCTGTTCCGCTGCCCGGCATAGGGGACGGGAATGGATTGACATACACATCCAGGTTCTTTATGGTGTAATCTCCGAATTCGACCACGTCTCCTACTGCGAGATTGACCGTCTTGCTATCCGAATCGGTCCATAAGGAGAGCCTCGCCGAATCCTTGTCCACGCTCATCACTCCTATGGACAGGTTCCCGAACCTGCCTACTGTGCTCTGCTTGATGGTGATCTCCTGGCTGGAGAACGTCCCATTGTTCACGGTCTGGTTGCCGCTGTAGTTGTTGTCATCCGGAACGACGCAGCCTAGAAGCAGCAGCGACAGGAAGAAAATCACGACCATGTATCGTTGGAGCATATCATTCCCTACAGATTATTGGAAATTCTAACAGGTTCTCGCTGTTCCTGGCTTCGGCCGCTCCAGCCTCTCTATGACGGCCTTCACCCTGCCCGCGACTTCGCCGGCCCTCTTTCCTCGGACCACGATCCGTATGTCCTCCACGCCGAGCCCGGAAAGGGCGTTGAACACTCTCCCTTTCACCCTGCGCCACTCCGGATTGGAGTCCATCCTACGCGAATCCCCGCTGGTATGGGCTATGGATGCGGGTTCCCCCCTGAATTTCTCGAGTGCGATCTCTATTGCCATACCATACTATCGCTTAGGCAGTTAAAAAGTTTCCTGATTCTCTAGAACTCTGACGATCAGATCTTCTTGTCGGGAAACACAAGCGGAAAAAGTGTCGCTTGGCCCGTCATGAGCCTGTGGAAATGCACGCTGTTCCTGAACCTCCTGTTCTGGCCATAGAGCCCGATCCGGAAATTCTCCTCGATGACAGCCTTCTCCTGCTCTGTTGGTACCCCATGGACTTGCCCTCTCTTGCCTGCGAACAGTTCGCATCTCCTTGGCTTTTCAGTGGGGCACAATTCCTTCACTGCGACCCCCCAAAGGCAGAGCCTGGGTCCGTCCGTTATCTTATGGTGCCAGGGGCATTTGTCCCCGCAGTCCTTGGTCAGGCTCTTCAGGGTCCCGTCCCACTTGCTTCCTCCGAGGAGCATATCATTTCACCATGATCTTACTTCTTCTTCCTTGCGGCCTTCTCGTCGATGGCCATGATCTCCATCTTGATCTGGCCTATGAGCCCGTTGACCGACGCGTCCGTCGTGGACATAAGTTCTGTCATGAGAGAGGATGAACGCAGGACCGGCAGGCCCGAAGCGCTGACGAGGCTGTT
Organism: uncultured archaeon; assembly: GCA_902385155.1. Classification (GTDB taxonomy): domain Archaea; phylum Micrarchaeota; class Micrarchaeia; order CABMEP01; family CABMEP01; genus CABMEP01. Next base: position 18,533 of record CABMEP010000022.1, on the reverse strand, counting down.
TATCCTGTCCGATTCCTCCTTGGCGAGATCCGCGTCAGGATATCCTACTGCCAGGGTGGGCTCTATCATCACGCAGGGGAATGACCTGGTCTCGCCCTTGAGGATCCGCTCAACCATAGAGCTGAATGTAGTGCAATGGTATTTGGCCGATGTGAGGGTGCGGGCCAGGTCGCGGATCGCGTCCTCCTGCTTTCGCTGTTTGATTGTCATTGATTATCACCGGATAATTCCCTCGTTTGTCCTATAAATAGACATCAGCCAGCCAAAACAGCAGATCCTGGACGTTCTAGGGCTTTCCTGAAACATGGCTATTCGGGCCGCGGTTCGCATCCGTTCAGATGCGGGCGGTGATGCCTTCTTTCGATACCATTTCCAGCACCTTCTTCTCCGCTGGAGACATGATCTTAAGCGATATGGCGCCAAATGCGGCCCCCATGCTCCCCGTCACCGCCGATCCGGCAGCAGCCATGACGCCCAATTCCGCTAACGTCCATCCGCCCATGACCAACGGCGCAGCCATGCCTATTCCCGCCCCCACCCCTGCTGTGACGAGCGTAACAGTGCCAAAAGAGATGGCGGCGTCCTTGAACGAGGAACGGGTGTGCTCTGTGACTATCCGCTCCACGTCATCAGAAAACCCCTTGGTAAGGGTCTTGTATTTCTCAAGAAGTTGACTGCTCGTTTCGATGCTCTTGGTCTTGCTGAACTGCTCGTTCAGTTTCAGCATGTCTGCGGCGTGCCGCTTCGTCCTCTCGTTCAATGCGCCGATGAACCGGTCGACCGTCTTGCCTTTCTCCATGTGTCCTTCGAGGAATTTCCTGAACTCAGGACTGATATTGTACCTGCCCTCAACTTCCTTGTTCTCCTTCATCTTCATCGGTCCGGCCATCGTCACACCCCATAGTTAGTGCGTCTCAGCGACTTTTATTCCTTGCGATTATCCTTCCTGATTGTCCTGTAGCCATGCTCATGGGCGCTTGAAAACCCGCCCCTCCAGTTCCTTAACCGGATATCCGAACTCCCTCTTGAAAGCGGTCTCGAACCCTTTTTTCGTCCCTGTCTTGGAGTAAAGCGCGAGCATCCGGAGTATCTTCGCCCTCCCGTGCCTCTTCATCAGTGCCTCGTCGCAAGGAAAGCCATGGAATAGAGGAATGGCGCCTGTTTGAAGAAAGTCTTCCCGTTCGTCGAATAGATCAGATGAGGCAACGGTCCCTTGAGCCGCTTCTTGTCGTTCTCCATGAGGGTGAAAGGCTCGAACGGCGGTTGGAGCGTCAGGCCTTCCAGCAGCCAGGCAGGCTCATACGAGCCGTAGATCTGGAAATAGAAGATATGATTGATTTCGTGCCGCAATGTGCCGGCGAGAGTGGCTTCCTTGCGCGGGTTGTACTTCCTGATGAGGTCATCGCGGAATGACACTATCGTACCTGTCTTCGTAGCGAATCCAGTCAGCCAGGCATCGGTCTCCGCTCCCCAGATATCGTCGAACTCCTTTCTCGAATAACAGATGATTATATGGAACGGTTTTTTGATCTCTTTTCCGAAGAACCTCCTGTTGAACGAGTAAGCGGCCTTGGCAATCCTGGATATCCTGCCGACGTCGCTCTTCCTGCATTGGAGGTCTGCGAAACCGAGATCCGTCTTCACTTTCTCAGGCATGGCTATAGCTGAGGATGGTCTCTTAAAATGCTTTTCAGGGAGGCTCAGATGGTCGGATCGCTCTTCGCGGTGAACGCCCTGTAGAGGCCGAACACGCCCATGCCGTTCACGCCCAGGATGGCGGCCAGCATGAGCAGCTCCTCCGTCGCGGTCTTGGCCGGCGCCGAGACCGGTTTGATCAGCTGCTCCGCCTGGGGCGGCTTCGTCGCCCATGCGGTGGAGGCCAGGCCGGTGACTGCGGCGGCGGTCAATGTCATTTTCTTCATCTGTTGTTTCATTTGAGCATTCATATCATCCACTCTCCTTCTCTCGCATAAGCTCGAACTGGCGCCGGGCGCGTCTGGAGGGCCCGGCGTGACTGGGGTACTAAAAGAGACTCATCTCTTCATGTGGCTCATGGCGCTCAATGCCGCCCTGCTGACCGGCTCCGCGGGGTCGGTGGATCCCCAGAGCAATCCCTCCTGCACGCTCTCCCTGATCTCCGTCGAAGAGGAGCTCATGCCGATCTCTTCCAGCTGGTTGATCGCGGCGATTCGCTTGACGTAGCCGAACTGCATCCTGTTCCCGCCCGGCCCCTCCTTGCCGTGGATCATCATCACGGCGTGCTTTATCTTGAGCCTGAGGATCAGGTCTGATTTTACGACGCCGGCTGATGCTTTGGCATTCTTGGTTGGTTTCTTCCCGGATGGCGCCATATCGTTCACATGCATACTACGTATCTCTCCTTTATATGATGGAGCATTACTGCCGACGGAACGGAAAACGAGGGGATGATGCTCATTTCGTACTGTTGACCGCTTTCGACCCCGCCTCGAACAGCTGGTCGATCTCGGTCTTCTGCCTGCTCTCGGGGGTCTCCTTCGCCTCCTGCCTGGCGGGCGGGGCGATCACCCACCCGCGGTACTCGCCGTCCACGGCGGCGTCGGGCCTGCCCATTCCCAGCGCGATCTGCGTCCGCGCCTGCCTGAAGACGCTCCTCCTGTCGATGTAGCCGCAGCCCACCAGCGCGGAGAATATCCCTTTCGCGGCCTCGGTGTCGGAATCCTTCGCGTACGCCATTATGGTATCATGCACCGAAGTGCGGTACGTCCCTTCGATCTCGCCCGTGAGCTTGAGCAGCGTATCCTCGCGCCGCTTGAAACGCGCGGACATCCTGAGGTAATCGTCGACCTCCTTCCTCATCCTGACGAAATTCCAGTTGTAATGCAGCCCTTTCTCGGAGATGATGTTGAGGAGCTCGCCTACCATCCGCGGCTTGGCCATCCTGCTGGCGATATCGCTCTCGAAATCCTTCCGGCAGGCATGGCTGGGGGCGTCCGCTATCGGGATGATTATACGCTCGGCCCTGACGCGCGGCTTGGCCCAGGACACGTCGGAGAATAATGAGATCGCAGCGGCCGCGGAGGCCGTCAGTATGGCTTTCCTGAACCGTTCACCCATGGATCCACCCTTCGGCGGACTGGCGCATCAATGCCTCCTGAGCCCCTGCGCCAGGAGTTTCTGGACGTTCGCGTTGACGATGAACTGGTGAGCGAGAGAGGTCAGCTCGTGCTTGTCGCCGCTGGCCTCGTTGAGCTTGCGCAGGGCCTGGTCGAAGAACATCGCATCCTTCATCTTGTCCAGGCAATTCAGGACGACAGCGACAGCAGATCCGTCGTTCTCGCACCCCCTGATGATCCGGACCGTATTCGCTGTCATCTCGGTGAGGCCGGACTGGCTTACGCCGTCGTAGAACACCGATGAGAGGGACTTCAGCTCGTCTTCGTTCGGGCGGTATCCCGCGCATTGGAACACATCGCGCGCCTTGTCCGTGAACAGGTCCGCTTTCGTGGCGTTGTTGATGCGTTCCGCTATGCTGAGAGCCGGTTCGCACATGGGGGACCCGTGGGGCGGGATGCGTTTCCTCGCAGCCCTTATCTCATGGGATTTCGTCGTCCTCGTCGTTCTCTTCATATCAAACACCTTCTTCTCTTGCGCATGAATGTCACTTCTTCTTCCTGATCGGATTCTCCACCAGCGGGATCGGCTTCTTCGGTCTCTTCACGCCCGGTTTATCCACGCCGCCCGGCGTGAGATTGACCTCCTCCCCGCTCTTGGCGCGGAGCATCGCCGGCTTGTTCGTCACGTTCTTGATCTTATCATCCATGGGACCACCTAAGATTTCCAGACATCATCTTCGCTCCTGTCTCCTTTTGGATCATCGCCGAACATGGAGCGCTTCCTCGTCATCGCGTAAGCGCCCGCACCCAAGACCACGAGGAGCCCGACGAGAGTGAAGCCGATCTTCGTGTTCTCGTCGCTGCGCTCGTTCGCAGTATCGATCTGGACGATTTCCACAGGCCTCAGCTTCAGCGGTTCCTCAGCGATAGACATGCCTACGAAGCTAGCTGCTGCGGCCGTGGCCAATAATGTTTTCTTGAACAGTTGAGCCATAATCATACCTCGCATGATCGGGGTATCAGAACACCCCGCTCCTGACTATGATGAAGTCCTTCGGGGCGACGAACACGCCGTTCGCCACTATGATCATCTCGCTCTCTGTGAGGCCGGAGCACTGCAGCATGAGCTTGTCGTTGTCCAGGTATATCTTGCCGCCCGAATCCAATTCGAACGTCATGAACCTGCTGCCGACGCACATCTTCGCTCCGTCCGGGGCGATCTTCCTCACGGTCTGGACCATCCGCACCGGGGCTATCGGCGCCTTCAGCTTGGCCGTCTTGACCACGAGCCTGCCTGTGCTGTCGTTGAGCTTGTTGAAGAAGCCGCCGTTCGGGCTGCAATCCTTATCCTGTCTCTTCTTGAATTCCGGCATGAAATCCCCAGGAGTACCACTCGTCTCCCCTATAAATAGCTGTCCGCTTGGAGTCAGATACCGAGGTATCGGACCGTCACTCTACAGTGCATCTCGCGGGGCCGAGGCATCCGCGTTCGTCCTGCGCAGCGGTCATGTTGCCGCCTTTCGCTTCGCAATCGGAGATGTATGCCGGAGAAGGGGACGAGTACATCGGGCAACGCACGCATGAGCCGGCCTCGTCAGGATAGCTGGGCTGCGTGCCATTGGAGTACTGGCAGTAATATCCATCGGCGCATATGAATCCCGCGAACCCGCCGCACATCTGCCCCTCGGTCTGGTTGAACCGTGACGGCGGCTGCGACTGCTGCGCGCATCCGCTGAACAGGATCGCGGCGAAAGCCGCCAAGAGGACGAGGATGCTGGTGCGTTCCATCATTTAACCTTCGTAAGCGTGAACGTGCCGGATACCGCGTCTGAAGCGAAATATCCCAGGATATTCCCTTCGATCCTATTCTCGCCGGTCGATGTCGGGACCAACTCTATGCCGGATTGCGCATCGTCCAAGTAAGAGCATTTCCCGGTGGGCTTGATCCAGCCGTCACTGCAGAATCCCCCCGGCAACATCGGGAGATTTATGTCTTCCGAATAGAAAGAGAGGTTCGCGGATCTGCTGTAATCCACATCGAACCTGGGTTGGACGCTGGCAGAACCTCCGAACGCGGTGTAGTATGTCGGCACGGAACGTCCTCCCTCGACTATGTCCGCGCATTGCTGCGCCACCGATTCTGATCCGTCCCAGCTCACCTTAGTGGTTGAATGGTACCTGACGCTGTCCAGGTCATAGAGCGTCGAATCCGCCAACAGGTCTGGAAGACGTGCCGGGATTGTGATGGTGGCGGTCCAGGTTCCGCTGAGTTCGCCTTGGCGGGCCTGCGTGTATATACTGCGGCATGCGGACCTCTTCGTCTGGAACGTGCCCGCCCATGTCTCTTCCACCTTCTCCACGGAGAGCGTCGTGTTCCAGCATGCGAGCTCGCTGGAACCAGCTTTGACAAAGATGCAGCAGGATATATCGTATTCCCCGACGTCCTCATTCCTGGGGATACCGCGTATGTTCAGCACGCCATCCTGTATATCAGCTTCCAATCCCATGATGTTGCCGTAACCTCCGTTCCATTTGCAGGCCATCGCTTGGTACGGCGGGGTGCCCCCTTGCACCAGGAAAGTTTGGTTGTATGCCCTGAACACCGTGGCATTCGGCAAATGCTGCGGCAATATCAAAGTCGGTATGTCCGGGTTCACTTGCTGGCCCTGCTGTTGCCCTTGATCCTGCCCTTGGGATTTCACCACCTCTAACGCGAGGTCGAACGGCCCTGCGACCACGCCGTTGTTGTCGATGATGTTGAACCTGACGGGATATATCCCGTGGGTCGTTCCTGGAGACAGCACCGGGGCGTTCCCTGCGATCACGCAGGCGGCATTGAGCTGGATGGTCCCGATTATCATCGAGCCGGGCGGGATTGATTCGCATCTGTACGGCTGCGCGCCGCCGGACGGAGTGATCGTCGCGGCGTACGCTGCGCCTTCCAACGCGGCAGGCAATGCGACAACATTCTGCGCGCCGGTGCCGACGCCTGTGGTGAACGTGATGTTATTGGAGACCTGCGCTACAGGCGTATTGCCTGCGCATCCAAACAGCAGGAATCCAGCGGTTAATATCCCGAATAGGAATAGAATATGTCTAGACATGATAACACATCAATCTGATTCGCATCAATCAAGCTCGTCTTCCGATCTCTTCGCCCTCTCGTTGAGGACCGCCGCCGCGGAATCGCGGCCGATGGCCTCTCTCGCCAGCCTGAACGCCTCATGCTTGGACAGGCCGAAATTCATCAGCGCTCTCCTCTCGTTGTGGATCAGGTCGGCCCTGATGATGGCGACCTTGTGCCTGAATATCTCTTCCTTCACCGCCGCCCTGATGCGGAGCTTGCGGTTCGTCTCGGCGGTGGTGGGGGAATCGAGCCATACCGAGACGGAGTCCCTCTTGTTCCTGAGGGCGGGGATGAGCCTATGCCTCCTGAGCCTGCAATCGGATCTCCTCTCGGTCGGGAAAGTCGCATTCGTCACGCTCGGCATACAGCACCCCTGAGGGCGGTTCGTGGATGAGGGTTCTTTAATGTTTCTCCGGGCGCCCGCGACGGGGATCGTGCCGCAGCTGAAGCTGGGAGGTGGAAAATAAAAAATCGAAAAGGAAAAAGGAGGGTCCTGGTTCAACCTACGATTCCGGTCAGTGTCCCGGACGTCTGGTACACGAATCCGGTGAGCCTGTCGACGTAGATGATGGACATCGGGACCGAGTAGGTCGCGCCCGCCGTCACTCCAGTCATGTTCGCGATCGCCAACGTCGCGGACGTGGCTCCGTTGCTTATCGATACGGTCTGGTTGGTGACGAACGTGTTGCCCAGGTATGTCGACGTGATGTTGGTGACGTTGACATCGGTGCCTGCGCGGTTGGCGAGCTGGACCGTGAAGTTGCCCGAACCGTTCACTCTCCATGCCGACACCCCGATCTGCGTGAAGCCCACTGCCCTGGCGCCGACGAAGGATCCCGTGTTGAAGACCCCGAGCGCGAAGAGCGCGCCTACCGCGAGCACGATCAAGAGCAGTGCCCAGCCGTAAGTCATCAGAAAGTCTAAAGCTGATTGTCCCTTTACCATTTATTCACACCTCATGTTTTGGCCGTAGCCTTACTAATCCTTGCGAAGTAAGGTTTATAAATAATGGGCCGGGAACGGCGGTGCCGGCGTGGCTCGTCAGATGACGAGAAATCAGTCCTTGCCCTTGATGCTCTTCCGCATCTGCAGCACGCTGCGGACCTCCCGCACGAGGTCCTCGGCGAGGTATGTCTTGCTCACGAATCCGTCGATCCTGTAGCTCTTCTCCAGCTCCGTGCGCGTCCCCTTCACCGAGCTGAGCGCGGTGGCCACGACCACCGGGATGCCGATGCCGTTCTTCTTAAGGAAGTCCAGGACATCCGTCCCGCTGACCATGGGCATGAGGAGGTCCAGTACGATCAGGTTCGGCTTGGCGCTCTTTATCTTCCTGATCCCTTCCGCGCCGCCGAGGGCTATCTCCACCGTGAAGTCGTCCCTCTCGAGGAGCATCCTCTCGCTCTCGGCGACATCAGGTTCGTCCTCGATTATGAGTATCTTGGCCATCGTTGCACCTGTGGATCGGTCCTGTCCATCCCTTGCCTGCTTTGCGGTCATACATTTTTATCGGTATCGGTGCCGCCGCCCGCTCATACCAGGAACAGGACGGAGAACATCCTCTCCAGGATGAACCTCGTGCCCGCGAACACGATCAGCGAGAGCCCGAGCAGCACCGGGAAGTACTTGGCGTCGTCGCTGGCCTTGCCGGTCGATATGACCCCTCCCGCGAGCGCCGTGAACAGCGACGTGAGGAAGAGCGCCCCGATGGAGAAGTAGAGCGTCAGTTCCGGCGACAGCGCCGCCGAGCCGCCCATCAACGGGAGGCCGGCCTGGTTCGCCGCGATGATGTTGAGCCCGACCGTGCTCTTGATGTTGGCCACTATTCCGATTATGAAATTCGCGGTCCCGAAGAGGAACGGCGCGCCGAGCCCCGCCGCGGCGAACAGGAACATCCTGTACTGCATCACGCTGGAGCTGACCTCGCTCTTGATCGTGTTGAACCTGCGGACGTCGGACGCCGTCTGCTCGAGCAGCTCCGCCAGGTTGCCGCCCGCCCTGGTCCCTTCCACGATGAGCCTCACCGACTTCCTCACCGTGTTGGAATCGATGCTCTCCCCGACGGTCTCGAACGCCTCGTCGAACGGCTTCCCCGCCACGGCGAGCTTCACCGCCCTGTTCACTTCCTTCGTGAGCGGGCCGAACTCCTTCCTCGCCGAGCTGAGGAGCGCCCTGTCGGCGCTGAATCCGCTGCGGATGTTCGATGACATGAGGCTGAGGAAGTCCGGCAGCATGCTCTCCGCGAGCGCTATGCGCCTGCTGGCGGAGAGGACCAGCATCACGTAGACGACGAATATGCTGCAGAGGTAGGTGACGAGGAACGCGACGGCGGCCGCCGTCTCTGACGTCGAGAGGAGCATGATCAGCGCCGCGAGCCCGAAGTCGAACGAGTAGGCCAGGGTGAGCCAGACGAACTTCTTCGCCGGCATGTCCACTCCCGCATTGTACAGCAGCCGTTCGATGTCCTTCGCGAAACCCATTCGGTTCAGTCTCCATTGTCGTTTTGCCTGTCGGCGCCGTCATATCGCCAGCGTCGGCCTCCTGCTCCCGATCAGGCCGAGGAAGAATATCTGCGCCACGGCTATGATGAGGAGCAGCGCCACGAACAGCAGCGACGTGACAGGCAGCTCGACGAGCGTGCTTATGACCATGAGGAATATGATGCCGAGCGTCGGTCCGACGATGGTGGTGAGCAGGTAGAGCAGCGCCAGGGGGCTCAGCTGCGCCCCGTAGTTCCTCAGCGCGATCCTCTGCTCCTCGGCGAGGTAGTCGATCAGCTCGTTGAGCGCCTCGTTGACGGGCACGCCGGTCCTGCTCGCGTTCGCCAGCTGCCACATGATCCTCTCGTAGTATTTGGACGGGGTCCTGGCGGCGCTGTCATCGAGCGCCTGGGCGATGTCCTTCCCGCCCTCGACCTCCTTGATAATCCGCTTGAACTCCTTGCTCACCATGCCGTAGCTCAGCTCCCCCCTCTCCTCGGAGATGGAGACGAGCGACGCGAACAGCGGCACGCCCGCGTTCGTCTGCACCGTCATGTGCCTGACCGCGAACAGAAGGTCGCGCTCTATCATCGCGGAGCGCCGCTGCGCCTTCCACCGCGGGATCAGCATCGTGTACGTGAAGAAGGAGAGCGCGAGCACCGCCGAGAACACGATTATGACGGCGATGTTCGAGTCGGTGAGCATCTCGGGCCGGGCGGCGAGCATCAGCCCGCCCATGCCGAGGACGGAGAGCAGGAGAATGACGGACGAGGACAGCAGCGCGCCGATGAAGTACTGCTTCGGCGTGATGTCGTCGTCTATCCTGCCCAGGTCGTAGCCGAGCAGGGGGAACAGCGCGGAGAAGTACCCGATGACCGGATCGAGCGGCCGGAGCAGCTTCTCGGCGTCCTTGTATGAGATGGGGAGGAATGGCGGGTTCGGCATATTCGTCATACCTCATTTAGCGTCATCGAACGGCAGCTGGCCGGCCTGCTCCTCTTCCGGGCGCACGAGAGTGCCCTTCCTCACCGTCCGGAGGACGCTTTCCGGATCCCTTGAGTACTGCGCGAACACCTTGCCGACGTCTTCGACGCTGTTGATCTTGTTCCAGACGAGCCATTCGAGTATCTCGCCCCTCTCCCTGAGGGTGTCCTCTATGTCCTTGTCCGTCATGGACGTGAACGTCTTCAGCATCCCGTAGATGCGCGTGGAGTCGCCGACCTTCACCATGTTGTCGGTGGCGGGGTCCCACCTGAAGAGGACCCTTATGGTCGGCGGCTTGCTGTCCGATGCGGACGGGATGACCTCCCCGACCTCGAACACCCTGCGTATGCCTGAGCGCCTGTCCCTGAACATGGTGACCATGAGGGGCAGCGACTCCAGCATTACGGGCGGGAGCAGTATGGGCGGGCTCGCGAGCCTCCTGAGCGCTTCGGATATCGTCTCGGCATGCAGCGTGGCGTAGACGGAATGCCCCGTATGTATCGCCTCGAAGAGCACCTGCGCCTCCTCGGCGCGCCTGATCTCCCCGACGATGATCCTGTCCGGCCTCATCCTGAGGGAGTTGACCAGCAGGTCGAGCATGTTGATCTCGCCCTTGCCTTCCGTGGTCGGCTCCCTGACGACGAGAGGTATCCATTGCAGGTATGACGGCAATGTGACCTCGCGCGTCTGCTCTATGGAGACGACGCGCTGGTTCGACGGGAAGAACGAGCTGAGGACGTTGAGCAGCGATGTCTTCCCTGCCGCCGTGCCTCCCGCCATCAGTATGGACGCCTCGTACTGCATCGCGAGCCAGAGGAACGCGGAGACCTCGATCGATATGGTGTTGTTCGCGATGAAATCGGTTATCGTCCACGGCTTCCTGGCGAACTTCCTCACCGTGATCGTGTTGCCCGATGACGACACCGGGAGGATGGTCGCGTTGACCCTGTCTCCCGTCGAGAGATATGCGTCGAGCAACGGGGTCTGTATCGTGATCTGCCTGCCCACGCGCCTTGCGATGGAGGAGGCGTAGTTCCATATCTGCGACTCGTTGGACATGGTGACGTTCGACTTCAGCCATCCGAACTCCTTGTGGTACACCCACACGGGCTGGAGGGAGGTGTTGATGCACACTTCCTCCACGTCGTTGTCGCACAGCAGGAACTCTATGTTCCCGAGGCCGAGCATCTCCTGCACGAGCGATCCGGAGATGAACTGCACCTGGCTGTCCGTCAGGTGGGGAATCCTCTCCTTCACCATCCTGCTGCTGAGCTCGCGGAACTTCTGCTTCAGCTCCCCCGCCAGCCTTATGTCCAGGTGCTCCTGGGGGGTGATGTTGATCTTGTTGAGCAGATCGGTCTTGAGGTCGTCGTAGAACGCCGCGGTGGCCGGATCCATGCCGGGCACGGTGAGCTCATAGCTGCCGATCAGCAGGGCGGTGTTGTCGATTATCCTGACCTTCGCCACGATGTCGTCCGCGATGAGGGAGTATTCCTTTGTCCTCGCTTCCTTGGCCATGTCGCTCATTCTCCATCCTTTTTTGTCCTGATCCTGTCTCGGTAATCATTTCATCTCGATAATCATGCCGCTGCTGAATGGATTATCCTGTCCTCTCTATCTTCACGAACTCCGGGCCCGTGAACAGCTTGTACCTCACCCGCAGCAGCCCGTGCTTCTCCAGCTCCAGGCCTAGCCTCTCGGCCGTGCCTTGGGTGATGCCGAGGCGTATGGCGAGCGATGACGCGGACGCCATGCCCTCGTCGTCGACGATCGCCAGCACCCTTCCGACCAGGGTCTCCATCTCCAGCCTGTCCCTGGCGGGCGCCTTCTCCAGGCTCGCTTTCGCCTTGTAGGCGGCGAAGTATTCCAGGAAGAGGCGGACCATGTCCGACCCCCTGAGTATGCCGACGAGCCTCATGGTCCTCTTCGACTCGACCACCGGGAGGCAGTCTATCTTCCGGCCGACGATGCGCGGCAGCACTTCGAGGAGGTCGTCGTCCGGGACGAGGACCGTCGAGTCCCTCTCGAGCAGCTCCTTCGCAGTCATCCTCTTCAGCAGGGCGATCGGGGCGGGCTCGCTGAGGACCCATATCCCCAGGAACTTTGGCGGGACCAGCATCTTCACCATGCTCCCGTCGCTGACCATGCCGACGTACTTCCCGCCCTCGACGACAGGCGCGGACGCGATGTGCCGCGCGTTGAACGTCTTCGCTATCGTCTCGAGCGTGTCGTCGGCGTCAAAATAGGTATATGGCTCTCGCAGGAGGTCGCGCACCTTCATGAGTCAACCATTGGCGACTACCTTTTTAAATTCATTTCCAACGGCGACGGAGACGTTCGCCGGAACCATCCCTCCGGCGACCCTGTCGATCGCGGAGCTCATGTTCACGGCCGCCGTGACCGTCAGGTTGACCGGCATGGTGAAGTTGAGCTGGAAGTCGTCGAGCAGCACGCTGACGAACTTGCCCGCCCCGCCTCCAGTGGTCTGGAGATGCGCCAGGGCGGAGAACTGGTAGACGCCGCTGTCGTTGAGCACCGCCGCGGGTAGCGTCGCGTTGCTCCTGCATATCCATGCCGTCGTGCCGGTTATGGTGACGCTGTCGATCCTAGCGCCTGTGCCCGATCCTCCGGGCGAGCGGATGTACACGGACAGGTTGCTGGCGGTCCCGCTGCTCCAGCGCGTGACGCGGTAGCACCACCTGAGCGAGCCTGCTGTCGGCTCGGACGGCGCGGTCTCGTTCTGCGCGATGTATGCGTTGACGTTCCTGCCTGAACCTGTGACCGTGATGTTCTCGGACCCGCCTGTCTGCCCCGAGTTGAACCATGCGATTGTCGTGAACGTCGGGATGGTCTTCACCCAGTCGTTGTCGTTGGCGGAGAAGTTCGCGTTGGTCAGCATCTGCGGAGTCGCGACGCTCACCGCGGTCAGGTTCAGGCTGCCTATGCGCGATGTCCCGTTGAACGTCGCGTTCACCACCGGGAAGTCGCCCCAGTCGAACTCGAGCTTGTTGAGCATCGTCTTGTTGACGTAGGCGCTTACGTTGACGGTCTGACCGCCCACCACGCGCAGCGTCCCGTTGACGAACATCGCGTCGCTGCTGGAGGCGAGGACGCTGTTCAGGGGATTCCATGACACTGTCAGCGTGGGCGTGCCGTTGATGACCACGTCTATGGTGTAATTGCTCGCCGACCTGCCGCTGCTGTTGTCGGACGGCTGGAACATGAGGGATGTGTTGCTCGTCTGCGTCACCGTCATGTTCTGCGGGTCAATCAGCAGGGGGTTCGGCAGCGCGTTCGAGAGGTTCACAGAGACGTTGATGGACGAATATCCCTCCAGGAAGCTCTTGAGGGCGGTGAAATTGCCATTTGATGAGTTCAGGAACTGCGTCGGCATGTATTCCGTGAGCATGAACAATGACGTGCCGTTCACGGTGTAGTTGAGCGTCGCGTTCGGCAGCTGGGAGAGGCCGTGCATCACCGCGTCGTACTGGCCGGTGACCCTGTCGAGCGCGGCCTGCGCCGTGAGCGTGTCGCTGTTCCTCGTGTTGGCGACAGAGAGGTTGTACGCCAGGAGCAGCAGCGCGCTGAACATCAGGAAGACCGAGAGGCTCATGAATATGCCTCTCTTCGCATCCGCGCCATCCCTCGCGCGCCCAGGGCGGATCGTCGGCCTCGTCATCGTATCCACATCCTCAGCACCGCCCTGCCATAGCGGTCTATCTGCCCTGTCGTCGCGTTCTCCACGACGAATTCCCTGTACGCTGCCGCCTCGTTGGTCGCGTTCGCGTCGCTCTGCCCGAGCGTGGCGTTCTGGTTGAGGTCGAACGCTACGATCGTGCCCCTCGACCGTTCGGGGCCGAATCCCACGCGGCCGCTCTGGTTGGATTCCATCTGGTATCTCTGGTTGAGCCAGTCCGCGCTCCTCGCGGTGTTCGATATCTCCAGCTCGTCGATCGTGCCGTCCCAGAACTCGGACAGCACTGCCCTCGCTCCGATCACGGGCGGATCTGTCGGCAATGTGTTCGAGATCGCGCTGGCTGTGACTGTGTTGTTTACGTATACGCCGTTGACGAACAGATGATGGACATCGCTGACGGAGTCGAAGACGCCGGCCACGAAGTACCAGGTGTCGAGGGTAGGCGTGGTGGACGTGGCCCAGGTGGAAAGAACATCTCCGTCGGTATCTCTCCCTTCGAGTGTGAACAGGTTGGTGGTGCCGATGCACAGCTTCATCCTGGTGTTCTGGGATGTCCCGACGTTTTCCTCGTAGACGTTGTGCTTCACCCCATCGATTATCCTCGTGTTGACCCATGCGGAGATCGTGTATCGGGTCAGGCCCCTCACGGAATTGCCGTCGGCAGTCTCTGCGCTGGCGTTGGCCCCGTTGAAGTCGAGCCCGCCGTCGATGGCGCCCGCAACCATATCGCTGGAATTCATGTTCCTGGCCGTCGCGTCATTGCCATTCTTTCGGTCGACGAACTGAGGGGCGGTACCGGACGGGTTCTCGTTCAGGTGCCATGCTGCGATGAAATTGGAGTCCCATACCCCGGACACGTTCTGGCCCGAGCTGACTGCGGTGTTGTTCCTGTAATAGACCGAGATCGTCGTGCCTTCGGCCGGGAGAGAAGGGATCCTGACCCATATGTTCGCGCTCGCCGCGGTGTAGTTCTCGATCTCGTAGCTCAGCAGCGAGCCGTCGTCGCTGCACGGGCTGTCATAGAACCTCAGGTCCGAGTAGTTCGCCAGCATGTCCGGATCATAGGTCAGGCTCACGTACGCCGGGAAATCCGCCAGCGCGGTGGATCCCGCGTTCGTTATCACTATGCTCCTGCACCGGTCGAACGAATTGTTGGCCCATGTCCCGAGGATGGTGGCGTTGTAGTACTCCACATCAAGGCTCCAGGCGACATTCGATGCCAGCGTCTGGTTCAGCATCAGCCCGATCGCCGTCGAATTCTGGCTGCCGAATGCGCCCGTCTTGTCGAGGAGGACGAGCATATCGCTCCCTTTCCGCTCCAGGTCGAGGAGGGGCAGGTTGCTGGCGCTGCTCGCCGAAGAGAAGTACATGACGGACGATATCACCGCGATCAGCACTAGGACAGACAGCAGCGCGTCGATAGCGAACACGAATCCCTTGGCCATGCGAATACCTTGTCTTCATCATTCTTCTTGCCGTTTCCTATTGCGCGCGTGCGCCCCGTCAATACAGCTTGAGCGTCATCCGCGCGCTGCTCCCGTTCCAGACGACATAGCGGGTGAACACCAGCGCCATGCCTGACGAGTTGGAGTCGACGCCGGACTGCTTGAGCACGGAGCCGCTCGCATTGACGATCGCGAAATAGTAGTTGGTGCTGTTCGGGATCCCGAGCGCCGCCCTGGACACGTCGTAGTTGAGGGCGACGAAGGCGTTCACCTTCAGCACGCTCAGGTTGTTGGAGGTGGACGCCAGGCCGATCGCCTGTATGGACGACGTGTTGGTCTCCCAGTTGCCCGGCACGCCGCCGCTTCTCGACAGCATGTCGGTTATCGAAGCGCCCGTCACGGTCAGGGCGTCCCTGTTCGCCGCGTAGAGGTTGTCCTTCTGCAGCACGGCGATCATCCCGACCAGGAGCGCTATCACTACCGCGTAGAATATCATGGAGAGAAGGAAGCTGACCGCGTTGATCTGTCCCTTAGCCAAGCGTCACACCCCCTGAGTTGCTCACGATGCCTGTCTTGTTCACGTTTGCGTTCGACGTCACGTTGGACGTCTG
This sequence comes from uncultured archaeon, assembly GCA_902385155.1. Lineage (GTDB taxonomy): Archaea > Micrarchaeota > Micrarchaeia > CABMEP01 > CABMEP01 > CABMEP01. The sequence continues at coordinate 3,097 of CABMEP010000022.1, read as the reverse complement.
CAACGGGCACGACTGGAATCCTCCCGCGTAATTGACGGACACCCGCTTGGCCGTGCTGTTGACGCTCACGTTGTAGCCGCTCCCGCCTATCGTCGGCGGCAGGTGCAGCGCTGCCTGCGTCCCGTTCCCCCCTGCGGCGACCGCGGAGACCGTGGCCGCCACCTGGTTGCATGCCGCGGATGCCGCCGCCTTGTTCCCGAGCGATACGGCGTCCGTGTTGGTGCCGACGTAGATCGCGAGGGATATGCCGAGCACTATGATCGCTAGCCCCATCATGAACATGAACTCCAAAGCGGCCTGGCCCCTAGTCGTCCCCATAGGATTACCCTGTGGAATTCACTATGACGGACCCGCTTGAGTTCACCGTCAATGTGACCGTCTGCCTCCCCGACCTGTTGGTCAGCGAGCCGCTGAGGTTCTCCCTGGCGAGGGAGAATACGTCGGCGTCGCCCGATGACAGGCCGACGCGTATCACAACCCTCGAGTCGTACACCGACGCGTTCCGTATGCCGTCGGGCATCAGGACGTCGACGCTGGTCTTGGATCCGGGGCCGAGGGCGTACACCAGGTCCGCAGACTTCACGATCTTCTCCACCGCGTCGCTCGCCTGCGCGCTCCTGGTGGTGTCGGACGCGTAGGTGATGGATATGGCGAATATTGCTCCGACGATCGCCAGCCCAATCGCGGTGACGATCATCAGCTCCAGCGAGGTCTGGCCTTTCCGGGCGCAGCCGACAGTTTTGGCCATGCCGGGATATCTACGGTGCTTTTTAAAAAGAACGCAGTCCGGCGGGCTTCGCGGCCGTTTTCGCCGGAGTGGACTTGGCGACGTCGTACGGCGCCGCCTCCGGCGGCGTTCCCCGCTTGGATGGTCTCCCGGGCTCCTTGTCGATCTGCCGCCTGAATTCCTGCTCGAGCAGCTTGTCGAGCTCGCTGTCCGAGACCGACGTCGCGGCGGATCCAGCTGGCTTCGGGCCTGCGCCCATCCTGCCTTCCAATAGCGATTTCGACGCGGAGAACAGCATCGCCGAGGCCATCACGGAGAATCCGATGGTCGGCAGCAGGGCGCTCTTCGGTTTCCGTTCCATCCTTATCGCACCCCATTGACGCTCGGAGGAGAGATATGGACATAATCCCATTCTATGACCGTCACATTGTCCTTCGGCTTGACGCGCCCTTCTCCCTTGCCCTCGAAATGGTCGTTCAGGGCGGCGAGGAGATTCTCTCTCGTCATCGTCTTCTCCCGCTCCGACTCCAGGATATAGTCTATCACCTGGCTGATGATCCTGATCGAGCGCACGATCCCTTCTGCGAGGAGCGACTTGCCCGCGAATATCCGCAGGCGGTCATCCATGTTGAACTTGGCCGACGGGGCGATGCCGAAGAACACTGCCGATCTCTTCCGCCCGCTGAGGATACCGTCCCTCATCCTCGGATCAAGATGCATATCCTTGAACGCCATGCGCACCTATCGGTAGACCCGTTTCTTATATATAAAGATGCTCATCCGAACGGCTCGGCGGCCTCGAAGCGCACGAGGGGGCCTCGCGCCGTCACTTGCGCTTGGAGAGCACGCGCTTGACTTCGGACTGCAGCTCCTCGGCGAGGTAGGTCTTGCTCACGAAGCCGTCGATCCTGTACTTGTTCTCCAGCTCGTTGCGAACGGAATTGGCGCACGCGACCGCGGTGACCACGATGACCGGCACCTTGACGCCGCTCTTCCTCATGTAGTCCAGGATGTCCCGTCCGCTCACTTCCGGCATGTTGATGTCGAGGAGAAGCACGTCCGCATCCGTCTTCGCCAGCCTCTGGAGGCCGAGCCTGCCGCCGAGCGCCACCTCCACCTTGTATTCGTCGTCGAGAAGCATCCTCATCGCGGTGGCGATGTCCGGCTCGTCCTCTATTATCAGCACTTTCGTCATATGGAAACACCCTTGTGCTCGTGCACGATCGGCACCGTGAACTCGAACGTTGACCCTTTGCCCGGAGAGCTTGTAAATCCTATGGTGCCCCCGTGCGCCTCCACCACGTGCTTGCATATCGAGAGCCCTATGCCCGCGCCAGACCCTCCCGCAGATACGCGGTAGAACCTGCCGAATATGTGTTTCTGCGACTCTTCAGGGATGCCGATGCCGGTGTCCTTGACGCTGACAGTTATCATGCCGTCATCGGCCCTCGCCATGACCTCGATCCTGCCCTTGTCGGTGTACTTGATGGCGTTCTCGACAAGGTTCTCCACCACGGTCCTCATCGCCTTTGGGTCGCAGTGCATCTCCGGAAGGTCCGGGATGTCCGTGCGGAATTCCAGCCCCTTCTCTTTCGCTATCGGGGCGAACTGGTCGGCGACCGCCTTGACCATCTCGTCGAAGTCGGTCTCCTTCTTCTCGTACTGCCTCCCCTTCTCGATCTTGTAGAGCTCCAATGTGTCCTCTATCGTCTTCCTCATCCGCTGGGCGTTCCTGGAGACGAGGTCTACCATCTCGGCGTATTTCTCCTCGTTCTGCACGACATCTTTCTTCTTCAGGAAGCTGATCGCGACGAGCATGACGCCCAGCGGCGTCTTCAGCTCGTGGGCGGTGTCCTGCACGAACTTGGTCTTCAGCTCGTCCAGTGACTTCAGCTCGCCGTACGCCTCGTCGAGCTTCCTCTTCTGGGTCTCTATCTCCGCCGTCCTCTCCGCGACCTCGAGCTCCAGCCTCATCGCGTACTTGCGGGTGGTGAGGTCCCTGACCGCCCCGATGACGAACCTCTCGTTGTCGACCATGATGGGGAATGATTTCACTTCGACGGGAACCTTGCTGCCGTCGGGCCTCTTGAAATAGAATTCGTCCGGCCCGGTAGGCCTGCCTAGCAGCGCGCCTCCGAATAGAAGGGCCGCCTTGGGGATGTCCTTCAGCTCGAGGACGTTCATCTTCGTGAACTCCATGAACGGCTTGCCGAGCATCTCCTCCTTCTTGTGGCCGATCAGCTCCTCGATCTTCTTGTTGGCGTAGAGGATGATGCCGCTGGAATTGGGGAGGTACACGCCGTCCGGTGAGTTGTCGAGCAGCGTCTCCAGTATCTCGCGGCGCCCGTACCCGCCGACAGGTGACGCCTT
>CABMEP010000021.1 GCA_902385155.1 uncultured archaeon | reverse complement strand
GGCATAATTGAGCATTCCGTACGCTGTGTTCAGCACTATCTTCATGGCGGCCACTCGCGCATTGAGTATGGACTCTTCGTATCCTGTCGCCTTCTTGAGCTGCGCCTTCACGGTTTTCCTCCGATCGAGGAGGCTGCGCATCGTCGACGGGACGAGCCCCGGCTTCTTCATGCAGAAGTAGTGCCCTATCGGCGAGACGTTCTTCCCGTTCTTGCATTCCTCATGCCCGCAGTTGAGCGTCTCTGGATCTACGTTGTGCGAAGTGAGTATGGATGGATACAGGCTCCTGAAGTCGAACACGGCGATGTTCTCGTAGATTCCCGGGTTTGGTAATTTGACATACGCCCCCTGTATCTGGTCGCCGTACCGTTCGCTCGCCACGGACTCCCCGGGCTTTGGCGGGATGACGATCCCTTCCTTCACCGCCTCATTCATCAGCAACGCTTCAACCAGTTGCCCCGTCGTAGCGCCGCTGATCTGCGATAGCGGGAGCTGCGTCAATCTGGACAGTTCAATCTGGAGCGGCATGAGCCGCTCGAATATCTCCGCTGTCGCGCGGGAATCCTTCATAGCGTATTCGACCAGTTCCTTCCTTCTGGTGTGGTCGTCCCACATCTGGAATATCGACATCATGTCGACCTTCCAAGGCTCGCCACCGATCATCTCCTTGTACACCTCTTCGAGTGTATGCCTCTGGAGCTTCAGCGCCTGCGCAGCCGCCAGTATGCGGACAGAGTAGTAGGCATCGAAGTGTATCCTCCCTTCTAATCTCACGTGCGCCGTCATGCCGAATTTCTTCAGTCCCGGCGGCTTTCCGCTGCGGCCGATCGGGAATCTGATTCCAAGCGCGTCCGCCCTTGCCTTCATATACGGGATGTCGAACATGGAAGAGTTGTATCCAACGAGCACCTCGACGTCTTTCTCCTCCAGTACTTCACAGAATCGCTCCAGCGCGGCTCTTTCGTTCTCGACCACTTCCACATTCGGCAGGTTGCCGCAGTCCTTCCATGTGATCGCGCCGTCTTCCTTGCCGTCGCTGTAGCTGATGATTATGACCTCATCCTTGTCTTCGCGCGGCACCCCCTGCGGGTTGTAGACCTCGATATCGAACGCGAGGGTATTCAGCGGCCCCTTGCTCTCTCCCGCATCAGAGATCGACTTGATGATCTTGCCTTCGTATTCGATCTCCACCTCGTTCATCGGGCGGAGCTCCTTGTCCATGATGTAGCGCCTGCCGAATTTGATGCCGTTCTCGTATGTCCTTCCGAAGCGCCCGAGTATCTCGCTGAGCACGGGCACCTCACGCGGGTCTGAGCAGGTGATTTTCTGCAATGTCTTCTCCTTCCCGCCGACGAACTTCTTTACGGGCTGGACATCGATTATCTCTATGTTGCCGTACTTGCCCTTGTCCATCTTCTCCTCACTGTCGATATAGAAGTAGGGCTTGAATTCAGGATCATACATCTTGAAGAAGCGCTTGCCTTTCAGGATTAGGCGTACGGTACCCTTTCCCCTGCGGACCACATAGTCCACATCTATGAGCACGGCTCTTCGCTTCATACTACCACTTCAGAAATAGCTGGTATAGCTATTGCTGCACCCCAGTTTAAAACCTAACTGTGGGCAGGAAAAGTCACTCCTCGCTCTTGCCCTTCTTGTGCTTGATGGCCGCGATGTCTCCGAGCGTGAACTGCTCGATGGCGGCTTCCCTTACCTGGCGCCTGCCTGAGAATTTCATCGATTCCTTGAGATCCTCGATTTCTTCCTGGTCGACATCAAGGGACTTCTTCAGCTTGTCCCTCTCATCCTTCAGGGAGCTGATCTTGGTCTCCAGTTCCTTCAGGGACTTGGAGCTTTCCTTGGCTGCCCGCACCTTCTTGAGCTTCTTCTCGATCTCGGCTATGCCTGCCGCGAGCTCGCGTTCCATCTTCAGCGGCATGTTCTTGGCTGTGGAGATCCTGAAATCTATCTGCTCTATCCTCTTCTGGAGTATCCTCTCGTCATCCAGGGTGCCCAGGCCGCTCTCCCTGCGGATCTTCTCTATGTCTTCCGCTATCTTCCTAACCTGGTCGCTGATGTCCTTGATCCTGGCCAGCTTCTCTTTTCTCTTGGCCTCTATCTCGTCTATCTGACTAGTAATAGTGTCGCTCATGTGCTATAACCTGTATTCTATTGCCCGCTCAGTTTTTTAATGATTGTGCAGACCCCGAAAACCAGCAAAATTGGCAGAAACGGCTATCATTTAAAAAGGGGCGGACATCGGATATTGTGGCAAAAACGGAGAGCGCGAGAGCGCCGGTGAAATGGCACACCCTTTCTATCGAAGAGAGCCTGCGCGCTCTCGGCGCCAGCCGCTCCGGCCTGTCCTCTGCAGACGCCGTCTCCAGGCTCAAGAAATATGGTCCGAACGAGATAATGGAAACTAAGAAGAAGAGCGACCTCTCATTATTCATTGATCAATTCAAGAGCTTTCTGATTGGGGTCCTTCTTCTTGCGACACTGATCTCGGCGCTATTGGAGCAGATGATCGATGCGGTCACCATCGCCACGATCGTGCTCATAAATGCTGTGTTGGGCTTTCTCCAAGTCAAGAAGGCGGAGGCCGCGGTCGCCGCATTGAAACGGATGGCCGTATCAAATGTCAAGGTAATGCGTGACGGCCAGGTGCATAATCTTCCGTCTAAAGAGATAGTTCCCGGCGACGTGATACTTCTTAGCGTCGGCGACAAAGTTCCCGCCGACTGCAGGATTATCCAGCAATTGAACCTAAAGGCAGACGAATCGATATTGACTGGAGAGTCTGTCCCCGTAGGCAAGGATGAGAAAGCGCGTTCGGACACGCCGATAAACCAGAGGAGAGGGATGGTCTTCGCGGGCACCACGATAATATACGGCCGCTGCGAAGCGCTTGTGGTACTGACCGGGATGGGCACGGAATTCGGCAAGATAGCCGAGACCGCCCAACAACCCGAAGGGGAGACCTCGCTGCAGAAGAAGATAGATTCGTTCGGAAAGACCGTCAGCATCATCTTCATCGCCATCTGTTTCTTGGTGTTCCTGATCGGTTTTGTTAGAGGGATTCCCCCCATCACCATCTTCCTTGCCACTGTGGCCCTGGCGGTCGCGGCAGTTCCCGAGGGACTTCTCGCGTGCATAACCATCGCTCTCGCAGTGGGCGTAGACAGGATGTCCAAACGGAATGCGATTATCAAGCGCCTGGCTGCGGTGGAAGGATTGGGCAGCGTCACCGTGATATGCAGCGACAAGACAGGCACCCTCACCGTGAATGAGATGACAGTTAGGCGCGTATGGACCCCGGACATTGAGCTGGATGTGACTGGTGAAGGGTATGGCGCGCCGGGGGGATTCTTTATCGGTGGAAAGAAGGCGTCCCCGTTGGAGTATGAGGGGGTCGCCAAGATGCTGAAGGCAGGCATGCTGTGCAATGACGCGTTTTCCGATGGAGAATTCACCGGTGATCCGACTGAGATCGCGTTGCTCGTGTCCGCTAAGAAGGCCGGCATACGGGATTACCGAAGGTCCCTGCACCGATCGGGCGAGATACAATTTGATTCGGATCGGAAAATGATGTCGGTCCTTTATGATACGCACGACGAGGATGGAAAATCGCTCTGGACTAAAGGCGCAGTCGAACGACTCGTTCGCAGGTGTTCGTTTGTTCTGAAAGGAGGCAAGATAACTCGGATGACAAACCAAGAACAGAAACGGATCCTTGATATGGAGAGGAGATACGCGTCCAAGAGTTTCCGTATCCTCGGTTTTGCCATGAAGAAGGTTTCCTCCACCACGTTTTCCGAAGATAAGCTGGTGTTCCTGGGGATGCAGGCGATGATGGACCCGCCGCGCCCCGAGGCGAAGGAAGCTATCGCAAGATGCAGGGCAGCCGGGATCAGAGTCATCATGGTCACGGGCGACCATAAGGACACCGCCACATCCGTCGCCAGAGAGCTGGGCATATTGGACGGAGGCATGGCTCTTTCCGGGGACGAATTAGACGCCCTGAACGACAAGGAATTCGACCGGATCGTGGATAATGTCTGCGTCTACTCCCGCACCTCCGCTGACCACAAGATGCGGATAACCGAGACGCTGAAAGGGAGAGGGCATATCGTCGCGGTCACCGGAGACGGAATCAACGATGTGCCCGCGCTCAGGAAAGCCGACATCGGAGTTGCGATGGGAATAACCGGTACCGATGTCGCCCGCGAAGTCGCCGACATGGTGATCTCGGATGACAATTTCGCCACCATCGTGTCGGCGGTCGAGGAGGGCCGGGGCATCTACGGCAACATACGAAAGACGATAGCATTCCTCATGGCCGGCAACATCGCAGAGGTCGCGGTGCTCCTGCTAGCCGTTCTGGTCGGGCTCCCCTTACCGCTGATAGCGATACAATTACTGTGGATCAATCTGGTTACAAACGGATTGCCGGCCTTGGCTCTTGCGGTGGATCCAATCAATCGCGAGGTGATGTCCATGCGGCCGAGGCCGAAATCAGAGAGCCTTACCGACAACATGAGGCTCTATCTGCTGGATACGCCCTTATTGATGGCCGCTTCGGTGATGGGGCTGTTTCTGCTGTCCTTGAGTGATGGCGGAGATGTCGTCAGGGCGCAGACTGTCGCTACGACCGCGGTGATAATGTTCGCATTCTCGATATCCTTGACCTGCAGATCACTGGAAAAACCGGTGGGAACTTCGATTACGAAAAACAAGTATCTGATTCTGACCATCATCGTCTCGTTGCTCTTGCACACCGCGATCCTCTATATCAAGCCGTTGCAAGCGATATTCCATGTGGTTCCTTTGACTGCTGATGAATGGCTTGGGATATTGGCGGTTTCCTTCGCGGGATTCCTGTATATCGAGGCCGCGAAAGCGTTCGGCCAGGCTAAAAACAGCGAGATTACGGGGGCGAGATCAGATTCCTAATCCCTTGCCTCCTTTTAGCATGCGCTCCAGGCGCTTCTGCATTCCCTTGTTCTTCTGCAGCTGGTCATAGAGCTTCTTCATCTTCCCGAATTGGTTGATGAACTCCCGGACGGTGTTCTCGTCCACTCCGGAGCCATCCGCTATCCTGGTGATCCTTGAAGGATTCTTCCTCAGCAGGTCCGGATCGGCCCGTTCCGATTTGGTCATGGAGCTGATGACTGCTTCGTATTTGTCCATCTTCTCTTCGCCTTGCTCCAGGACGTCCTTCGGGACATTCACCATCCCCATGGCCTCGAAGACCCCTTTCAGCGGACCCATGCGCCTGGCAGCCTTCAGCTGGTTGTAGAATGTGTTGATATCGAATTTCTCTGGCATCTCTCCCGCTTCCATGCCTTCTGGCATGGCTGCTTTCACTTTGGTGATGAGCGCCTCGAAATCCGGCACCCCCAGCAGCCTGCCGACGAACTTCGCGGCATTGAATTCCTCGATGTCGTCGATCTTTTCTCCGATGCCTATGAATATGACCTTCGCTCCCGCCACCGAGCATGCGCTCAGCGCCCCCCCTCCCTTTCCGCTGCCGTCCATCTTGGTGATGATGACGCCAGTCAGGCCTACGGAGTTGTTGAACTCCTCTGCCTGCTTCCTTGCCACTTGTCCAATATCTGCGGACATGACAAGGATCTTCTCGTCAGGCTTCGCCACATTGTCTATTTCCTTCAATTCGGCTGTGAGATCATCATCAAGCGCATCACGGCCTGACGTGTCGATTATGACTGCGTCCGTCTTCAGCTTCTTCAGGCCTTCGGAGACCACTTCCGCTGCCGTCTTCCCTTTCATCCCGAAGAACGTGCAGCCGACCTGCTTGGAGAGCTGCTCCAGCTGCTCGTACGCCGCCGGCCTCATCATATCCGCCGCTATCACCCCTACACTGAGCCCCTTCTGCTTCAGGTAGTGTGCGACCTTCCCTATCTGCGTCGTCTTTCCGCTCCCGAAAAGGCCGAGCATCATTATTCTCTGTCTCTTGAGCTCCAGCTTCCTGCCTTCGCCCATCAATTTGGTCAATTCCTCGTAGACCACGGCGCTGACGTGCTCGTTCATTCCCCTGCCTGGCGCAGGCCTCTCCTTCAGCGCCCTTTCCTCTATCTTCTTTGACAGGGCGTACACTAGCTCGATGTTGACATCCGCCATCAGCAGGGAGCGCTGTATGTCCTTTACTGTGGCCTTGACCACGGATTCGTCGATGACCGCCTTGCCCGTGAGCTTGGCAATCGCCTTACGTATCCCTTCTCCCAGGTCCATAAAATCAGTATTCTGGGTTGGTTATAACCCTTTTTCTGATGGTCTGGTCCGACATATTCCTCTGATCTGTGAATGCTAGGCCAACTGCGCCTGCGGCCACCATCAGAGTGCCTCCAACCACGGCAAAGCCCAGGAACACGGTCTCGTACAGAACTTTGACTGCGCCCACCACGATTGCGGCCGGGATTATCACTGCGCCGGTGACGGCTATCTTGGCTGTGAGAACCGCTCCGTCTTTCAACGCCTTTACCGCTCCCGTCGCCCCCGTGTATGACTCGCTCTTCTCCCGGAATGAAGCGTAATCCGCATGCAGTTTGTCGACCTTCTCCTTTGTTTTCACAGAGGGGTTTTTGGTTTGTGCCGGGGCCTCGCTTGAGCGCCGTCCCACGGTCTCCCCGCGATCGTGCATCCGCATGAATTGCGCAGTTCCGTCGCGCTGCTTGTCAGATGGGGCTGCGCGCTGGTCTTTAGGTCTGAAGCAATACATATGATCACGAATGTGTACTGCTAACCGTCTCTTTCTCCGTATTTATGCCTTTCCTTCGTCAAGGCTGGGCCCATTCGATTTCGTAGTATTCGTACTTGCTTCCAGGGAGATCTATCCTTTTCACATGGTAGTACGTGACTGCCGTCTCCCTGTCCGCTATCGCGAGCATGAGGTCGAGGCCAAGGTGCTTCGCCTCCCCTATCGCCTTCGCGAGCTCGGCCCCGCCTATCATCTCATCCTCTGACAGCGACAGCATCGCGAACGACGGGTCGTTCTTGTCTGGCGTCTCTATGCCGTTGCCCGCGCGGTGGTAGAGCAGGAAGCTCAGTTCCTTGCGACCCTCTTCCTTCTCTTTCTTCATCTTCTTGCCCGGTATGGCGAGTATGAATGTCTTCCTCACTCCGTGAGCCACCCTGATTGCCCTGGCCCATTCCGCGATGATCATTCGTTTGGTCCGCGGGAAGACATGGAGCACGTGCTTCGAATGCACCCAGTCCCCACTCTTTACCGGCGAGGCGCCAGGGAAGTAGATTCGGAAGTGCGTCCCGAACTTGAATCCGCTTTTCACGACGAAGCCAGCCATCCTCCAGTCGTCATAAACATCATACATCGATCCGAAATCAGGATCCTCGTTCAGTTCCTTCTCGAGGTCCGCGATCTTCATGCCACGGAGCGCCAGGTCGCTGCGCTTCATCAAGAACAGAGTCTCGAATTTATCGAGCTTCAGCAGCCGCCCCCTCCCTTCGGTCTTGTAGGATCCGTACTGCCCGAACCAATGGTCATCGTACAGCTTCTTCCCGACCACCGCGTCTTCGACAACCGTGATCCTGTCGTCGCTGAAGAACATCCCTTCGATCTTCGCCTTCGGGGGAGTCAATTTCTCGGACGGGTACTTCACAATGGGATTCTTCCCGTAGCCGGTCTTGGCCTCGGATATGGGCCTCACCATCAGTCCTCGCTCCCTCCAGTCCTTGTAGGTCGCGTACTCCGCGAACAGCTTCCTGTGCATGAATCGCTGGGCAAGGTCATTGAATGAGACCTCCTTTCCTTCTTCCAGGCATTTGGCGTTCCTCACATCCATGATATAGAGCGCATCGTCCAGCTGCAGTATGAGCTCTCCCTTGCGGTGGACGCCGTAGTGGGCCCTGCGCAACGCCTCGATGTCCTCCGGCTTCGTCGCCTTGATGGCGCCGTCCTCCAGAAGCAGCTGTATTGCCATGTTTTTTATATTCCAGTCGGGATTAAAAAGCATGATTCCCGCCGGGATGCTGAAGGAGCTGAGGGGGCAGAAATACCTATTTGTCGGCAAGCACAGCCATTCTGCGGTCAAGATATGCCAGTATGCGAAGACATCGATGACTGGCGGAGACTCCTGCTACAAGAACAAGTTCTACGGGATAAGCAGCCATCGCTGCCTGCAGTGCACCACTGTGCCCACCTGCTTCAACCGATGCGTATTCTGCTGGCGTGCGCAGACCGGCGAAGTGACTTCCGACCCGGACAGCATCCAGATCACGGAATGGGATGAACCGGATGAGATAATAGACGAGCTCATCAGAGGGCAGCGCCACCTTCTTACCGGCATGGGCGGCCACCCGAACGGGGATAGGGAAAAATGGGTAGAATCCCAGGTCCCCAGGCATGCCGCGCTCAGCGTCCTCGGCGAGCCGGTCGTCTATCCGAAATTCACCGAGCTCCTCGGGGCATTCCATTCTCGCGGCATCAGCACCTTTCTTGTCACAGCCGGGGGCGCTCCCTCTGCAATAGAGAAAATGATGGATGGCGGAATCCTGCCGACGCAGTTCTATCTATCTCTCGCCGCGTACGACAAGACGAGCTATGACGAATACGTCAGGCCGAAAGGGGCGGATGGGTGGGAACGATATAACACATCGCTTGATCTCATGCGGAAGATGAAAGGCAAGACCCGCACCGTACTCAGGATGACGCTGATGAAGGGCAGGAACATGATTCACCCCGAAAAGTATGCGGAGATAATCGCAAAGGCGGACCCCGATTACGTCGAAGTCAAGGCGTACATGGCGGTTGGCTACTCGCGCAAGCGGGTCGGGATGCCCGGCATGCCAACATTCGAAGAGATCCGAGCGTTCGCCGGGCAACTCGCGGAAGAGACAGGCTACATATATGCCGACGAGCACACTCCTTCGCGGGTCGTGCTCCTTTGCCGCGACGAATCAGCGAAAGGGAACAGGTTCATAGACTTCAGCAGGATAGGAAAAGAATGACCGCACCGCATCCGAATTTACAATAGCATTCTCATCGATTTTCTCAGCGCCGCCCTTGCGTTAGGATACGTCAGCATCCCCAACGCCATATCGTACGGGACGAACATTATTTCGTCATGCTCCCTCGCACCGTCTTTCCTTAAGTCCGGCTTCGCTTTCAGCGCGATTTCGACTAGGTAGAATGGCTTGTACAGCGCGCTCGAGAACCCGCCCATCTGCTTCCTGAATCGGAGGGGGACCCTCAGAGCTATTTTCGCGTTCGGGATGATTCCAATGACACGGACATCGCCGCCTCTTACATCTATCTCTTCGTTTATCTCCCTGCTCAATGCGGTTCTTTCGCTCTCGCCGGAATTCACCCCGCCCTTCAGCGGTTCCCATCCTTTCCATCTCAGCACACGGTGCATCACCAGGAATTCCGGAACTCCGTTCCGTCGCCTGAATATGATCGCCGCAACACCCTTCCGCACGCTAGAAGGTTTTTCTTTCATCATAAAACCAGCTATGCAACTCTCTTCAGCATCTCGATGAGGCCATCGAGCATTATTGCATCGCCCCTCGCTAGGATGGACAGTATCTTCCTGCGGGCTCCGAGCGGGAACTTGCTCTTCATTATTGCGTCGATCTTGTCGAGATCCGCTTTCTTCAGCGGCGGGTACTCTCCCTTGTTCGCCTTCTGGAGCGCTCCCTTCAAGACATCTATTATCGCCAGGGTGCTCTTCTTGTCCAGCGCGGCGAGCTCAATCCCAGTCGCGAGCCCCTGCATGAAAACGAGATCCCTTTCCGTCCCATCGGCCATCAACCGCTTCACGTGGTTGTATTCCTGGCTGGACATCTTGCCTTTGACAAGCGTGAGGGTGGACTTGATGATGTCCATGCGTTTCCTGAATCCGATCTTGACGACTTCAAGCTTGTTCGCTGGCATAGGATGACCTTCTCTCCGCTCTTTAAATCCCTTGTCTTTCCGCGCTTGCCCGTTGTTATTCGAGGTAGATGGCCGGCTTGCCCGGCTTCGCCTTGCTTGCCTTCTTCATCGGGTCGTGCTTGTCCTTGTCTGCGACAGAGGCGACAGCCACCGAATCGAACCCGAACCGCTGCCTGATGAATTCCGATGAGTCTTTCAGGTACTGCGTCTCGTTCGGCATGGAGTATATGAACAGTTTCGTCTTCTTCTCCTTCATTATGCGCATGAGGTTGTTCAGGTCATTCACCAGCGTGCGGACTTCGTCCTCTGACTTGATTATCGATTCATCGTACGATGCCGCAGCCGGCCAGGGCTCGGCGCTGACGAGCGTCTTGTTCCCGAGCTTATGCCAATACTCTTCCGCCAAGTGCGGCACGAACACGCCGAGCATCTTCATCCACTTTCCGAGAAGCTCCCTGCTCGGTGTTCCGCCCCGGCTCCTCATCCACTGGAGATCATTGCGTATCTCGAAGAACGCCAGCGAGCCGGCATTCCTTATCTCCGACCTGTCGAGCTCTTCCTCGATCGCCACCTGTCTCTTCGCGAACATCGCCTCGGCCCACTTGTTGATGGCGGAACCGTTTCCTTTCTCCGCGATCGCGTCGTCGAGCATCCTTCTGATACCTTCGAGATGAGCGACATACCTCTCCATCTCAGAGTTCTTCCAGTCGAAGTCGTTCCATTGGTTGGTGCCGTGGGCGACGTAGAACCGTATGGCATCGGAGCCGTACTTTCCGATGGCGTCGTCCCAGAATATGACGTTGCCCTTGCTCTTGGACATCTTCTCTCCTTCGACTATGAGGTGCCAGTTCACGAAGACGCCCTTTGGCCAGAACTTCCTGTCGAATATCGCCGCATGATGGAATATGAAGAACGGGAAGTGCACGGTCTTGTGCTCCTTGCCTCCGAAGTTGACGTCGAGCGGATAGAAGTACTCAAACTCCTTCTTCACTTCGTCCGCGACCGCCTTTCCGCACTTCAGCTTTCCGCTGTCGCCGTTTCCTAGGTAGATGTAATCGAAGAACGCGTCATCGATCTGGTCCACTTTCAGCTTGCCTGCGTTCACCGCCTTTGCGACAACATAGAACGCCATGTAGATGGTCGAGTCGGACAACGCCTCGATTATCCATCCCTTCGCGAATGGGAATTCCGTCCCGAGCCCCCTCTTCCTGACGAGCGGCCTCCCCCTCAACCAGTCGATGATTCCTGGAAGCTCCTTCTTGTACTCGGCGGGGAACGTCTGCATCTGCTCCACGCATTCCTTGGCGAGCGCCTTCCACTTCGGATCCGCGTAGTTGACGAACCACTGGCCGCCGATGCTCTTGATTATGACTGGATGGCCGAACCGGTCCTTCACTTCCTTCACCGTGAACTCGTAGATCTTGTCGGTCAGGCCCTTCGGGGCGAGATGCGCGATGATCGCGTCCTTTGCCTTGGCCGTCGGCAGGCCGCCTATGACCGGTACGTCCTTCCTGATGGTGCCGCGGTATTCCATCTTGTAGAGCTCTTTCACGGCCGCTTCCGCGTCTCCATTGTGCTTCGCGAGTATCACGGCGCTCGGGATTCCCTTGAGCTGCATGTCCACAACGAATGGTATGGTGCTGTCGTCAGCGCCGGTCGCTTCCTTGTAGTGCTTGTAATCGTACGGGTCGTGCGCGGGAACGCTCATGACGACTCCCGTGGCTTCGGACGCATCGACGAATGTCGCAGGGATTATCAATACCTTGGCTCCGGTGGCCGGGCTTGCGATCTCCTCGCCTTCGAGATCCTCGCCGTTCAGTGTCCGCTTGATCTCCACTTTCTTGCCGAGGTTCCTCAACTTTTCGACGGCGTGCTCGCTGATAATCCACATCTCCTTGTCGACGGAGGCTTCCACGTATTTCGCCCCGGGATTAACCCAGAGATTAGTGACTCCGAACACAGTCTCCGGCCTCAGCGTTGCGATCGGGAACACGACGCCCCTTTCGTCTTTGAACTTGAGTATCTCGTATTCCTTGACTTCCGCTTCAGCGCCCTCGGCGATTTCCGCCTGCGCGGCGTCTATGCTGATGACCTGCTGGCATTCGTTGCAGTACGGCAGGACATAATCCCCCTGCTTCAGGTAACCGAGCCCGTTCAGCCTCCGGTACTGCCACTGGATGAACTTGTTGTAGTGCGGATCAATAGTGGACGTCGCCGTGCTCGCGTCTATGCTGAGGCCGAGCCGCTTGAATGCGGTGATCATCCTCTTCTCAAGGTACTTATCCACATCGAGCGGCGATCCGAATCCGCGTGCGGCGCTCTCCTCTAGGCCGTATTTCTTGGCTCCCTTGGCCGGATCCGTTCTGCATTCCTCATATATCTTAGAGCAGTCGACTCCCGTGGCATGGAACCCGAGCGGGAAGAACACATTGTAGCCCCGCACACGCTTGTAGCGGGCGATGATGTCAGGGATGGTGTAGCTTCTTGCATGGCCGACGTGCAGTGTGCCTGAGACCGTAGGGTACGCGAACACAAGGTAGAACTTCGGCTTGCTGGAGACCGAGGATCTGAACGCTCCCTGCGATTCCCATTCCTGCTGCCACTTGCTTTCATAATCAGCCGGGTTTTGCATGTTATCGTCCTAATACTGAATGAACATTAAGTATTAAATTCGATCTTACGAGAGTTCTATATGGCGATTGGCGAAGGTGTGCTGCAAGTGCGATTGCTTCTTCCAGTCTTCATCCTTCTCTTTGCTTCAGTGATTGTCCTGTCTGCCGTCCAGAAGGATTCCACCGCGATGGACATCTCGTTCCGTTCGGACAACGAGTCACAGAATTCCGTGGTTATCACTTCGCACCTCATATCAATACAATCCAATTCGGTCACGTCCCAGCAATTGACGGATTCGGTAAAGAGCGGCGCCGTCTCAGCCAAGCAGATACAGGAATTCTACGGGGTCAAGGCAGTCGCGGGCGCCAACATCAGTTTCTATTTCGAGACCGCCGACAAGAACGTGTCGCTCTGCGAGAACAAAACGACCAACCAGAACGGCGACGCATTCTGCAAGACCGCTGTCTCCAGTTTCGGATGCGGCTCAATCGTATCGCGGTTCGACGGCAACTCGTCCCTTGCGGAGTCAAGGGCATCGATGACCTATTGCATCAGCCAGATACCTCCGTTCGGCCAGCTCGTCGATTCGAGCTGGGTGATGCTGTTCATCGTTCTCGGGATGCTTGCCGCCGCGATGTACGCGAGCGGAAGGAGGCCACTCAACGCTTTCGACGTGACCACTCCGAGATACAAGGGACCGTCGAGCCCCAAGCCGTTCAAGTTCGCAAAGCCAAAATTCAGCGCAGGGAAAATGATGGCGGGCATCGCCCTTTCTCGTTCCATGAAGACTGCGCTGAATACCGCGGAGAAATATATGGAGCCGAAGGAATACGAATCGATGCTCAAGGCACTGCCAAAGGAAGGTTTCCTCGGTCTTACTCGCGGAGCGCCAATTGACGATGCGAAACGCGCGCTTCTTGTCGCATACGTCCTGAAGAATTCTGGCGTGTACGGTCGGCTATCCAGGAAATTCACTGCCACCAACAAGAATCTCAAGGAGCTCCAGGAGAAGCGGAAGGCCGTCAAACTGTCTACCGAAAGGTCCGAGCTTGACGCACAGATCGCCAACGCTTCGGCGGCCATGCGCCAGTACGAGACTGATTTCCGCAATCTTTCGCCTGCGAGCTTCCCACAAGGAAAAGCGTTGTTCGCCCTTACCGGTCCAGAATTCAGATCGCTCATGATGCAGGGCGACAAATCCATGCTCACGGCTTCGCTTTCATTGATCGGGAAGAGGAAGGACGAGAAAAAGGATGTATACGCCAAGGCCATAGAAGAGCTGAAATCAGCCGTCGAGGACAAGATAACGGGCTCCTCCGTAGTAGCGGATGAGATCAGCGACATATTGAAAGTGGGAGTGGAGGCTGAGCGGCTCAGGATTGCGAACCTCATCCGCGCGATAAATACAGTATCCAAGTCTGTCAGTGAAGAGGACAAGCCGATGTTCAAGGAGCTTGTCGATCCAACAACCGACTTCAGCATCCGGGAAGAGATCGCGGAGAGGATGCTGGACAAGATGAGCCCAGAAGACGCAAGCGTGTTCTCCGAACGAGCCAAAGCGGCGAAGAGGGTCTCATCCGACGTGGAGCGGAGCATCGCTCATCTTGAGGGTCGGCTTGCTGTAGTGGAATCGTTGTCTTCAGGGTTCCAGCAGGACATAACAGAACCCAAGCTAGCAAGCAAGACCACAAGCGCCCAGTTCCATGCGCTGACCAATTACCTGGTCCTCCTCAGGAAGACGAACGAATATCTCCCGCAGATATCATCCGGGGAGTTCGGCTCAAAGGAGCTCCCACTCAACCTGTCGGAATCCGAGGCCAAGGAATCAGCAAGCCGGCTGATACAGAAGCTTGATTCTGATTCGATAGATGTCATGCTCCAACGCCTGAGCGATCCAGATCACAGCAAGGAAGAGGAGTCGTTCATCCTGTCGTGGGCGAGAAAGGTGATCAGCGCGCCATCCGGCAGGATGTCAGACCTTCCGGACGAAGTGAGGAAAGCGGAAGTAATGAAGATAATGCGCTCGTTCCGGGACATAGGGTACAAGCTATGAGGAATACCATGCGTCAATTTCTCCCGGTACTGTTCCTGCTCTCTTTCATACTGATTGCGGGGTGCATCCAGAAAGTGGACATCAACGCCAGCATCCAGCGGGAGAACATCTCGTACAGGGTGGCGCAGATCGTCGACACCAACAATTGCGTGGCGTTGGTCTGCCAGGAAAAGAAATCGCTGTTCGGCCTCGGAAGCAGCGTCAACCTCTCCGGCGGAAGCTGCAGTTTCAACTCATACAATCTGGCGGACAAGACCGTGCTTGAGGAATTCAATCGACTATCAACACGGCAGATCGGCGGCAACGCTTCAAAGAAATACATCAGGATGTTCATGCTCGGCGCAGGAAACAGCATCGCCGCAGCGGATGAGGCGCAGAGGATGTGCAACGGCCGCCTCGGACTGGCGCTGGTCGATGTGGGGATACTCACCGTTCCGCGCACGCTTTCTTCCGGAGACATGTCCGCCATCAATTGCGCACTGTCAAACGATATCATCCCAATCATCGCGTACGGCAACGCGCCAAGCGGATACAGTTCCTCTATCGCCGTTTCATTATCCGGAAGCGGGCCGGTGATCGTTTCTCCTGGATTCGGATACAACGGATCCGGCCAGATCCCGAATCCATCCCAGGAATTCTCACGAATCAAATCTGGATGCGCTAACTGCATGACTATGGCGACAGTGAATCTCGGGGACAATCAGACGCTTGACTCCTACGGTTCCGGAGTGATGGCGGGCGTTGACGTGGTCGGATTCACAATAGACCTCGGCTCCTTGAAGAGCTGCGGGAAGGAGAACGTTGAGGCGGCGGCAAGGGATTTCGCCAACCTGATCGCCTCCAAATGGAAAAAACCGTCAATCATCGCTGGGATACGCGGCGTGCCGGGCCCCGTTAACGGGGCCAACTGCGAATGGGATTCCGAATCGCTCTCCAAGCTCTATGAGTTCATGATCACAGCCATACCGGATCTCTCCGTTTCGGGGGTGATCGGCATGATCGGGCCAGACATGATGTCCATGGAAGACAAGACATTATCCAACGGGTGGTTCTACGGCTGCGCCGCGTATCACAATTCCACTGCCGATTACCAGACGCCGGCGGTATTCTCGCTCGCAGGCAACGCCGCTCCGTCACTCTGCACGAACAATCTCAATTCAAGGCTCATCTACCTGTTCAGCGGACCGGACAACTATTCGTCCATGACGCTGTCTCCCGTGAAGTCGCTGGCGAGTTGCGGCGATACGTGCTTTGATGCGCACGCCTATCCATCCTCCGGCATATTCAATTCAGACAATTGCACCGCCTACGCATTGGCGATACGCCATTTCTCCAGCGGCAGTGGCGTCGACCCGACGCTCGTGATGTCGTTGATCGACGCGCGCGGAGGGTACCTGGATGCGGAGCAGCCGATGAGGACCTTGTATCCCCAGTGCTCTTGCGATATGTACTCTGGGAAGACGAAGAGCATCTGCTGCGGGGTGCAGACGCTCGGATACTTCTATGGGGCCGCGAAGAAGAAGGTGACCGGCTCTTCGGCCGCTGATGAGTTCGCGAGATCCTACCTCGCGGTGTACGGATACATCGCAGGCGAGAGCGCCATGGATTCGGAGCTCTCCAACATGGACGACTCCGACTACAATTACAGTCCACTCGTGACGGCGGTGCTCAGCAAGGTCAATTCCACCAGGAACCTCTGCGGCATATGCCGGCCGGACTGATTCCTACCGAACGCGTGTCGCGTTCAGAGAGTATTTAAAAAACATCTTCGATACTGTGCCCATGGCGACAGCGGACTTTGTCCAGATAGTCCAGCAGGCGATAGATGCCCAGTTCCACGGTGGGGAATGGCTCGCGACGAGCGTATTGGCGCTATCCGTCTCCGCCTCTCTCGCCGCCCTCGCATGGATGATCTCCGAGTTCCTGAAGTCAAGCGACCTGAAAGGGTGGGCGAAAGAGGAGATGGCGCAGCTCATCTACAGCGCAGTTCTTATAGCGCTGCTGTTCCCGCTCCTCATCCTCCTGCATTCGATGTCAATCTCCCTGTTCGGATACAACTACTACGACTACGGGGCGAAGTACCTCAAGGAGCTGGCGCTTGATCTGGAAAGCTCAACGGCGTATCTGATATCGCTGAAACAGCTGTTCGAGGGATTGGGATCGATCAAGTTCCCGCTCTCTCTGATAACCGCGGGAATAACCGCGATCTCCACCGCGCTTTTCGGCCCCGGCGCCATCGCGCCCGCCGCCGCCACGGTGCTCGCGGTCGTATCGAATTCGCAGATAGATTATTTCGGGCCCCTGAAATCCAGCGTCGGGCCGGTCGATGTCGTGCTGAAGGCGGTCATACCCGCCCTGTTCGCGACCCTCGTGCAGATACAATTGCTTGAGTTCATGCAGAAGACCATGCTCACGTTCGTATTGCCGATGGGGCTGGTCCTCCGCGCGTTCAGCCTTACGCGGAGGGCGGGGTCCACGCTTATCGCCCTGGCGTTGGTCGGGGCTATCATCTACCCGCTCAGCGTATGTTTCATCGGTCCGATATACGATACCGTCGCACCGGAATTCGATCAAGGGAACATGACCGTGAAGCAGCCGTCACAGGGGGCGATATCCCAGGAGCTGCCCTCGGTCAATACCTATTACATGAACAAGTCGACAGACAAATTCCAGTGGAGCATCAGCGCGAACAACTACACCTATCGTGTCTGGTTCTTGCTCCAGTCCGGCACGGGCAAATGTCCGACCACGCTGAACGTATGGTCCAGCGACGAAGTCGGGGGCAATTTCACACAGCCGCCATTGGGCGGAGGATATGGCGTTTGGGAACAGCACCGAAACATAGAATCCCTGTCTCCCGACGGCGGGATTTCATACGTGGACACCTATCGTTGTTTCCAGGTCGCAGATACCGGATTCGGCACCGCAGGCAAGAACATCGTCTTCAATCTGAATCACCCCACTCTGGTGGGCGTGGAGGATAAGGAGACAGAGATACTGATCGACGCGTATTCGCACACGTCCGGCAAACCGGACACGCCGCTCAACTATCTCAGCACGAAGGTGTTCTTGGGCGACCCATGCAAGGACGACATATTCAATTGGTTCTCATGCTACTTCGGACGGAAGGTCGCGACCAGCCCATCCGCATCCCTGACCGTGGGAAGCCAGTCGCTGGCGGTGATGAAGGGGGGACTGGCCGCGATTTCGGACACGTTCGGTTCGCTGAAAGACTCCGTGCTGAGGGGCAAGGGCTGGGTCCTCTGGACGCCCAGCCTGGCGGCGTTCGCATATCTCGAGATGACCGATCGCCTGCCGTCGATGGTGTTCCCGATCCTCCTGACCACAATCACCATCATATTCACGCTAATCATGTCATTGTCATCGTTCAGATCGATCTCTGCGGCCCTCGGAGGTGAGGGCGAGATAACAGAGCTGTCCCGTCTCATATAGGTGCGCCGATGGTTGCCGACTACTGCACCCCGATAACGGATCTCCAGTCCCTCTTCGTCGCAGCGGTGGCCCTGTCATTCGCGGTGATCTCCTTCCTCTTCATGCTGGGGAGGATGATCTCAAAGAGCGAGTTTGAGGCGATGGCCAGGAAGGAGTTGAGGGAGACGCTCATAGCGATCGTAATAGCGGTCGCGGTTGTCGGCCTGGCGGGCGTATCCTGCGAAGGGCTCAAGGCGGTCATGACCGATTACGCGCCAGGGCACACCCAGTTCACTTACAGCTACGAATACATCAATCTCCTGATCTACGAGGTCGGCGTCCCTTCCCTGCAGTCCATGTGGCTGCTCAGCTATTCCATGAAGAACCTTAAGCTTGAGGTCACCCTCCCGGCCGGCATGAATTACAACATGTTCGATGCCCTGACGACCTATTCGATGGTCCTGGAGAGGATGGCCGGCCTCATATTCACGCCGTTCATAGGCAGCCTCCACGCGCAGCTCCTGCTTCTCCAATTCTCGCAGGCGTTCGCCATAACTCTCATACTGCCGATAGGAATGGTGCTCCGTGCGATACCGATGGCGCGCACCGGGGGCTCGTTCCTCATAGCCCTGGCGTTCGGCCTTTACGTGGTGCTG
Organism: uncultured archaeon; assembly: GCA_902385155.1. Lineage (GTDB taxonomy): Archaea > Micrarchaeota > Micrarchaeia > CABMEP01 > CABMEP01 > CABMEP01. The sequence goes on along the minus strand of CABMEP010000021.1, from coordinate 2,789 downwards.
CCCCTGATGTATGTCGTCGACTACGACATCTCCAAGCGGATATGGCCTGGCTTTGACGCGTACACCGCCGCCCCCACGCCAACAGATTATTCATATTCGATGTTCTCCGAGATGTACGAACGGGCGTTCTCTCCGATACAGAGCATTTCCAAGATACTGCCGCAGGCCACCATACTCGCGATACTGAACCTCACGATATTCCAGTCGTTCGTGGAGACGTTCACGAAATTCATAAACGATATAGGATGATGAGATGGACCCATTGACATTCCAAGCGCTATGGACGGCGTGGGCGCCGGTCGCGGGGCTAGTGGTGTTCGTTTCGCTGCTCGTCACCGTGCTCATCTATCTCATCGGCAAGGCGCTCAACAACGAGGCGATGGCCGGCTGGGCGAGGAGCGAGGTGTACCAGGTCATGGCGTCGGCCGCCATCATAGGGCTGGTCGTGTCGGCGCTCCTCATAGCCAATACCTCGATATTCGTGCTTCTCGGGGATGCCCAGTTCAGATGCACCCAGAACACCTGTTCGTACGAGGAGGTCAGATTCAGTGCGAATGCCGACACGGGCACGTTCGACAACATCGTCAAGGACAACTGGGTGGATTGCGGCGCGGACAATCCGTGCCAGATCTCGATCGCGAAATCGCGGCTCAACACGCTGTATGACCTGGTGAGGTACTGGACCGCAGGAAAGGTCGAGAAGTACGGCATCGTGTCAATCGTCTCTTCCTTGCAGATAGGCCTCAAGGGGGTGTTCAAGGTGAGCCCGTTCTCTGTCGGAGAATACCTCAAGGAGACCTACAACATCATGTTCGAATTCACCACCACCATGCTCCTGCTCCTCAAGAGCCAGGTCATCCTGCTGACTGTGATAGAGAAGGCGCTGTTCGGCCTCTTCCTCGTGGGCGGGATCGCGCTGCGTTCCATCGGCATCACGCGGAAGCTCGGCGGCCTGCTCATAGCGCTCGCATTGGGCGCGTATTTCTTCTATCCGATGGTGATCATCCTCACCACATTGGTGATCTCTCCCACGGCGGGGCAGATGCCGGTGGTGTTCGATGACTTCTCTTATTTCACCACCCCCCCTATATCCGCCGATTCCTCTTATGGGACCGACATCGGGATCCCCGGTTCGGCGACAATCGATTCAGGAGACGCATCCGCCCAGCCGGAGACGGGCAACGAGGTCAATACAGCATACGTGCATGCCCTGACGAGCGATGCGGAGATAAACGGCAAATCGTACAATATGATAACGTACAACATGCTGAATGTGATACAGCCCAACGGGTTCATCGATAACGTGGCGTTCCTTTCCGTATGGATAATGGCAATAACAGTGATTGTGATATACTCCACAGTCACATTCATCAAGGAGCTGTCGCCGTATTTCGGCGGCGACACCGACATCGCGGGTCTGGCAAGGATGATATGAGTGCATGACAAGAACAGGACCTATAATGGCGATCCGTCCGGATCATCGGCGTCAGCGGCGCGCCTGTTCGTCTATGTGATCGCGATACTGGCTCTCCTTTCAATACCGAGCTTCGCCCAGACCAGCTCTAGCTTCAGGACCCTCCCATGGGAGCTCATGGTTGCGGCGGCGGTGCTCGCCGCTTACCTTGTTGTCGGCTTCGCGTACATGATCGGGGAGGGGTTCTCCCTTCCGGAGATGAGGGGGTGGGCGTCCAACGAGGCGTACCAGATAACCGCGGTCCTCGTGCTCGTGGTGCTGGTGTTCATAACCGTCCGCATAGAGAACTCCGTGTTTGAATCGTTCGGTTTCTCCCCGACCCCGACAAACCCCAATCCCGCGATCGTGGCGGGCGAGCAGTTCCTTGACATTTCCAGGGAGTATTTGGTGTCGGTCGCGTCAGCGAGCTATTCCGCGAACATGGTCATGATAGCCGTGCTGAAGAAATTCTCAACCGGATTGACCAGCAACAACTTCATCGATTTCCGGGACCCGGCGGAGCAGCTCTACCGCTCGGCCAAGGACATGATCGGCACCGCAGTCGGAGGGATCCACATATCGATCGGACTGATGACTGCGCAGCGTTGGTTCCTGGACCTGATCGCCAGGTCCGCTTTCACCATATTCCTGCCCGTCGGGATCCTTCTCAGGACATTCACATTCTCACGGGGGATTGGCGCGTTCTTCATCGCTGTCTCCATAAGCTTCTATATCGTCTATCCGTTGACTTTCCTGTTTGACCAGAAAGTGGTCGACACGCTGCTATGCCCGGAGGGCGCGACCCACTGCGACGGGCTCTGGAAGAACATAAGGGAGATACGCATGCCGGCCCTTTCAAAGGCGGTCAGCTTCAATAGCCTGGACGGCAGCGTCGGAGAGATGATGGAAGGGGCAGCGACCGGTTTCATGGGGAGCTTCGTCGTGCTGTTCTCGGAATCGGCATTCGCGTTCGTCACTTTCACCATGCTCACCATAATGAATTTCGTGATCACTGCGGGAGTGACGCGCAGCATATCGAACCTGATGGGATACGACATCAGGATGGGGGACATCATCAAGATACTGTAGTGGTAGGATGGCAAGCACGAAACGACAGATCATGTACGCGTTCGCGGTCTTCTCGCTACTGGTCGGGCTGTCCTTCGCCGCGTCCCAGGATCCGAAGAAGCTCTGCGACGCGACGCTGTCCATGAGCGATTGGCGGGTCGTCATGCTGATGGGGCTCGGGCTGTCGTCCGCGTTCGTCGCCATACTGTACATGTACGGCTCGGTCCTGGACAGCTCATTCAAGCAGAAGGCCAAGAACGAGTTCTAT
>CABMEP010000020.1 GCA_902385155.1 uncultured archaeon | reverse complement strand
CACGCTCGTGTTGACTGGGAACGGCGAAGGGGAATCAGAGAGCGCGAATCGCCCGTTGGAGCCCATTACCACGAACTTGTCCAATATCGTTATCTCGAAAAGGATCTCCCTGTTGCCCAGCGGGGTGCGGTCGCCCGTGTCCCGGTTGACTGACTCCAGCTTGGTTTCCACTGTTATCGTATTGGTGGTGACTCCGAGCGCTATGTTCCTGGGGTGCCTCGCATGGTCTATGCTTATTTCGGTGGGCATCTTGTCGATCGGGCAGATCTCGAGCGCCATCAGTATCGCTGGCAGGACAAGGAGCAGCAGCACTAAAGCCAGCGATAATTGCCTCATCTATTCTCTCTGGCCACGACTACGTTTTAAAGCTTTTTATCGATGTAATTTCGATGAGAAACTCCAGTGCGGCTGCTGTGCTTTTGCTGCTCGTGCTCATGCCGGCACTGTCGTTCGCGCAGAGCGCCGGATCGCAGAGCCTCCTCAATGCGTTCCCGCCATGGGCCCCCCTTGTCGCGCTCGCCATCATCATCGGCTACAGCATAGCCGGACTGGCGTACATGCTCTCCACCGTCTTCAGGACGCCCGAGCTCAGCGTGTGGGCGAAGACGGAGGTCGCGGAAGTCACGGCCAGCGCTTCCCTCGTGCTCATCATGCTAATAGCGTTGTCGTCCGCCGACGCGATATTCGCGGCCGCCACGGGCTCCACTCCGATGCAGGCATCGCTCGACTTCACGAGCCAGGCGTCGGACAAGCTGTTCAACGTCTTCGTCGACAGCATGTGGCTGTCATCCGCGATCGGCACCCTCACAGGCGCCCCGCCGCAGTATGCCGGCTCGACCAGCAAATCGGCGAAGGACATAAACAGCAGGATCGACCAGATGACCGCCAAGATCAAGGACGCCAAGCCGGGCAGCGCCATGAGGATGATGATATTCGCGCTGTACGCCTTCAACATAAACTACTATCCGTTCTCCGGGGCGAACGTGTTCCTCGGCCATTTCGGGACGGTCCAGTCCCTGTCGCTCACCTCGGCGTTCATAGCGGTGGCGTCGAACCTGGCCCTTGATTTCATCCGTTCGGTGGCGATCCCGCTGATGGTGCCGCTCGGGCTGTTCTTCAGCGTATTCTCGGTGACGCGCAAGATGGGCCGGACGCTGATGGCGTTCGGGGTGGGGCTCTACCTGTTCCTTCCCGCGTCGGTCCTCATCGCCAAGAGCATGTACGATTCGGCCTACAAGCCGGGCACCAACCCGCCGGAGATACCCGAGCCCAGCAACGCGGTGAGCCTCACGAAGGCGCTGATGCAGGTGCAGATGGCCGAGATCGCGCTCACGATAATCGGCTCGGTGGTGAGCGCACCCACGATGACTGCCGGCCAGCTGTTCTTCCTTCCCGCCTGCATCGGGGGGGCGGCCGTCCAATCGGTCGCATGCATGATACTTGCGCCAGTCTGTTTCGTCATATACCTGTTCATCTGCATGTTCTTCACGCGCCCGATGTTCGATTTCGGCGGCTCGATGGATGTCAGCACCACCCTCCTCAGCTCCCTCGGGGTCGTTAAGGCCATTGTCCTCTCGTCGATACTCGGCGCGGGCGTCCCCGCCTACATGTACGTGGGCATGGCCGCGCCCATGGTGCCGTCGCTGATAGGCCTGGTCTCGACATACGTATGGGGAATAATCCCCGGCACGGTGATGTCGCCGAACATGCTCCTCATGGTCGCCAATGTCGCCAATGCGATACTGGCGCCGATCGCAAACCTCTCCGGATTCCTCTCGCATTACTATCTCGACCAGGCGCTCGCGTCGAAGCTCACCGACATCACGCTTGATTTCACCCCGTATGTCCTTCAATACGCGGTGCCGGTCATGCTGATACCGCTGATCATGATAATCGTCACGGTGACCGCGATACGGTCGATCTCCCCCGCGATAGGGGGGGAGATACAGATACTCGGGCTGTCCGAGCTGATATGAGACGATGCCCATGCTGAGAGCGAAAACGGAATGCAGAGACAAGAACGGAATACAATCACAAAAAATACGATGGGATAAAGAAGTGGAAGAATGGCTGACGTAACGACATGCCTGAGGACGTGCGCGCTGAGCCCGGAGTACTCCAGCTGGATGTCTACCATCGGCGGCATAATACTCGTGATCGTTTTCGCGTTGTCCACGCTGTTCCTCCTCTCCAGGCTGGTGGGCAAGAAGGAATGGGAAGCGCTCTCCCGCGTGGAGCTGTACCAGGTCTCTATCGCCGTGATCTGGGTCGTCATCATCGCTTCGGCCGCCACCGCCGCCTGCTCGGTCTCATGCTCCATGACGAACGAGGACAGCCCGTTCACGAGCGCCATAACGTACATATCCGGCGTCAGGAACGGCCTGGAGGGCAACAGCATAAACCTCCTGGACAAGGCGAAGGAGATTCGCGTGAAATCGGCGCTCAACTTCGGAATCCTCAACGCGTTCGTGGGCCCGTGGAGCGGCTGCGACAACGTGGCCGGCAACTACGAGACGTTCAGCGTCATACTGAGCCCGATCATCGGGAGCCTCATCATACAGCAGTACGCCCTCATATTCATCAACAACATCGCATTCCAGCTGCTCCTCCCGCTGGGCATCATCATGCGTCTCATACCGTTCCTCAGGGAGAGCGGGGCGTTCATGATCGCCATGGCGTTCGCGCTCTACATCGTGCTGCCGATGACGTACGTCATGGCGCAGACCGCCACAGCCGGCATATCGTACACCCCGTCCGATACGGGCAGCGGCACGGACTGCATCGATCCGGGCACTGCTCTCAGCATCATGCAGAACATCGGGTATTCCCTCCCGCAGGCGATATTCTTCCCGGCCCTGAGCACGATAATCACCATCTCGGCGGCGCGTTCATTGTCGAAAGTGTTCAAGTATGACTTCCAGGAGATCCTCTGATCCGCGCGGTATCGCGCCGGGCGTTGCGCCGTTCATCCTAGCCATGCTCATGCTCTCCTCGCTCGCGTTCGCCCAGCAGACCCCCACCATATTCGGCAAGGAGTCGGAGTGGGTGATCTGGGCCAGCGTCGTGATGCTCATCGCCGCGTCGATGCTCGGCATCGCGTTCGGACTGGCCAGGCTGTTCGCGATCCCGTCGCTCGAGGCGTGGACCAAGGAGGAGTTCCTGAACCTGCTGTTCTCGGTGGTGATATTGGTGCTGTTCGTCACCACCGCGGGGGTCATAGAGTCCGTCTCGACCTCCCTGGCGAAGGACATCCTCACATCGACCGTGAGCGAGAGCGGCGCGGTGCAGTACTGGTCGTACATCCCCGGCACAGGCAGGTGGAGCAGGATATCCACTTCGGCCCCGGACTGCCCCTACCCGTGCCAGTTCTATATCGCGAGGGGATTCCTCGGATCCACATATGAGATATACGGCGAGTCGCTGAAGGGGATGGCGAAGACCCATGCGGTCTCGCTGCTGTTCGAGAGCTTCGGAGTGGGCACGTCGTTCGACCTGACCGCGTTCGTCCCCAAGCTCGACATCCAGGTCGGCATGCCGCTCTATTCCGGCAAGGCGATATTCAACAATTCGCTCGGCACGGTGGTGGAGGAGCTGCTGAAGATCGTCACCGCGCTGAAGGTGCAGGAAGTGGGCCTCGCGTACCTGGCGGGCCTGTCCACCACGCTGTTCATCGTAGGCATAATCACCAGGATACTGTGGTTCACACGCAAATTCGGCGGGCTGATGGTGGCGCTGGGGATAGGGCTCTACACCATAACCCCGCTCATATACGTCCTCGGCTGGTACACGATCGACCGTTCCACCGCCTCGTTCAATGACCCCGTGATGAGGGGGATCGAGGGCGTGACGATAGGCAGCCTCGGCGACTCGTTCGCGCCGGCCGAAGTAGGGCTCCTGTTCACCCAATACGATTCGGCGGGCAGGGTGTCCAAGCTCGGGATACTTGACTCCTTGTCGAGGGCCTATATCCCGATCATGGTGATCCCGGTGCTCGCGATATTCGCCACCATAGGGTTCGTGCGCCAGCTCTCTCCGATGATCGGAGGGGACACCGAGATCGCCGGACTGACGAGGATAATCTAGAGGCATGTTCATGCAACTCCACCCGACAAAGCTCGTATTGGCGCTGTTCGCGCTCGTCTCAATAGCGAGCGCCGACACCACGTGCGGCACGGGCGTGTTCGGCGCGTTCATCCAGAATGGGGTCTGCGTGTCCGACCTCTTCGTCAACATGTCGACGGTCGTGCTCCTCATATCGTTCAGCATCGTGGCGCTCGTATACATGATAGCCGAGTCGCTGCAGAGCTCGAGGTTCAAGAGCTGGGCCGAGAACGAGCTCTACCAGCTGTTGGGCACGGCGATAATACTCACGATCTATTTGTTCCTGGTCGGGGCGCTCAATTTCATAGGCCCCGCGTTCTATTCGACGTCGCTCGCGTTCCCGGGAGAGTCGACCCCGCGCGGCTCGGGCGGCAACTGGGTCACTGTCGAGAACCACGCTAAGCAGTATGTCGGATGCCTCTTCGACTACATCGTCGCCACGATCAAGGACATCTCAGTCCTCAACGCCTTCATCGGCGCGATCGGATCCCTGATCATCAACCTCGACCTCACTGTCTCTTCGGTATACTCCCCGGTGCTGCCGGGACTCGGCGGGGTGGTGCAGGTGTTCTCCATCATCATAGGCGCCATAGCCGCCGCGGCGGTGCAGCTCCAGCTCCAGATGGCGATACTGAGCGCGTGGCACGGGCTGTTCAACGTGCTCCTGCCGTTCGGGATCGTGCTCAGGTCGTTCCCGTACACCCGGCCGGCCGGGGCGGCGATGATCGCCATCGTCGTCGGATTCACGATCCTCCTTCCGATCATGTACATGCTCATAGAGGACGTCGGGTACCACTACACCGGGATCGCCGCATGCGACGACACACCGCCGAACCTCTCCTCGTTGGGACGCCTGATCAACATCGGATTCTCCGCGGCGGCCAACGGGGCGATGGACGAGCTCAAGAACGCGTTCGAGATCGGCGGATGGCTCGGACGGATGGCGTTCAGGATCGGCATAGAGGCGACAGTGCTGCCGATATTCGCTTACCTGATGGTCCTTAACATCGTGAAGCGGCTCGCGGAGCTGCTCGGCGGGGAGATAGACCTCAGCTCGTTGGTGAGGCTGATATGAGGGGCATTATCCGTTACGCGTTGTTCGCCATGATGCTGCTCGCCGCATCGGTCTACGCCCAGTCGGCATGCGATGTCGTGAACAAGCTCGACTTCAACCAGCCGTCGTCTCCTCTGGACGCGGGCAACAACTGGAAGACGCTGTGTCTCGCGGGACTCCTCATCTCATCGTTCATCATCTCGCTGATGTACATGCTTGGGAAGACTATGGACAACCAGGCGCTCCTCAACCGCGCGAAGACCGACATCAACCAGGTGCTCGTGACCGCAGGCATGCTCGTCGTGTTCGCGGCGGTCATGAACGCGCTGTGCGCATTGGACGCGCGCGCGTTCGGGCTGAACACCCCATCCCTGTTCAGCGCCGCGAGATCCTATTTCGCATACTCCCAGTCGGTCGCGTTCAGCTCGTACATGGATACTACGAATGCGATAATGCTGCTGTCCGGCCTGTCCTCGCTGTACGTGAATTCCGCGGATGCGGTCCCGCTCGGCCTGTACATAAAGCTGGGCATCGCGCTCAGGCCGTTCTCTGGCTTCGCCGCGGCGATGGGCGCGCTTAATTTCGTCTCCAACCTCACGATGCTCTCCGTCGCGATAACAAGCGGATTCATCATGATACTGAACGTGATCGAGACCTGGTTCCTCAACCTCATGCTGCCGGCCGGCATCGTCATGAGGTGCTTCACGCCGACGCGCGATTTCGGGGGGGTCCTGATCTCCATCGCGATAGGCCTGTTCGTGTTCTACCCCCTGCTCTTCGCGCTCTCTTACATGATACTCGGGCAGCCCGCTGCCGTCGGGATGCCGGATAGCGGCGGCTGGTTCGAGACCATACTGGGCCAGCTCGCGCTCTTCACCGCTTCCAGCGTGATCCCGTACGGCCTCTTGGCGACGCTCATCGGGCAGCTGCTGATGATGGGCGACCTCGCGGGCAACAGCGTGGGCCAGGCGTTCGGCAATGTGGGCGCCTCGCTGCTGCCGGTGTTCATACTGCCTGCGATAAACTGGATAGTGCTCGTCGGGATAGTGAGGGGAATGTCCCGGGCGATGGGCGAGGAAGTGGACATAAGTTCCCTCGCCAGGCTCATATGATGTGACGATGCTCATGGAAATCGGCCAAAAAGGGGATTCCATCGGTGCTGCGCCGGCCGCTCGGCGCGCCGCAGCGCTAGCGTTCGCGGTCATCGTCATGCTGGCCCTGCTCGTTACGGTTTCCCATGCGGCCGACCAGAGCTGCACGCTGGACGCGGACTGCCCGTTCGGCGAGGTCTGCGGCGGCTGCCCGTCCGGCCAGACATGCGGCGGCGCCGGCGATTCGCGTTGCCAGTCGATGCCCACCACGTGCAACATCTGCGCCGCGAACAAATTCTGCGGCTCGGTCGGCCCGACCGCATGCAACAGCGATGCCGATTGCGCCTCGGTGCAGTGCTCCGGCGGCTTCTGCGGCGCGGTATCCGGCGGGATATGCAAGCCATGCAGCACTTCGGCCGAATGCGTGAAGAAGACGTTCGAGAAGGCGGTGCCCTACCTAGGTGCGGTGAGCCCATGGTTCTCGATCGCCCTCATGGCGGTCATGATCGCGGTCCTGGCCGCTGGCGCCGTTTACGTTCTCGGCGTATCATTCAATGTCGAGCCGATCAAGCGCGCGGGTTCGGCCGAGCTGGCCCAGGCGGCCGCATCGCTGATACTCATACTGATGCTGTTCGGGGCGGAGCAGTTCGAAGTGAGCCTTCTCGACCAGCTTGAGAGGACGACCGGAGCGGTCACGGCCGCGGTGTTCTCCCCGGAGATGTTCCAGGGCTCCGCGGCGACGGGCGAGATACGGATGAATCCGTTCGACGTCTCGTACGCGTTCATCAGGAACATGCTCACCTGCGCCGAACGGCAGTACAGGAAGGTCTATGACAACTCCATAGGCAACGAGCTCATCGCGAATTTCAGGCTCGCCTTCACCATAGAGGTGCCGATACTGAAGCAGGGCACGCCCGTGGAGCCGATGGCTCTGATACCGACGTTCGCGCGCGCCGTCGCCAGGGCGGAGTACGATGCGGACGAGCTGACCTGGCTGTCGATATTCCTCTACGCGCAGATCGCGATCCTCAAGTTCTTCGAGACCAGCATGTTCACGGTCTTCCTGCCGATCGGCCTGATACTGAGGGCATTCCCGCCGACCCGCGGCGCGGGCGCGGTCCTATCCGCGATCGCCATAGGATTCTACATGGTCTATCCGCTCGTCTTCACCATACTGTATGTCGGAACGCCAAAGGTCATAGACGGCTGCTCGATATACGTCCCGATGGACACCCAGAAGCTCACCAAATCCTGCCCGCTGGAGGTGGGCGCGGTCTCGGGCCAGATAAGCCAGGCGCAGACGCTTTCGGCCGGCACCGAAGTGGACATGACCAAGGTGGAGGCGGGCATGGCGTCGTTGAAATACTCGGCGTACGTCTACATGATCGTGTCGCTCGGGGCGACATTCATGTTCGTGAGATCCGCTTCAACCATACTCGGCGCGGACATCTCCGAGATCGGCAGGAGCATGTTCAGGATGATATGAGACGATCCCGGCGGCCGGTCGACGGGCACATGACGGGATAACGGAATCATGGATGGAACAAATGGTGTTGTTATGTCTGACAAAAGAGGGAAAACCAAATCGCAGTCCGCTGCTGCGGACACAGGGCCGCTATTCGACAAATCGCTGCTCGCGTCGGCATCCGTGATAATGATACTCCTGGTCCTCGCCATGGCGATATCCTGGCTTCCCCAGCTGTTCATCCGCCAGGAATCGGGCGGCGCGATACAGGCGGATCAGGCCCCAGCCCCGACGATGCAGAACCAAACCGCGGTCCAAGCGAACAAATGCAAGGAGCTCCTCTCCAACGGCAGCGAGAGGTATGAGTTCTCCTACCTGATCAACGCGGCGTCGGATTCGAGCGGCACCATGGATTCGCACCTCTACGCATCCAACGACACCGCTTCGAATTCAGCCTGGACCAGGGAGACAGTGTTCGACCTCGATCTCTCGACGCTGGCGGCCGGCATGAACAGCTCCGATGCATCCGCCGCGATGGTGCCGTCGCGCATCAAGTTCGTCACGTACCTGAACGAGGAGTTCAGGTGCATCAGCGCGGTCGCAGTCATGACCATCAGCGGCGCGGAAGTGGCGCAGCCGCTTTCGTGCGACAGCTCCACCATAGACAATTTCGAGATCTGCAAGGACAACCTCACCGAGCTCAGCAGGACGAAGCTGACTGTGGGGGCCGGGACGTTCGACGTGGTGAACTACCATTCGCAGGCCGACAATTCCACGATATCCATGGCGGACATCCCTCTTCCGATAGAAGTGACTATGGGGAGCACATGGATACGGCTGGTCAGCTACAGGAAAGTCGCGTGATACGGTGCGGCACGTATAATTAACGTATAATTAGTATAAACAATAATCTATAGGGTAAGTACGGGATAGGGTTCAGCAAATCAGAATGTAGAGGACGGATTCGACAAGTGAAACGATGGGAAGACTGTTGCCGTTGTTATTGGTCCTCGCCGTGTTCGCGGCCGCCTGCGTAGAGATGAGGCCGCGCGAAGGGCTGCCCGATAGGGCGACGATGATCATAGAGACCGGCAGCGATTCGTGCATCGGATACAACTCATCCACGTGCGGCGCGTTCGTGAAGGAGATGCGTTCCACGCTGAAGGACTACGTCTGCACGGGATACGACGGCCCGATAGAGACCGCGACTACGCGGTGCATTCCCTGTCCGAACGGTATCTGCGGCGCCGGCGCAACCTGCGCGGTCGATACCGATTGCAGCCCGGGCTCGGTATGCGATGTCAACAAGAAATGTGCCCCATCGATAAGCTGCGCCTCCGATTCCAACTGCGCATTCGGGTCCATATGCGCCAACAACATTTGCATCATCAATAAACTATGCGTGACTTCAGCAGATTGCGATATGGGATACGCCTGCTCGAAAGGCAAGTGCACCGCGGAGAAGCAGTGCATCAACGCGGCTGACTGCATAGCAGGCGCAGTATGCGCGAGCGGGACGTGCATCGCCAGGAAACCGGTGGAATGCATCTCGTCCTCCTCTTGCCCCCTCGGATCCACCTGCTATATGGAGGAGATGCCTGGCGGCGCGGAGACATACGATCTCCGGCTTTCCGAAGGATGGATCTGCGCCCAAGAGCAGCACATGGTCACTAAGACAGGTGTCACCCAAGATACCTCGTACTCTCCGGCCGGCGACACTCTTACAACAGGTTCGATCCCCCAGTTCACCACTTCCATTCCTTCGCTCTCGTTCCTTGCCCCTGCTTACGGTCTTGAGAAGGTCACGTTCGGCTGCAGCCTCTCCGCATCGATATCTACCGACTGTCCGTATTACATGTTCCTGGCGATGATGGGCAGCGACAGTTATCAGGTCTCAGGGAGCGCGAACCTCTGCGGTCCACGGAGGATGTCGTTGGGCCCTTCGTTCAAACTGACTTCCCCTTCCATCATCCTGCCTCGCTATAACAACGGCAGCCTCGTTCAGGCCACGGCCTCATTCACGTGGACCCTGGTGAACACCTGCAACTGCAGGACCTGTCATAAATGCGACATCTCCGCGAGATGCTGCGACGGGTCGAACATAGGAAATGGCGGAGGATCGTATTCGATCTACTGCACCCCGACTGCCTACTATCCGGCCGAATGGAAATGCATCAACCCTACTCGTTCGGGCCAGACCACTTTCTGGTTCACCAACTGCACAGAAGGCGATAAGAAGACCACCTTCCAAGGGGGCACCGCCAAAGTCAGCACCGGCATAAAGTATACCGACCTCAGCACATTCGTGACATCTTACTACTCAGGTTCGGGCAACTCGTCAAAGCAAGTGCCGTTCTTCATGATCGGCCAAGGGCCATCGTTCAGCGACTATGAGAGTGCGAAACAGAAGTGCACCCCGTTCAGGGAGACTGTAGTGAACATCTCACTAGGCAACACGACATTCGACCCTTCGGATATCACGCTAGCCCCCCGGACCGACGTATGCCTTAACAATGTCGACAACGTCGCCCACAAGGTGAGCCTCACATTGAGATCCACACGCATTTCCGTCAAGGCGTTCGATCTGCAGCCGAACCAAATCGCGTGCTACACCGCCCCATCCGGTGAATACCTCCTTAACGATTCGAATAGGGACTATTCCAATGTGACCGTGTCGACCGAATCCAGCTCCGCCCAGTTCTATATGGGGAAGAGCGTAGTGCCCGATTATGGTGTGGCGGACCAGAACGGCACCGTCAATTTCTCCCTGACGGACAGGAACAACCATACAGTGAATGCGTCGTTCCTGACGGAAGGCAATCCGTTCGTCCTCGATCTCGACCAACGGAGCCATGCGGTGTCCCCATCAACGCTCGGCGAATTCAGCATCATAGACAACAGCACGAATTCTACGTCATACGTTTTCGTCCAATCCCCAGGGTATACATTTATGTTCAATGCAGACGGCACCGTCTCTCCAGCTAGCCGGTTAATCGCGAGGCCCCTCGGAGACCCCATATGCTTCTCATCCGGTTCGGAGGGCCTGACCATCAACATCTCACGGGAGACGGAGGATGGGTTTGAGATAATAGATTCAGGCAAGCCGGTTTCCGTCTCTCCTGCGTACTGCTGCATCATCGGCGCCCTCCCGGGCAACTACTCCGGAGTTACCAACGAAGGAAGGAACGTCTCCTGGCTGATCGGCTCCAGGAAGCCGACCGCCACGATACGCGTGCAGGGCATAGGGTTCGATCCAGAGGCGATGACCAGCTCTCCGGGCACGCGATTATGCTGGATCAATCCGACCTCCAGACTACGCGATATCATGACCAATCTATCGACGAGGGCATTCTCCTCCGCGAAGGTGCCCGGCCTCT
>CABMEP010000019.1 GCA_902385155.1 uncultured archaeon | reverse complement strand
TCCATGGCCGGGCCCGCTGCCGTTTTCCTGTATTCCATTTTCATGCCTCTCTTCGAGGTCAGGTATAACTCAATGTGCATAATTAATTTAAATGTTTTGGTCGACCCCGCCGTACGGCCCCCGCGCGCCTGCGCCATCCATCGCGTTTGGGCTGTTCCATCCGGGCGGGGCGCCTCCCGTTGGCGCACGCGGTTTGCCGATGGGCCAAGGCCTCCAGCCTGGCGAAGCCCCAAAAAGTATATATATTTCCTGTAAGTACTATATCGGTATCCGTCAGCGGAAACTTCATTGCGGCCGGATCGGCCGCGCGTGTGTCCCGCATGCGGAACGGAAGGATTCGATATGAAGAGAGATTTCACCGAAGTCAAGCAGAGATTGCTCAAGCGGACGAAGGCGGAGCGGAGGCTGGAGCTCGCCCTCGAGTCGATGATCAAGAACTCGGACCCGAAGGAGCTCGCGGATTGGCTCGTCACCCATCCGGTCTGCACGCCCAGCACCAGGAACTGCATCGTGCTCGCGAAGGACCACGTCGATTTCCTGAAGGACAAGTACGGCAACGGCCTCATAGCCTATGTGCTGTACGGCGGGGTTCCGAGAGAACCCACCAGGTCGGAACGGCACAGGGACATCGATGCCCTTGCGGTGATGAAGCGCGACATAAAGCTTCCGCGCATGTACAGGCGCCTCAATGTCCAGACGGTCCCGATGGAACTGTTGAGCCACAAGAACCTTTCGGCGCCTTCCCCGGCCACCCTGCCGTCCAAGCTTCTCAGGGACGACCCGGGCGCCCTCAGGAGGACGTTCTACCTGCCGATCTTCCCGCTGCACGACACCAACGGCTTCATCGCGCACACGCGCGACATCGCACGGAAATGCATGAAGATGAACGATATCGAGGGGTACGTCGGCATCCATTTCGCGAACAGGCTGAGGCTGCTCAGGAGCGCAGGCAACAAGCCCACTCTCGAAGACGAGAGCAGGGTATACTCGGAAGTGATGGACGGCCTCAGGATCAATCAGGAGATCAAGGAACTGCTGCTGCAGCGCCATCTGGAAAGCGTCCTGCCGCTGATACAGCAGGGCGCGTTGCGCGAGCAAGACGGATGAGCGCGGTTTTGGCGCTCAAGCGAGCAGGCATGCGCCCGATCGGGGCGCAGTCGGCATCAAGTGATACCATGCGATTCAAGGAAGGAGACGAGAGGGACGAGGGCCGTCTGGGCGACATCAGGAAGGCGAGGCAGAAGATGCCGAAGCCGAAGCCGGAGGGCCGCCAGGCAAGCCGCAGCGCCCTCGACAAGGTGGTTTTCCGTTTCAAGGAGGTCGGCAGCCGCGATCCGGAAGTGCGGAGCAATGCGATGGACCGCCTCTGCCGGATGGGAGAGGATGCGGTGCCCGTCCTCTCGGACATACTGAACGATCCGACAACCGCGACAAGGGTCGCGAAACGCATACTGGACAACGGCTACTTCCTCAACGGCCGGAGGCCGATCCATGCCGAGGGGCCGGAGGCCGATCCGGAGATCCTGCGGGGCAAGATACGTTCGATACGCTCGGCGAGCGCCCTGCTCCTGGGCAAGATCGGGGCGCATCTCGATGCCACAAGCAGGGAGGGGATCGCGAAGACCCTGATGCCCGCGCTCAAGGACCAGAGCCATGAGATACGGTACTGGGCCGCGAGCGCCTATTGGAGGCTCGGGGAATCCGGCCATGCGGCGCTGCCGCAGCTGCTCGCGGTCGTCAGGGACAGGGGCGAGATGCTGAGGGTGCGGCACAGCGCCCTCGACGCGGTGGGCGGGATGGATTTCGCCGCGAAGCCGGCGATCAACACCCTCCTGGGCATCGCCAAGGACACCGGCGAGAACGAATCGATACGCCGCGCGGCGGTGGAGCTCCTCGGGGAGCTCGGCAAGTACGCGGAGGGGAAGGACCAGAAGACTGACCTGTGCGACACGCTCCTGGACAGGCTGGGCGAGGAGAACGCATGCATCGCCAACGCCGCGCTGTCCGCGTCGGTCATCCTCGAAGGCGTGTACGTGAACGAGCTGATCGCGCTGACGAGGAACGACGACAAGAGCGAGAGGGCGAGGGTGAACGCGGTGTGGGCGCTCGTCGGGATCGGCATGAAGAAGGACAACCTGTTCGAATTCGTCGCATCCCATCTGAAACTGATGAAGGAGATATCCGAGGATCCGGAATCCAAGGCCAAGCCTAGCCCGGAGCTGATGTCCACGATAGACAATGCGCTTTCGCAGCTCAACAGCGGCGTTTACACTACTAAGGTGATACGACATGACCCACAAGCGGACGAAGGAAGAGGAAAGGATAGAGCGTAATCTCGTGAACTCGATCGCGAGCGGCAGCGCTTTCATGAGCGAGGAGGACCGGGCTGCGTTCGGAAGGATGATCCCGACGTGGGGGTCGGGCATGACCGAGGGCGCGCTGAGGAAGGAAGCGAAACGCGCCGAGAACGACCTGAAGCGCACCCGCTGATTCCTCTCTTTTATTATTTTCTTTATTCGTATACAGTAATCGGTGATGCCCAGCAGCGTCAGCCGAACCAGCCCTCGAGCTTGGACTGGCCCTTGACATCTTCCTTCTTGGACATCTTCGCGAGCGCGGTCTCCACCCTCTCTATCATGAACTCGTGCTGGCCGCACATGAAATCCATTATCCTGTCCTTGTCCGGCTCCTTGAAGCGTATGTGCGGCTCATCCTTCGGCTTGGGCGGCTCCATGAAGAACCTCTCTATCTCCTCCAGCTCCGCCTCGTTCTGCCCGTAGCTCTCTCCCGCCTTGGCGAGCTCGAACGATTCCTTCAGCGAGGACGATTTCTGCACGATCGCCAGTCCCTTCTTCGGGCCGATCCCTTTCACCCCTTCGTAATAATCGGTGCCGATCATGATCGCGGCCCATACTAGCTTCCTGCGGTCAATGCCTAATGCCTTCAGGCTCTCAGCGGAGTCAATCAGTTCAGGCTCCACTTCCACCCACACCCCCTTGCTCGGGAGCTTCCTCCTCCCGCTGAGCGTGAGGTTCCTCGCCAGCCTGGTGGCGCCGAACAGTATGGAATCGTAATCCTGCGAACCGACGGCGTACGCGAGCCCTTCGTTCACCATGCGCGAGGCCTCGGCCTCCCCCTCGCTCGGCGCCTGCACCACAGGGATGCCCATCATGTCGAGGAGCGCCTTTGACTCGTCTATGATCTCGCCGGTCAGCCGGACCGTCCCCTGGGCGTAGGTCTTCAATTCCTTCTCGCCCCGGCTGATCGCCTCCTCCAGCTTCCTCTGCGATTCCGCCTTCTGCGCCTGCCTCTTCTCTATGGTCTTCTGCTTGAACTTAGGCGGCTCGCCGTCGAATACGAATATGGGCCTGATGTCCATTTCCACCATGTTGGAGACGCGATAGAGCAGTCCGGAGAGATGGCTGGTGATCCTCCCCTTGCTGTCCATCAGCGGAGTCCCGTCCCTCTGCCTGATCGTCGATAGGAATTGGTATATCGTGTTGTAGGCGTCTATCGCTACCCGTCTTCCCTGCAGGGAATCGAAACCTATCGGGTGCTTCACCAGAAGCGAGCCTATGTCTACTCCCATACGATCACGGATCATGGGCCGGCCGGCGTATCCCGCCGTCAGCCGGGCCGAGCTACTTCTTCTTGCTCTTGATGTCGACGGTGTCGCCGAGCGTCAGCCCCTGGGACTGCTTCGGCTTCAATTTGTTCTCGCCGGCGCCCTCGTCAACTGACTCAAACAGCTTGATCTTCAGGAAATGCTCCAGCTTGTGGCCGACCTTCTCCGTCGGCACCGCCTGGCCCTTCTCTATCCTGTCTATGAACGATTCCTTCTCGGAGATGGCCGCGGAGAGCTCCTTCGTGGACATGCCCTTCTTCGCCCTCGCCTGCTTTATCAGCGAGGAGTAGTTGTCCACCATCTCCAGCTCGATGTCGGCCTTCTTCTGGAACGAGGCGTCCGCGCTCCCCCCTTCCATCGGCTCGACGTACACCACCTTGCCGAATCGGGAGCAGTTCTCGCACACCCTCATCTTGATGCCGTCTATCATGGCATCGATCCTGACCTCATGCCTTCCGCACAGTTCGCAATCCATGGATATCCCTCGCTGAGATTACCGTTACGTATCCGGTCCTGCCTTCGAGGCTATAGGGCCTGAAAGCAATATAAACATAGCCGTGAAATCCCGCTCATGCTGTTTATGCGCACCGATGTGTTCATCGCCGTCCTGCTTGTCGCGCTGTCGTTCATGTCGTTCATGTACGTGGTGACGAGCGACCTCGGCGGATTCGTGAAGGGGCTCGTCGCAGTGCTCCTGCTCCTCTTCACCGGCCTCGCGCTGAGGCAGGTCACCAAGGCCGACGGATGGTCCGGGTTCATGATGCTGCGCGTGAAGGAAGGGCTGTCCCTC
>CABMEP010000018.1 GCA_902385155.1 uncultured archaeon | reverse complement strand
GAGGGAATACGGCTCGTCGCTGAACTTCTACCTCCTGCTCTACCTGCTGTTCGCCGCCGTCATCCCCTCGGTGGGGATCACGTTCATATCGCTGCTGTCCACGTTCGGGGTGTTCGCCATCAGCTTCGACATGCTGGTCGGGCTCGTGGCGCTGTCCGCGGCGTTCCAGTTCATACTGATAGGGTT
The DNA here is from genome assembly GCA_902385155.1 of uncultured archaeon. Taxonomy (GTDB): domain Archaea; phylum Micrarchaeota; class Micrarchaeia; order CABMEP01; family CABMEP01; genus CABMEP01. Next base: position 14,471 of record CABMEP010000018.1, on the reverse strand, counting down.
CATGAGGACAGGACGGCCGGAGATATGATGCGGCCGGCGCATCCGTGATCATATGGTGCTGACGAACATAGAGAGGCTGCTGGAGGAGCGGATCCCATCCGCCGCGCGAGCGAAGCTCAGGCTGCTCCTCGACTACGCCGGCGAGCCGGAGAAGGAGGAGAAATGGCTCGTGAGGAACGCGATGCTCGGCCTCGTGGTCTCGCTCGGCCTCACGATGTCGCCGCTGCTCGTGAAGGGCCTCTTCCTCCCGTACGTGAAGGAGAGCGCGTTCCCGCTGCTGATGGCGTCGCTGTTCGTCGCATCCATGGTCATGTTCGGGTTCGCGGCGTATTTCTCCCTCTATTTCAGGATCGACTACAGGAAGAAGAGGACGTTCGAGGTCCTCCCCGATTTCCTCACCGCGGTCTCCATGAACATCAACGCTGGGATGGAGCCGATGTCCGCCCTCTACATATCGCTGAGGCCCGATTTCGAGCCCATCACGTCCGAGATGAGGAAGGTGCGCTCGCTGGCGCTCGGCTCGCGCTCCGTGTTCGACCAGCTCGCGATGCTCAAGAAGGGGATCGATTCCAACCCCCTGAGGAGGGCGCTCGCGGTGGTCGACAGGGCGTCGCGCTCCGGAGGGGATCTCGGCCGCCTGCTGCTGTCGGTCGCGGACGACCTGAGGGAGATGAACAAGCTCCAGAAGGAGCTCGAGACCGCGACGCGGGGATACGCCTATTTCATCGGATTCCTGGTGGTGTTCGGGGTCCCCATGCTGCTCGGGGTGTCGTCCGTGTTCATCCAGCTGACGTCCAAGCAGATGATGTCCTCCGATTTCAGCTCGGTGAACAGCGCGCTCGGGGGCATACCAATCGGGTTCGGCGCCTCGACGTCCCAGCTGGATTCGGGCAGCGTGGACCTCGTGTTCATGATGCTGCTCGCGGTCAGCTCCCTCTCCGCCGGGCTCATGTTCGGGGTGCTGTGGCAGGGGGAGATCAGGTACGGGGTGAGGTATCTCCCGCTCCTCCTTCCGGTCAGCATCGTGATGTTCGTCATCGTCCGTTCCGTCGTCGCGTCCGCGATGATGTCGTTCGGGGTGTGAATATTCCGTCCTTCGGCGTTTTCGCCGCCTGAGGCATGTTTTTAAATATTCCCGACAAAAGGAGGGAATACCTGCGCCGAGGATTTCGACGGCGCCGGCCGAGGGTGTTCAATCAATGGTGACAATGAGAAACAAGAAAGGACAGGCAACGATCGAGTACCTCGTTCTTCTGGCGGTCGCGATCATCATCGCGTTGGTCATATTCGCATTCATGGGCTGGGTCCCCGGCTTCGCCGGCAGCCTGAAGGAACGCCAAGTGCGCCTCTTCTGGTCATCCCAGTTCCCGATCCAGATCCGCGACTACAAAGTCACGAACTCGTCCGGCGGGATGGAGATGATGGTCCAGAACGTCGGCGACTCCAAGATCGAGATCCTGAACATCACCGCGGCGGGGGTAAGCGACACAACGCTCTCTCCGTCAGGGACTTCCGCGAGATTGGCGGCAGGCGAATCCAAGGTGTTCACGGCCGACGCGATCTCGTGTACCGGGATCGGAGAGGTGTACGAGCTTGAGAACGTCTCCATCGGCTACAACGTGGTCGACGGCATCTCGGGCATGGTCGAGACGGGCGAGAGGCCCCTCGTAGGCCGCTGCCAGTCCGGTTAGAGCAGTTCTTTTTCTCTCTCTTTCTTTTGTTTTGTCCTCTTCTCACCGCGAGGCCTAGGATAGTGCGATTCGGGCCAGAACTATCTTATCCTGCATATCCTCCGCTGCACCGCCTCGCTCTTCAGCTCCCTCAGCGCGTCGGCCGCGATCCATCTCGCGCTCGCGGAGTCCATCCTGCCGATCCTCTCCGCCGCGTCTATCGCTCTCCTGTTCAGCTCCCTGTTCCTCTTGCCTATCTGCCTCAGCGCCCAGTTGACCGCCTTCCTCACGAAGTTCCTGTCGTCCGTCGCTCCTTTCCTTATCAGCGGGAGGAATCCGATGAACACGTCGTCCCTGGCCGATCTGTCGTGGACCGACAGCGCCGCCATGAGGACGTATCCGGCCCTCTTGACGAACTCCTCCTCCCTGCCCGTCCATTCGGCCGCCTTCCTGCCGGCGAACCGCGTCCTGTCGAACAGGTTGCTGCACACCTGGTCGCAGACGTCCCAGGAGTCGAAATCGCGGGCCCAGCCTTCCATCTGCCTCTCGTCCACCATCTCCGGGTCGTCTATGAGGCAGGCGAGTATCCTCGCCTCGTGCACGCCCGACGCCCAGAGCTCCTGCGCCAGCCGGTGGTCGACCCCTATCTCCTTCGCCATGGCCCTGACCAACGGGACGGGGATCCCGAGCGTGCCTTCGGGATTGATGCCGAACTTCGCCATCCCCTCCGCGTTCGCGGGGCTCGCGCTGGCCTTCATCTCGGATATTATCTCTTCCGCGGAAGCCGCCCCCTTCAGCAGCTTCCTCCTTTCCGGCTTGAGGCCGCGGACGGAGACCTTATCTCCTGCGTTTCGGCCCCTTCCTGAAAAGGACATAGGAATACACCACCGAGAACACGGCGAACGCGAGCGCCGGCGCGAGTATCAGCACGAACGCGAGGTCCGGGAAGACCACTCCGAGCAGCGCGATCACTCCCGCCGCGCGCATCAGCTTCCCTCCCATCCTGTTCGTCTCGTTCCATACCCTGTCGCTGCTCATGGTCCACGGGGTCCTGACCCCGATGAACCAGTTCCTCTTCGACTCCTCCATCATCACTCCCGCATAATAGAACAGCAGCGCGAGCGCGGGCGACAGCGCCTGCCCCATCCCGAACCTCACTCCGAAGTTCCATCCGATGGTGAGGAGGTAGATGTAGATCATGAACAGCATGAGCAGCAGCACGAACATGTCGAACTGCTTCCTGAACTTCCTGATGTTCTTCGCCAGCGGATCTATCTTCGGGATCATGACGAAGAGCCCGAGCAGCACGGCGGATATTATCGGCATGAGGAAGAGGCCCCAGAACCTGGGCATGTAGCCGTCCACCTGGCCGGCCGCGTTCCAGTGCGACGCCATCATGTCCGGCATCGACGGATACAGCACTATCCCGATCAGCACGGACAGCAGCACGATGCCGGCCGCCGCCTTCTCATACGTTCCAAGTCTGATTCCCATCCCGATCGTCCCCCTGTCCGGCCATAACCTGTCAGCATGAATAGCCCCGACCGGATTCGAACCGGTGTCTCAGGCTCCAAAGGCCCGCATACTCTCGGCGTGAAACAACAGGGCACGAAGCTCATGTCATTCCGCTTGACCGCTATACGACGGGGCTATGTAGTGGGCTCGTAAGCTAACAATAAGAACGTTTCACCGGCGCCCCGGCTCACCACGGCACCTTCTTCAGGCCGGCCTTGTACGCGATCACGTTCGCGTAATAGTGCACGAGGGCGGTCACCGCCCCGAGCGCGACGAACATGGCGAAGTCGAGCGCCTGCGGCCTCCACGGCAGTACGAACAGTATCGCGGCCACGTAGAAGGAGAGCTGGTCCATCAGGAACAGCGGCCTCCCTTTCTTCATGGCGAGGCGGCGCTTCAGGAAGCTCCCCACCACGTCTCCCGTCATCGTCCCGAGGGACAGCAGGAACGCCACGAGCAGGTGCTGCTCCATCGTGGGGTATATCCTCAGCATCCCGAGGGCCCATGTGGCGTATCCGACCGCGGTTCCCGTCACCACTCCGGTGAAGAACCCGACCCATGTCTTGCCCTCCCCCAGCACGCGCCTGCTGTCGTAGAACCTCATCTTCATGTCCATCGGCGTCTTGGACCTGCCTGTCCTGAACAGCACGGGGGCGGCGTTCGCGAAGTAGGCGGGCAGCATGAAAACGAGCAGTTGCGCAAGGTCGGCCAACGTCAGCATAAGAGTTTTAAAGACGCAAAAGCTATTTATGCCTATGCGAACCCCACGAGGGGCGACCCTTTACTCAGAAGGCGCGCATCAGGGGCAGCGCCAGCAGGGGCTCGGCGCCTCCAAGATACTGCTGTACATCGCCATCATACTGATCGCAGGGATGCTCCTCCTCAATTTCCTTCCGGCGGTCGGCGTGAGCGGCTGCGTGGGCGTGATCGAGGTGTCGGGAGAGATAACCTCCTCGTCCGTGTACGGCGGGATCAGTTCCACCGAGGTCAATTCCCTGCTCATGCAGGCCGAGGGGCGGCCCGACATCCGCTCCGTGCTCGTGGTGATCGACTCGCCCGGCGGATCCGTGGTCGCGTCCGATGAGATATACTCCACCCTTAACAAGATGGGCAAGCCCACCGTCGCCTACATAGGGGACACGGGCGCATCGGGCGGCTACTACATCGCGCTCGGCGCGGACAAGATATTCGCCAACCCGGCGTCCATCACGGGCAGCGTGGGCGTGAGGTCGGGCACGCTATACGATCTCTCCAGGCTGCTGAACAGCAGCGGCATCAACGCCACCGCCATCAAGAGCGGCGCCATGAAGGACATGGGCGAGGTATACCGGCCGCTCACGAGGAACGAGACCGCGATGATGCAGTCCATCATCGACGAGATGGCCGCCGACTTCAGGGAACTCGTATTGCAGTCGAGGGAAGGCAAGAACGACCGGTTCTCCGCCGCCTCGCTCGACAGGATCGCCGACGCGAGGATAATCACGGGCAAGCAGGCGTTCGCCCTCGGGCTCGTGGACGATCTCGGCACCAGGCGCGACGCCCTCAACTACGCCGCCGCGGCGGTCGGGATGGAGCCCGACCCGTCCGTCTGCGAGCTGAAGGTCCAGCGCGATTTCCTCTCATCGCTGTTCACATCGATGGGAAGGGGGATAGGCGAGTCGCTGTCCAGCTTCGTCGCGAACCAGCAGCTGAAGGTAGCATGATACGTCACGGTAACGAATCGCACGGCATTCACGCAGCAAGACCGGAAACATTGGAAGATGATGAGATGGCGCGGAAGAAGAACAACGCATTCATATTCACCACGGACTCCTTCCTTGTCCTCCCGCTCATCATACTCGCGGTCTCCACATTCATCTCCTTCTCGGTCACTCTCCGCGAGAACACCATACAGCACGAGTACGCCTACATGCTCGCGAGGGACTCGATGAACTACCTCTCGGAGCTGACCATGGAAGGGGCAGGCATCAGCATGTCCAACAGCACCGTGCTCGACACGGTGGTCTACGACGTGATGGCGGGGCATCTCGATGACGCGAACAGCACGATCGCGGCGTCCCTCGACAGCCACATGCCCCTCTCCACAGGCTATGTCGTGGAGTACAAGGACCTCTCTTCCGGCGATTGGGTCCAGGTGCGGCGCGCCGGGAACCAGGCCAAGCTCTCGAAGCCGATCATCCAGGTCTCCGAGCTCAGGATAATCACCGCTCTCACCCAGCCGTCCATATCGTACTCGAGCAATTGCGCGCAGGACACCATGTGCGCCGCCTCCGCGACGAGATACGTCGCAGGCCAGGTGGTCGGCCCGCTGGTGCTGAGGATAAGGGTATTCACATGATCGAGCCGAAACCAGCTCGCAAAGGATTGCGTGAGAACTCACGCAAATCATGCGCGACGCAGTCGCGCAAAGGATTCATCTTCACCCTCCTCGTGCTAGTGATAATAGTCTTCATGATCGTCGAGATCAGCATCTACTTCAGGACATACGAGCTCAGGCAGGAGAGCGAGCCGAACAAGATCCGCTCCCAGGTGATCAGCGAGGCCGCCAGCCAGTTCACCCTGCGCAAGCTCACGGAGACGATCGGAGTCCCGGTCTACGCCGCGCTCTACAGCCTGAACAACGACTCCGCATCCGGGTTCCCGCCGCAATACGACAACCTGACCGGGATAGCGTGGGCGATGGTATGGAACGGCACCCGTCCCGACCTGGGCGGGATCCAGAAAGTGCCGCAGGAATCGACGCTGTCGTTCTGGGATTCCAGGATGAGGCAGACCGTCGACTCCATGGGGATGGCGCTGAGCACGGAGTACAGCAACATCTCCCTCGCCCAGTCCGATCCCTGGACGGTGCAATTGAATTTCACCATGTCGTTCAGCCTCACCGATCCGGTGTCCACCGCGAGGATAGCCTCCGAGGTGCCGATGTCCATCAACACGTCGATCGTGGGGTTCGAGGATCCGCTGCTCTCCAGGTCGCTGCAGGTCAAGCGCAGCATCATCCCGGTCTCGTCCCAGCCCCTCGCGAGAGTAGCGGCGTCGGGCGACAAGGGCCGCGGATGGTTCTACGGCCAGCCGGCGAAGGTGCGCGTGCCGGCCGATGTCACGTTCAACAGCAGCAACAAGAGGATGATCATGGTGACCGAGGACCTCGGCTCCGTGGCGATACAGTACGGCAACATCTACGGCGCGGTGGTGGTGCTCGGCCCGCAGCCGGACATCAGCTTCCCCGAGATCAACGTCCCGGTCATGTTCATCCGGAACCTGTCCATCGATGACGCCATGTTCTCCGAACCGTTCCTCTTCGCGTCCGATCGCGACGACATCGTCACGGACACCGGCGTGTCGGCCTACCACTACATCTATGACATGGAGCCGGTGAGGGATTACGCCCAGTGCGGGCTGTACGCCAACCACACCGGCTTCGGCCATTCGTACCTGTCCAGGCTCACCGGCAATCCGGTGGCCGATCCGACCGGCAGCCTCGGCATAGAGACCGTGATCGGCGGGATGCAGTTCCTGGCGTCCCAGTACCAGCATACGGACAGGTCCGCCGTGGACCACATGTACCTCCCGGGATCGGGCACGGGGATAACGCGCGTGATGGGCCTGCCCGGATGCAACGACAAGGTGTCGTGCGGCATGACCACGAACAACCCCATACCGATCAAGCTCGATTCGTCACACATATCCTCGTACGGGCTGTCCGGCCTGCAGTGCGGGACAACGCGATGCGGCTGATGCCATGGATAACCACTCCCTCCGACCGATAGCGGGCCGATGCGGCGCAGCATGCAGCCGCGCATCGCGCAGGCATCGCGCGACGGGGTCGTACAGCGGCCAGGTGTCGATGGAATCGCTGCTCATGATCGGGTTCCTCCTCCTGCTCCTCATCCCGGTGCTCGGATACACGCTCGGCATGCTGGCGAACGAGTCATGGAAGCTCGACGCTCAGCAGGCGAACGTCGCCGTGAAGAGGATCGCATCGATAGCGAACAGGCTGTCGATGGGCGGCGAGGGGACGTTCTCCACCGAGACGGTGTTCATCCCGTCCAGCGTCCGGTCCATATGGACGAGCGGGAACGAGATAACGATGGTGGTGGACGCCAAGGCGCTCGGCCTGATAGAGCAGTCCGCGGTCGCGGACGTGCCCCTGGCGCTCAATCCGGACAGCAACTGGACCAACATCAACGGCATGAACATCATACTGATGAATGTGAGCGGCGGCAGGGTGCTGCTGACGAAATGAGTGATACGCCATGAAGAACACACGATCCGCGAAAAGGGAGGCCGCCGGAACGCTATTTCCGCATGGCGGAAATGCGCCAATTTCCCGCCAGGGAAATCCGGCCGTAGGTTCCAGCAGAGGGCAGCTGGCATTCGAGTTCATGCTCATCTACAGCTTCTTCATAACCGTGTTCGTAGCGGCGCTGTTCGTGGTCAGCCAGCGCTCGGCGGAGCAGCAGCTCTACGCGGAAGGCGTGTTCGCCAAGGAGGTCGCGATGAGGTTCTCCGACGAGATCAAGATCGCATCCTCCATACTGGGATACGAGAAGAACTACTCGTTCCCGCGGACCATGAGGAGCGTCCCGTACGGAGTGAGGGTCAGCAACGGGCTGCTCGAGCTCAACTACTCCACAGGCAGGGAGATCGACATCGTCTATCCCATCGCCACGAGCGATGTGGTGCTCAACGGGATCGACACGTCGGCCTCGTCCAGCAGCTTCGACACCGCGAAGGGCTGGGCGGTCATAAGGAACGTCAACGGAAGAGTGGTGATAACCCAATGATCGACCGGAACTCCTCGCGCAAGTCTTACGCGATATCATCGCGCAAAGGCCAGTTCTTCTCGTACGACGCGATAGTGGCGGGACTGATGTTCGCGATACTCCTCACCATACTGTACGTCTACTGGTCCTCGCTGCGCTCCACGGTCTTCACGCAGATAGACGACATGTTCCGCACATCGATAGAGGTGTCCAACCTCCTGCTCACCACAGGCAATCCCACCAACTGGTCCACCACGGACGTCAAGCAGATCGGGATCACCACCGGCCCGAACTCGCTGGAGCTCGATCCCAACAAGGTGACCAACTTCAAGTTCATGACCGACCAGGATTTCGAGAGCATGCGCGCCAGGCTGGGCGCCGCCCCGTACATGTTCTACATAGCGATCGGCGACGGCGTGACGGTCGGCATCCCGCCCGCGATCGAGGCCACAGGGAAGGTGTCGATAACGAGGCCCGTGGTCTATGGCGGGAACGCGAGCAACATCACCGTGACCATCTGGTCCAATTTCACTTCTTCCTGACCGCCCGCGCGCGTATCTCACTTTAGCCTTCTCAGCAGCAGCGAGTTCGTGACCACGGAGACGGAGCTCAGTGCCATCGCCAGGCCCGCCAATTCGGGCTTCAGCAGCAGTCCGAACGAGGGATACAGCGCTCCCGCGGCCACAGGTATCCCGAGCGAGTTGTAGAACAGCGCCCAGAACATGTTCTGCCTGATCTTGTCCATTGTCGCCTGGCTGAGCCGTATGGCCGCGGCCACGTCGTTCAGGTCGTCCTTCATCAGTATGATCTCGCCGGTCTCCATGGCGACGTCCGTGCCGCTCCCCATGGCGATCCCCACATCCGCCTGCGCGAGCGCCGGGGCGTCGTTGACCCCGTCGCCCACCATGGCGACGATCTCCCCCTTCTTCTGCAGCTTTTTCACCTCGGCTGCCTTGCCTTCCGGCAGCACCTCGGCGATCACTTCGCTGATGCCCGCCTTCCTCGCGATGGCATTGGCCGTGAGCTCGTTGTCGCCCGTGATCATGATGACCCTCTTGCCCATCCTCTTCAGCCTGGCGACCGCTTCGGCGGAACCGTCCTTGAGGACGTCCGCGACCGCGATCAGTCCGATGAACCTCCCGCCGACCGCAAGGGCCATGACCGTCTTGCCTTCCATCTCCAGCCTCTTCATCCCGTTCTCGTCGAACCTGATGCGTTTCCTCGCCATCATCTTCCGGTTGCCGAGCACGATCTCCTTGCCCTTGTGCTTCGCGACAACCCCGTGGCCGGGAACGGCGCTGAAAGACGACGCGTCAGGCACGGCGACCTTCCTGCCCTTGGCGTTCGCGAGTATCGCTTCGCCGAGCGGGTGCTCCGACCTCTTCTCCGCTATGGCGGAATACAGCAGGACCTGCTTCTCAGTCGCGCCTTTCGCCGGCATGATGTCAGTCACTTCAGGCTTCCCGACAGTGAGCGTCGATGTCTTGTCGAACACCACCGCGGTCAGCCTGTGCGCCTTCTCCAGCGCCTCCCCTCCGCGTATGAGCATGCCCTTCTCCGCGCCCATTCCGACCCCGACCATCACCGCCGTAGGCGTGGCCAGCCCCAACGCGCACGGGCATGCGATGACCACGACCGCCACCGCGGCCATCAGCGAGAACGCGAATGTCGCGTTGAGCAGGAAATACCATCCTAAGAATGTCAGTATTGACGCAGCGACCACGGCCGGCACGAAATAGGCGGACACCTGGTCAGCGAACCTCTGTATCGGCGCCTTGGTCATCTGCGCGTCCTGCACGAACTTGACTATGTGCGCCAGCACGGAATCGCTCCCGACGGCTGTCGCCTTGAACGTGATTGAGCCGTTCTTGTTCACGGTCCCTCCGATCACCTTGTCCCCTTTCTTCTTCTCCACTGGGATGCTCTCTCCCGTGAGCATGGATTCGTCAACCGCAGTGTAACCGGACAGCACGACGCCGTCAACAGGCATCCTCTCTCCAGGATACACTATGACGACATCTCCTCTCTTCACGTCCTCCACCGCGACCTCCACTTCCTTGCCTTTCCTGATCAGCACCGCCATCTTCGGGCGCATGCCCATCAGCTTCTTTATCGCGTCGCTCGCTCTTCCCTTGGACAATGCCTCAAGGTACTTTCCGAGCAATACGAACGTGATCAACAGCGCCGATGTCTCAAAGAACATGTCTCCCTGCATGAAGAACAGTGTGGCAACGCTGTAGATGTACGCGGTAGTCGTGCCTATGGCGATCAGCAGGTCCATGTTCGCCACGCCGTTCTTCAGCGCGGCCCACGATCCCTTGTAGAATCTCCATCCTATCCAGAACTGCACCGGCGTGGACAGGAGGAACATGATCAATCCCCTTCCGGGCACGTCCATGAGGAACATGCTGAGCGCGACCACGGGCAGCGAAAGGATCAGGCTGATGACGAACTGGTTCCTCATCTCCATCGCGTTCATGTCGTGCCCGGCGTGCTCTCCGCCCATCGACACCTCTTCCGCCTCGTAGCCCGCGTCCCGCACCGCCTTCTTCAGCTCGTCGACCCCCGTCTCGGCCTCGTCGAACTCCACCTGCGCGCTGTCCGCGGCGAAATTGACCGACGTGGATTTGACCCCCTTCACCCTGCCGACGGATTTCTCTATCGTCCTGGCGCAGTTGGTGCAGTGCATCCCGCTGATCTCGAATACTATCCTCTTCATCCGCATTCCCTTCGTTGCCGTTCTCCGCTCGTCAGAACAGGCCTAAAAACCTTTTCCGCGCCGTCTTCATCGGCGCAGGGCCCGCCTCGTATCCCGCTTCCTTTATCACGGAGGCCACATCCGCCGGCTCCAGCCTCCCGTCGTGCTCCACGATCGCCCTTTCGGACGCGTAGTCCACCCTGGCGCTCTTCACGCCGGGCGTCCCGGCCAGCGCCTTGGATATCGCCATCTCGCACCCTCTGCAGTGCATCCCTCTCACTTCAAGCGTCGTCTCCATCGTCATCACCTGTCAATCATCCTTCACGTCTATCCGGCCCTGCATCATGCCCATCCAGCAGGTGAAGTATATCGTGCCTGCCTGCGTCGGGGTGAACTCGAACGTCTTGGTCTCCCCTTCGCTCTGGAACGTGTGGCTGAGCCCGAGGCTGGGCGCCCTTATCCCCTTGTTGCAGTAGGTCATCCCTTCCATCCTGATATTCCATCTCACCGGGATGCCCTTCCTCACAACGAAAGAGCCCGGCGCGTACCCGTTCCGCGTGATCGTCAGGTTGATCTCCTGGAGATCGGCGGATCCCGCCGCCTGCGACACCTGCCCTTGCGCTGCGGACGGGACCGCAGACGCCGTCGATACGAACGGCAGGCTTATCCCGTTCAGCAGCAATCCTCTGCCGAGCATTATCGCCCCCAGCACCATCACGAGCACCGCGGAGAACTTCACTATCCTGCTTGTCCATTTCATAGACGCCATAGATATCACCGTTCCCATGAGGAACATGAGCGGGATCGTGCCCAGCCCGAACGCGAGCATCGTCAGCCCGCCGTCGATCATGCTTCCCGTCCCGGCGGCGTAGACCAGCATCGCCTGCAGCGGGCCGCACGGCATGAGGCCGTTGAGCAGCCCGAACATCACGGGATTCCTGCCCGCGTGCCTGTCCACGTCGAGCCCCGGCAACGAGACGAAACGCCTGAGCCGCGGGAAGAACATGCTGAGGCCGTACACCACCATGAAGAGGCCGGCGAGCATCGCGAGAGCGCTCCTCAGCTGATCATTGAACGTGAATACCGACCCGACCAGGCCTAGCAATGCTCCCAGCGCCACGTAGGAAAGCATCCTGCTGGCATTGTAGCATAGATGGGGAGTGACGCCCTTGCTTTTCGCAGCGTAGGATATCACGAATCCGCTACACATGCCTATGCAGTGCAGGCTGGTCAGGAGACCGGTCACGAAAATGATCGCCAGTCCCGCCTTCGGATCTATCGCATTGGACGAGAACAGCGGGAAATTGCCCAGTATGAGGAATAGCCCTACGAACAGCGCGATCCAGCCGACCGCGCTCGCTATCCTATCCTTCGTGCTCCTCTCCGCTTTCGATACGGGGAAGCCGCACACCGGGGTGTTCGCGGCAGTTTGGTCCGTTCCTGTCTTCTCCTTGGCAATCTCGGCATTCCCATGCCCTCTGCTTTCTGCATGTTCCATGCCCTAATGTATTACTCGGGCTTTATTATTAGTTATCGGCAGAACAATAACGGAACGGTCATGAACGATGTGAACGATCGGATCGTTCAATACAGTTCATGCTGATCCCGAGAACGAGCTGGGGATCAGAACCCTTTCATCAGTATGACGTAGTTCGTCTTGCCTATCCTTTCCTTCCTGATGAGCTTCCTCTTCTCCATGCGCTGCAGCAGGACAGTGAGCGTCGCCCTCGGCATGTCCAGCTCCCTCCGGATGTCCGCCTGCGTGACGTCCGTCTTGCCCTTGAGGAACGCCACCACCCTCCGCTCGTCGGGGGTGAGTATCCTCTCTATCCGGGTCGATCTCACCACGGTCCTTATCCTGATCGCCTCGGGCTTGAAGAAGAGGTACACCCCGAGCACGAGCGTGACGAAGAAGAACGGCATGAGTATGAGGAGGGCCTGGTGGTAGAAGTTCATCACCTGGGGGCAGTCGCTGGTTATGAGGAACATGACGGCCACGCTCGCGATGGCGCCTGCGCTTCCTACCAACGAGATTATAGCCCCTGCGGTCTTCTGGTCCATTCGTATCCCTTCCGTTACTCCTTCCCTGCGTTCATTTTAAATGCTGTCTTCAGCTGGTCCAGGACGCTTCCGTTCCTCGCCTCCGGGTCGCATCTCTGCCTGTACAGCTTCTGCACCTTCTGCACTTCCCTCCTGCAGACGAAGTCGTGCTGCCTGAATCCGCCGCCGAAGCTCTTCGGTATGTGCATCAGCTCGTGTATGAGCACGTACGTCTGGTCGTCCTCCGACATCCTGTCGAACCGCTCGCTGATCATCTCTATGCAGTAGAACGCCCTGGTGTTCAGCCCGAGCTGCATCACCTTGGGCAGCCCGTGGCACCTCGCGATGATCCTGCGGGTGGACGATCCCTTGCTCCTGAAGCACGCCACCCTCGTCAGGTCGACGTGGTCCATCCCGACGGTCCGGACGATGTGCTCCATCCTCTGCCTGATGTCGGGCGCGTCCATGTACTGCATACGCTGGTATCTGCGCTCGGTTTTAAAAACAGTCGTGCGCCATCGCGGCGGCCAGGTCACTTCACCCTGTAGACCCGGGGCGGCACGTCTATGTTCTTCAGCGGCTTCCTGCCGAGGCTCTGGAAGTCGCCGTGTATCTTGCCTTTCACCTGGTTGTAGACGTCCTCCGAGATGTAGATCTCGCCCGGCTCGCAGATCGACTCTATCCTGCTGGCGATGTTGACCCCGTCGCCGAAGACGTCCCCTCCCTTGTGTATGACGTCCCCGAGATGGATGCCTATCCTGATCTTGATGTCCTCCTTCCTGAGGAGGTCCTGTATCGCCATGGCCGCCCTCACAGCCTGGACCGCCGAGTCGAAGTCGCCCATTATCGCGTCGCCTATGGTCTTGACCACATGGCCCTCGTGCTCCTTGATGATCTGCTTCATGGCCTTCTCGTAGCGCCAGAGCTTCTTCAGGGTGGCCTCCTCGTCCTGGCCCATCTCCCTGCTGTATCCCTTCATGTCCGTGAATATGATCGCGGAGAGCTTCCTCCTGCCTCCCTCGTCCTTCTCTTCATGCGATCCCTCCGCCTTGCCTGCGATGAACCTGTACGCGAAGTACAACGCCGCGATGATCGCGACCACCATCGCGGCCAGGATCGCGAATCCGAGCATCTGCTGCCATTGGTCTATGATCCCGATGAGGTCGAAGGAGACGTCCGTCTCGTAGGCCGCGATTTCGGCCGTCTTGTCGTAGCAGGTGACATGGGCCGTCACGCTGCAGGGCTCGGTGCATCCCTCCGGCACGAAGAATACGATGTTGAAATCCGTCTTGGCGCCCGGGTTCAGCCCTTCCGTTACCGGTTCCTCCTCGTAGTTGGTCCCTCGGACCTTGTAGGAGCATTTTATCGTGCGGTCCCAGTCGTTGTTCAGCGTGGCCTTCATGGTGTATTTGCCGCCCACGATGACGTCGCTGATGTTCCCGCTGAATGTCCTGACGCCGACCTGCCCTGCGGAGGGCGTGCCCCTCGCGTTCTGCTGTAGGGGCTGCGCCGTCCCGTTGCCGTTCGGCTGGGGCAGGCCCGTCCCCGTCACATTGCTCTTCTTCACCCCGGTCAGCCCGAAATCCTTGGTGTCGTTGTAGACGTTTCCAGGGCATCCTTCCGATACCCTCTCCCTGCACGTCGCGGTGACCGGGACCGCGCAGTTCACTCCGGGGCATTGGGGGACATGTATCTCGAAATTGAATCTGAGCGTGGCGCCGGGCGCTATGTTGTCCCCGATCTTCCCTGTGAACGTGTCCCTCGTGTACACTCAGTCGACCT
>CABMEP010000017.1 GCA_902385155.1 uncultured archaeon | reverse complement strand
ATGGGCTCGTCTGCTGGTATATCCCGGTTGTGTTCACGATGTTATGGGATACGGTGCTGTCGTTCACGTTCCCGAACCCGATTCCCTGGCATGCGTCCCCCTCGATCGTGATGTTGTTGTAGGAGACATTGTTGTTCCGGGAATTGCCGAGAGATATTCCGTTGGAGGATGCCGTGGAGCTGTTGCCCTGTACGATGTTGCAGTTGATTATCGTGGCTCCATTCGTTCCGCCCATCGTCTGCACCCCATTTCCGTTCGCGGCATTGGCGTATGTGATTGTCTTGCCTCCGCAGTCAAGGGTGACGTCGTCCGCGCCTATGATTATTCCGTTGTTGTCGCATGTCATATCGGACGTGAGCGTGGTGTCGCTGGTGATGGTGTCGCCGCAACTCGGGTTCGAGGGGGATATTTCGCAGGGGAGGCCGCCCGTGCACTGACTACCATCCCACGCGCATGCGCTTGGGCCGAACGGAGGGGCATCCTGATAAGAACCAATGCATTCGGGCCCTGTGTCAATCATCATGCACATCCCTACAAGGTTTGCGGGGCACGCGGGCGCCGCAGCTACCGCTATCATGGCGATCGCTGCGAGAACGATGAGCGCGAAGAGTATGTGCAGGGAAAGGCCGCCTTTCCTTACGGATTCGATGAGCCCCACTCTGTGGGAGTCGGTAGAACAAAGGCGCTTCTGGTTCATGCCTGCATTTGGAATTTCGTTTATAAATATATACTAAATATTGGGCCGCGTGCGTTGCGTGCGCTATGCGGGCCATCCCCATACAAAGTCTTTTTAGCCTTCCAGGCGATGCTTCTCTATCAGTATATGTTGCGATGCATTGGATGCTGATTGATTATTGAGTGATCATCATGAAAGCCACGTTGCCGGACGGGAAGTCATTGGAGTTCAGCAAGGGCGAGACCGCCCTTGATGTAGCGAAGAGGATAGGGGAGAGGCTAGCCGGCGCCGCGGTGGCATGCAGGATAAACGGCGAGCTCAAGGACATAGACACTCCGCTCGCCGCCGACTGCAAGTTCTCTGTCGTGACATGGAAGGACGCGGAAGGGAAAGAGGTGTTCTGGCACAGCGCCAGCCACGTGATGGCCAAGGCAGTCAAGCGCCTGTATCCAGGCACCAAGCTCACCATCGGCCCGCCTGTTGAGGAAGGGTTCTACTACGATTTCGATTCGGAGCACAACTTCACCCCAGAGGACTTCGCCAAGATAGAGGCTGAGTTCGCAAAAATAGTCAAGGATGACGAGAAGTTCGAAAGAAGCGAGCTCGGCACCAAGGAGGCGAAGGAGCTCTTCGGGAAGATCCACGAGAACTACAAGGTGGAGATGATCACCGAGCTGGAGGGGATGGGCGAGCACAAGGTCTCCATCTACAGGACCGGCGCTGATTTCGTGGACATGTGCAGGGGCCCGCACCTGCCTTCGACGGGCAAGCTGAAGGCGTTCAAGATCATGAAGAACGCCGGAGCATACTGGCACGGCGACATCAACAACAAGATGCTCCAGAGGCTTTACGCCCTCGCCTATCCTGAGAAGAAGATGATGGACGAGCGGATGAAGTTCCTGGAGGAGGCGGAGAAGCGCGACCACAGGAAGCTCGGCCGCGAGCTCGGCATATTCATGACGCACGAATGGGCGCTGCCCGGAAGCCCGTTCTTCCTCAACAACGGGGCGGTCATCTACCACGAGCTCCAGAAGTTCATGAGGGAGGAGTACCTCAAGCGCGGCTACCAGGAAGTGATCACGCCGCAGATGTTCAAGAAGAAGCTCTGTGAGACCTCCTGCCACTGGGAGCACTACAGGTAGAGCATGTTCTGCCTCGAGGTTGACAAGGAGGACTACGCCCTCAAGGCGATGAACTGTCCCTCTCACCTCCTCATCTACAACGCGACATCGCACAGCTACAAGGACCTGCCGCTCAGGATAGCCGACTTCTGCCAGCTCCACAGGAACGAGCTCGCGGGAGTGCTCGGCGGCCTGACGCGCGTCACGAAGTTCGCGCAGGACGACGCCCACGTGTTCGTCACCCCGGATCAGATCGAGGCCGAGATCGGCGAGCTGCTGTCGTTCATGAAATACGTCTACAGCGACATATTCGGATTCCAGTACAAGGTCAAGCTCTCCACCAAGCCGGAGAAGGCCATGGGAGACGCGAAGCTCTGGGAGAAGGCGGAGGCATCGCTCGCCGCGGCGCTGAAGACGAACAAGATCGAGTACACGATCAACGCAGGTGACGGCGCGTTCTACGGCCCTAAGATCGACGTAGATATTACGGACGCACTCGGAAGGCCGCACCAGTGCGCCACGTTCCAGCTCGACTTCCAGATGCCGCTGAGGTTCAACGCGGAGTACGTCGCGGCCGACGGCCAGAAAGCGCCGGTCATCATGATCCACCGCGCCATCCTCGGGAGCATGGAGCGGTTCATGGGCATACTCGTAGAGCACTACGCGGGCAGGTTCCCGACATGGCTCGCCCCGATGCAGGTCAGCATACTGCCGCTCACGGACGACCAGATCGAAGCCTGCCGCACGCTTGACGCGGAGCTGAAGCTGAAGGGCATACGCTCCGAAGTGGACGCGCACAACGAGAAGCTCGAGGCGAGGATCAGGGACGCCCAGCTGAAACAGATTCCTTACATGCTCGTCATCGGCAAGAGGGAGGCTGCGTCGGGCATGATCTCCGTCCGCAAGCGCACGGGCGAGGTCGCGAACAACGTGAAAATCGACGACTTCGTGCAGAGGCTGCAGTCCGAGATCAAGAGCAGGTCCAATGAGCTGAAGGCCTGAGGATTCTTTTTTCTTCAGCTTTTCTTACGCCCGTTTCACTAGGACTAGATAAAAAACTAAAAGAAGAACCAGAGCTCACTTCCTCTTCTTGTCGTTCCCTGACGTCTTCATCACCATCGGGTAGACGAAGGAGAACGCTATCAGCAGCACGCTGACCACGATCAGGATGATCGACTGCATCAGTATGTCGTTGAACAGCGGGCGCAGGAAGTCTATCACCGTCTGCACGGACAGCCCGCTGCCGGATGGCATGGCCGAGCTCAGCATGTCCGATACCGTGCCCGGCAGCATGAACGAGGTGATCGCGAGCAGCGCTCCCGTGAGGAGCATCGGCCAGCCCACTGTCCTGGAGAACTTGACCATGTCCAGAGTGAACAGGAATATCAGCACCAGCAACGCTATGATCGCTATCAGCATGATGCCTGAGAACTGCATGAACATCCCGACGTATGATTTCGCCTGCTTGAGGCCGTCCTTGATGCCCGGCATCAGGGTAGAGGCATCGAATGGGTCGGGTATCTGGCTGCCGATCGCCTGCTCTATGATGGGGGATGCGTCCGATTCGCTCACTCCAAGCTTCGATGCCACCACGCTGCTCAGGGCCGCCACAGCTTTCGGTTTTAGCGAGATCGACAGGTTGACCCCCTGCGTCTGGTCTGTCATATACCATATCAGGCCGTTGATCAGCCTGGTCGATTCGTTCTTTATCCAGTCCTTGGTTATCTGCTTGGCGAATGCAGCCCTCAGCTCGGTCGAGGTGATGCCATATGTGCTCAGCTGATCCTGCGGGAATGCGTTGACCACAAAGTCGAGTATGGCTGCCTGCGCCTTCTGATAGGCGTTCATGCTTTCGAGCTGCGTTGCGTAGAACGACGGCTGCAGAAGAGTGGACTTCACTGAGTTGGACATGATGAATATCGGGACCGCCGACATCAGCAGAAGAACGAATATCGCGATGAAGAAACCCTTGATCAGACCGATGATATCCATAGCAATCCCTTCCGATGCAACCTTCAACCTTCTCAGCGCGGCACATTCTCGCTTTCGCATACGACGCATGCCGCGGTTTATCGAGGGCTGGCGTCGCAGATTTATATAGCTTTCTTACAACTTCTCTTCAGGCAGCGATATGGCGGACGAGGAGATGGGCGGTGTCGGCGGAATGCCGGGGAAGGACAAGGGCGAGCTGCTGGACGCCACCGCGTACTACGAGAAGGGCAACACCTACTACGAGCAGGGCGACTACGACCGCGCCATAGAGAACTACAACATGTCCGTCATACTCAACCCGAACTTCCTCGAGTCCTACTTCAACCGCGCATTATGCTACTACAACAAGAAGAACTACGACAAGGCGATCGAGGACTACACCCGCGCCTCCGACATCGACCCCGACAACCCGCTCATCTACAACAACCGGGGCGACGCCTACTACCGCAAGCAGGACTTCGAGAAGTCCATCGCGGACTACAACAAGGCCATCTCGCTCAACAAGGACTACCTGAAGGCGTTCTACAACCGAGGGCTGGCGTACGCCTGCCTGCAGGACTACGAGACCGCGGTGGAGAACTTCACCCGCGTGATGGAGATCGACTCCAACTTCTCGGAGGCGTACAACGCGAGGGGGCTCGCGTACGAATACCTCGAGAAGTACGAGGAGGCGGTCGCCGACTACGAGAAGGCGCTGGAGCTGAACCCCGACTTCGCCGAGGCGAAGGAGCATCTCGAGGCCGCCAAGAAGAAGAAGTCGGAGAAGGAGTCGGGCACGACCGGCGAGGGGGTCAGCGCCGTCAAGTTCATGGCCAAGCCCAAGGCGACATTCAAGGACGTCGTGGGCATGGAGGGGGTCAAGGAGCTCATCAAGGAGTACATCGTCTATCCGCTGAAGGATCCTGACCTCGCCAGGAAGTACGGCAAGCTCGGCGGCGGAGGCGTCATATTCTACGGCCCGCCCGGATGCGGAAAGACGTTCATCATGAAGGCGGCAGCCGGAGAGGTGGGCGCGAACTTCCTCAACGTCAAGCTGTCCGACGTCCTCGACATGTACGTCGGCAACACTGAGAAGAACATCAGGAACATATTCGAGGCCGCCAGGAAGGCGTCCCCGTGCATCATATTCATCGACGAGATCGACGGCCTCGGGGGCCGCAGGGAGCAGATGAAGGAGTCCGCCCAGTACATGCGTATGGCGGTCAACCAGCTCCTGTACGAGATGGACGGAGTGGAGGCGAGGAACGAGAACGTCCTCGTCGTCGCAGCGACCAACGCCCCGTGGGACGTCGACCCGGCGCTGAGAAGGGCCGGCCGTTTCACGAAGATGATCTACGTCGGCGAGCCCGACTACAACTCCAGGAAGGCGATGTTCCAGTTCTATGCCAGGGGCAGGCCGGTCGCGAAGAACGTCAACTGGGACAGGCTCGCGAGAGCGACCGAAGCCTATTCATCGTCAGACATGAAGGCCATCAGCGACGACGCCGCGGCGTTCCCGTGGCTGGAGGCGCTGAAGACAGGCAAGAACAGGGAGATCAGGATGTCGGACTACATCAGGGCGATCGATCCCATCGCCGCCGACCCGATCGGATACCTCACCTCCGGCAGGAAGCAGAAGGGCAAGAAGTCCTCGCTGCCCCCGTGGTACGAGTCCGCGAAGAAGGAGGTGGGCAAGCAGGAGGAAGTGGAGGTCGTGGAAGGGAAGGAGATCAAGCGCATCAAGGAGGCGAAGATGCCCGCCGGGGAGCGCGAGTACTTCAACGAGCTCATCTCTCTCATAGAGAGCAGGAACAAGCCGTTCAACAAGTTCACCCTCTGGGCGTGGAGGTTCGTCGCGCTCTACCAGGACTACCTGCTGCCGGTCTTCCTGGCGCTGCTGGCTGTCCTGCTCTACCAGACATTCCTGTTCTCCATGTAGGCCGGTCCACGAGTTGGTCGCGGCCCTCATTCTCTATGCCATCAACATGCGATACTATATGTTGTGGACGCGCAGCCCTGTTTCACTGAAACGGAATGTATTTATAGTTCAATGAAGGTAAATCAGCAGGTGCTGTGTTGTCCAATTCACTAATCCCAAGGAGAATGCCCGACATCCGCAGGCTGCCGTTCGGCGAGACGGTGCACTGCAAGGAAGAGACATTGATGCCCGAGGACAGGGTGAAGAGGCTGTTCAGCGGCCCGAAGCTCATAGTCGAGGAGAAGATGAACGGCACCTCGGCGCTGTTCCATGCGGACGGCAAGCGCTTCATAGTCTTCGCGGAGGACATGCGGATATGCAAGCCCGGCCTGAACACGGGGGTGTACCGCGTCCCCGCACGGTTCGCGGTATTCGATGTCTTCGACACGGAGTCGAAACGTTTCATGTGTTTCCCGGGCAAGCAGGATTTCTTCAGCATGATAAAGGGAGGGAAAGTGAAGTTCGCCTCCAGGAACGGATGGGATTTCTTCCCCGTCGCGAACCTCGGGTACGGAATGTTCACCCCGGAGCAGGCGATCTCGCTCCTCGACCTGAAGTCGCGCTTCGCCTTCGACAATGAGGCCAACGCCCCCGCATTCATGGAGGGCGTGGTGGTGAAACCCGCGAGGGAGCTGTTCCTCGTCGAGTACGAGGACCTGGTCGCGAAGCTGGTGCGCAACGAATTCCTCTTCGGAGCTAGCGGCATACAGGAGAACTACCGCAGGCTGCCGGCCCAGTACAATCAGATAAACCCGTCTTTTTTCCAACCCGGCCTGTGATCGGCCGGATCACATCACGGCAGCGAGTCTCTGCCTGAAATAGCCCCACTTCAGCACCCTTACCGTGCTGCAGCCTCGCATCAGTTTCCGGAAATCGGTGTCCCTCGTGAGTATCTGGAATGTCACGTCGCCCAGGTCGATGACGTTCCGTATGTATTGGATTATGGACGCATCCCCCGCCCCGACCCGCTTGTTGCCCT
>CABMEP010000016.1 GCA_902385155.1 uncultured archaeon | reverse complement strand
GCAAGGAAGCGTGCGTCTATTCGGAATACTCCACCAACGAGTAGACAGCGGCTGAAGCGGCCGCCGGGGCCGCATGCAGCGGACTGCGCTCCATGGTCTCGTTCAAGCACTTCGGATTCAACGTCGCCACCGACAGCGTATTCCCCCTCTCGTTCTATGGGGTGAAGGGCGGGATGGTCATCGTCTACTCGGACGACCCGAATTGCTGGAGCTCGGGACAGAGCGAGCAGGACACCAGGCCATTCGCGAAGATAGCGCACATGCCGATGCTGGAGCCGTCCGACCCGCAAGAAGCGAAGGACTTCACCAAGCTGGCATTCGAGATGTCCGAGAAGTTCCATATCCCGGTCATCGTCAGGCTGACCACGCGGGTCTGCTACTCGCGGGGGGTGGTCAGGCTCGGCCCCATATCCAAGGGCAAGGCAGTAGGGCAGGGCGCATTCACCAAGGAGAACAGGTGGCACACCATGCCGCCGAAGATAGTGGAGAGGCACGCAGAGCTCCACGGCATCCTCAAGAAGGTGGAGGAATGGAGCGAGAAGACCGACCTGCATCGCACAATAAAGGGCAAGCGCAACGACCTAGGCATCATCACGAGCGGAGTGTCGTACACGTATGTGACGGAGGCGCTGGACAGGCTCGGCATCGACCTGCCTGTGCTGAAAGTAGCCATGTATCCCTATCCGAAGAACAGGATCAAGTCGTTCATTTCCGGCTTCAATCTCAAGCAGATCCTCGTGGTCGAGGAGCTGGAAGGATTCCTGGAGAATGAAGTGAAAGCCATAGAGAGCGAGATGGTCGTCGACGTCAAGGTGAGGGGCAAGGACCTCATACCCCAATGGGGAGAGATGCGGCTCGAGAAAGTGACCGCCGCGATCGGCAGCATACTCGGCCTGCCGATCCAGGAAGAGAAGAAGACCCCTGCTCACGTGTTCAAGCGCGACCCCATCCTCTGTCCTGGCTGCCCGCATCGCGCCAGCTTCTGGAACGCGAAGACGAGCGCAGGCAAGGACATGACATACGCCGGAGACATCGGCTGCTACATCCTGGGCATCTACAAGCCGATAGAGATGCAGGACTATGTGATCGCCATGGGCGCCGGCACGGGCATCTCCCACGGGATCAACAAGGCCACAGGCAAGCCGGTCATCACGGTCATGGGCGACAGCACGTTCTTCCACGCCGGCATGCCCGCGATACTGAATGCCGCTTACAACGATTCGGACCTCCTGATCATGGTGCTGGACAATGGCATCACGGCGATGACGGGCCAGCAGCCGAACGCGGGAATGGGGGTACGATGCGGCGGCGAGGCGGCGAGGAAGGCGTCGATAGAGGAGGTCGCAAAGGCGCTCGGTGCGGAAGTGACAACAGTTAATCCGTTTGACACCAAGAAGATGCAGGCCACGATCACCGAGCTATTGAAGAAGAAAGGGCCGAAGGTGCTCATCGCGCGCCAGCCCTGCAGGCTCATGTTCATGAGGAACGCGAGGAAGAACAAGGTCAAGATACCGGTGTTCGAGATCGACCAGAAGAAATGCAAGAAGTGCGACCTCTGCGTCCAGTACGGCTGCCCTGCGATACACGTGGACATGCCGAAGAAGCACTACTACATCAATCCGGACATGTGCTGGGGATGCACGGTATGCGCCCAGGTCTGTCCTTTCGGCGCGATCGGCGTGAGGAAGGAACCGGAGCAGAAGAAGTGACGATCATGGCGAAGAAGACCGCGACAAAGATGGCAAAGCCAAAGTCGGACGGCATCACCAATATCATAATAACCGGCGTGGGCGGACAGGGAGCGCTCTCCCTGGCCACCGTGATGGCGGAGGCAGCCATGGCGAGCGGACAGGAGGTCAGGATGAGCGAGCTCCACGGCCTCGCAAAGAGGTTCGGCCACCTTGAATGCCACATACGATTCGGCAAGACCGTAAGGTCGTCCATCGTCCCGAACGGCGAGGCTGACCTCGTCATAGCCCTGGAGCCGCTTGAAGCGCTCGTCATGTACAAATACATGGATAGGGACAGGACAGCGGTCATCATGGACACCAAGAAGATCAAGCCGACCAAGATGGACATCGAGAGGATCAGGTATCCCGAGATCGGGGTCATAGTCAAGACATTGAAGACGACGGCGAAGAACGTGGAGGTCGTGGATGCGTCTGAGATCGCGAAGAAGGCCGTCGGATCGACAGTCTATGCCAACATCTATCTGCTCGGCAGGGCGATGAAGAAGAAGCTGATCAAGCTGGACAAGGGTAAGATGATGGCTGCGGTCAAGATGCTGCCGTCTCCTGACGTGAACGAAAGCGTATTGAAGCTTGCCCTGAAATGATATTAACAACAATCAAACGTGACAGATGTCTGGTCTGTTTTGAGGTGTTCTTATGGCGAAGATAATACATGACAGAGAAGCATGCATCGGCTGCGGCACGTGCGCGGCCGTCTGCTCGAAGCACTGGAAGATGGATTCCGACGGCAAGTCCAGGCTCATCGGCGCCAAGAAGGTCGGCAAGAACGAGGAGCTTGAAGTGAAGGCAATCGAATGCAACCAGGATGCCGCTGAGGCGTGCCCTGTGAACTGCATCCACATCGAGGACGGCGGGAAGAGAAAGATCTGATCGGCGTTCACATGCCAAAGAGCGATGGCGACCTGAAGCCGCACGGCACTAAGGCGAAGCGGCAAACAGTCTATTGTTTCGGCAATCCTCTGCTGAAGGAAGATAGCCTACCTTTTCTCCTCATCCCCCAGCTGCGCAAGGAGTTTCCGGACATTGAATTCGTAGAGGCGAACTCGCCCGACGACATAGAGGAACGGCCAGAGATAGATATCCTCGATACTGCGAAAGGAATCAAGGAAGTCTCGGTGCTGACGGATGTGGATTCGCTGTGCTCCAACAGAACGTGCTCCCTGCATGACTTCGACCTAGGGATGACATTGAAGCTGATGCAGAAGATGGGAAAGCTGAAAAAGCTCAGGGTGTTCTGCATACCGATGAGCTACAGCAAGGCAAAGGCATTCGCTGAGCTGAAGAAATTGGTGAAAGCGCAGCTCCGATAAAAGCCGAGAGTCCGATTATTGCTCCTGCTTCCATCTCACTTTGAGGAAATGGCTCGCGCACGACATGCACGGGTCGTACGCGCGGATGAGCTTCTCTATGTCGTGCTCCATCGTGTGCCGGTCCGTTCCGCGCGACAGGTCCTCTTCCACCAGCTTCCGGATGTCCCTCTCCATGTTGACCTGGTTCTGCGCGGTCGGGATGACCAACGTGCCGTCGTGGATCCTGCTGTCTTTCACTATCAGCTCGTAGTACAGAGTCCCTCTCGGGGCCTCTATGACTCCGACCCCTGCGCCGCTCTTGCCTTTCGGCATCAGGGGCGATTCGTCCTTGAAATCGGACGACTCCAGGAGCTCAATGGAATTGTCTATGCAATGGAGCATCTCAATGGCCTGCGCCAGGTTGTTGTGGTAGATGTTCTTGGATGGGAAAGGCTTCAGGTGCTTCGCCGCATCCTTCCGGGTGTCCTTGTGAAGGCTCTTCTCGTTGAGATTGATGCGCGGCAGCGCTCCGACTTTGTACTCCTTGCCCTGGAACTCAAACCCTGTCGCTTGTGAGTAAGGCAGCACCACGCGATGCAGATGGTCCTGGAACTCATCATCCTGTATGGCCTGGCCGTCTGACGTCATTATGCTGCCTTTCACGAAATTGAAATCGTCGTTCACCATGGCGACGTCACGCGCGGAGCATTCCAGCTCGTAATCGCTGCCGAGGAAAAGGTCAAGCGCGTCAAACACGTTGTCCCTCACATATTTCATCTCCTTGACCAGCCGGTTCGCTTTTGCTTCTTCCGGTGCTTGGGTGAATCCGCCGAGTTTAGGGTATATCGCGTGAACGGCTCGTCCGGCGACAAGGGTGGCGAGATTGTTCGCCGCCTTCTTGACCGCCAGGCCCCGCTCCACAATCCGCATATCCTTCGGGCCGAAATCAAGCACGGAATCCGTGCCGATGATATCCGGCAGGCAGAAGAGATAGAGATGCATGGCGTGGTCGCGCAGTATCGTGCCGTTCATGGAGAGGTTCCTGAGGACAAGCGTCTGCTCGGACGGCTCCACGCCAAGGGCGGTCTCCAATGCCTCGATGGCGCACGTCATGTGCGAGATGCTGCATGTGCCGCATATCCTGGATACCAGCGATGGGATCTCATCGATGGTCAGGCCGCGAATCGCCTGGGTGTAGAATCGCTTGTTCTCGCTGATCCTCAGCTTCACGGAAGTGACCTTGTCGCCCTTGATCCCGATGTCAAGATTGGTGTGGCCCTCTATCTTGCTCAGGTCCTCTATGTGTATGTCGGATGTGTTATGCATGATCGCACCTTCATTCGCCCGGGGCGGATTTGACGCCGAATTCGGCAAGATATCCGCCGAGCTCCGCAAGGAACATCTTGTCGCTCATCGGGCAGCCCGGCACTTGAGAATCCACTTTGATGAACTTGACGACGGGTTCCACCTTCGGGAGATGGCCGAATTTCCTGAGGATGGGTTGTATCTCCTTCATCTTCTTTGCATCGAAGTTGTTCCTGAGGGCGGCAGGCATCCCATTGATGGCGCAAGATCCGACAATCATCACGCGCTTGGCGTTCCTCCTGATCGTTTTCAGCTTGTCGACATCGTCCTTCGAGGCGATGGCGCCCTCCACTATCGCGAGGTCCATGCCCCTCATGTCGTTCTTGGACTTCAGTATCCTGCAGTGCCTGAAGTCGATCTGCTCGCGCCACTCCTTGAAGTGGTCGTTCATCAGCTCGACGAAGACCGTGGCGCACCCTTCGCAGCAGGTGAATGTGAACCAGCCGATCCTCAGCTTCTTCCTTTTCCCGACCGCCCTTCCAGCCATAGTCTCACATCAGTCCGGTTGTTTAAGAACGTTTCAGAGCGCGCGATAGCAGGTACAACAGCCCCGAGAGAAACAACGCGGCGACAAGGCCGAGCGATACCACCGAGATGGACACGAGCAGGAGCGAGACCATCGGGACTAATATGCCGATGTTGAATTGGGCGAACACATAGTTCGCAATGAGCAGCAGGAGAAACAGCGGCAGCAGTGAGACAGGCGAGAAGAGTATGCCCATCGCCGCCTTCCAGTCGCCCTCGCTGGGGCCCGCAGTTATCGAAAGGACTATTAGGAAATAGAGGAGCACCGCGCCCACCACGCTCGGCTGGGAGACGACTGAGAGAAGGGCCAGGACGAACGGGAGAATCACGTTCTCTGCGGCCGAAACCACTCCGGCAGCCAAGTCCATATCGGCGTCCTTGAAAGAGAATATTCCGCCGAAAGGAAGCTGGACCTGCGTGAGCATCACCACCGCGATGAAGAACACGGAAGAGGAAACGAACGCGGGGGCGAAAGCCGCGATGATGGATGATATCCACCCGCCGACTGATTCCTCGCGAACCGCGGTGATCCTGCCGGCCTTCGAAGTGAGAAACGAGCTGCGCAGGTCTATCCCTGATCCAGTGAGGAAAGCCGAGAGTAGATGGGACATCTCGTGGATCGCTATCGCCACTTCGGCGATGAGCAGCTCGGTTATCCTGAACTTGTAGAGCTGCGGGAATATCAGTTTCCTGGAAATGTAAAGCACGGCCAGAGACTGGACGAGCCAGACTATGACCAGCGCCAGGAACACTGCCGCAGGCTGGACGATGAATAGCATCATTGGGTCCGCTGCCTGCGCCATGCCGCGATTTCATCGTCTGATTTTAAATACAGCGCTTGGGAGCCAGAGCCATGGAAGGGCGATTTGCCGAAGGAGTCTACGATGCGCTGAGGAAGGTGCCGAGAGGGAAGGTGACCACCTACAAGGAACTGGCGAAAGCGGCCCGTTCCAACGCCTACCGTGCGGTCGGCACTGCGATGAGAACCAACACCGATCCGAAACATATCCCTTGCTACAGGGTGATCCGCAGCGACGGATCCATCGGCGAGTACTCTGCCGCTGGCGGAAAAGCCAGGAAGGCTGCGCTGCTGAAGGCCGATGGGATCGAAGTGAAGGACGGAAAGATCGACCTGCGGAGATACCTCTACAAGCCAAAATAAACAAAAAAAGAAGAACTGAAAAGGAAGGCGAAAAACGAACTATCTGCGCTCGGCCGGATTCCTGCTGTCGGAGAGCTGCTTCTTCAGCCTCTCCTCCTGCTTCTCCATGATCGTGATCCTGGACTCGAGCGAGGTCTTCTTCTCGTTCAGGTCCTTCACGATCTCGTCCTTGGAGGACTGCATGAGGATCGGCCCCACCAACCGGTAGGTCTCGCCCTTCGCCTTCTCCACTTCCTGGAGCGCGTGGTCAATCTCGTCGGACTGGAGCTTCATCTGCTGCTTCTGGAGCATGATGAGCTGGAGCTGCTGCTGCATCGACTGGAACTCGATCTGCTTGTCTTCGTCTGCCATGAAAAACACCTCGTGAATATGACTCTCGAACGCCCCGGTTCATTCCTCGGCGAACTTCTGGACGCCCATGATGACCTTCAGAGCCCTCAATTGGGAGCCGGCGGCCGCGTGGAGGGATGCGAGATCCTCCGCCTCGATCGCCACTGATATTGTATTCTTCCTCTGGGTTAAAGATGCTTTCGCTCTGCCCTGGAAAGTGAGCTCGCCTTGGAGGGCGGCGAGCGCCCTCTTCGCCAACGATTCCGTCCTGAATGGGACCTCTATTGTGAGTTTCATCGCCATATCGTCACCCGACCTCGTCGTCATCCTCATCGGACGGTTCAGCCCCTTCAGGCTCGTCTTCCGCCTCATCGTCATCGTCGTCATCGTCGCTCGGGCTGGATGTCAAGAACCCTTTGATGTTGAGGACCAGCTTCTTCGCCTCGTACTTGAACGCGATGGAATCGTTCTGGATCGATACTGTGACGGTGTCGTCCGTGGCCGGTTCCGGGGCGCCGAACAGGTCTGCGAGATCCTTGTTCTTCGCGTGGACGAAGGCGTCCTTGCCTATCCTGCCTATCTTCTCCTTCAGCTGGGACGTGGCCACCGAGAATAGTATCTCAGGAGACATCCAGTCCCACCCCTTGGCGATGGATATGAACGACAGCTTATTCGGGTTTCCCTTTGATTCGCTGATGATCAGGACGCGCCTGAATCCGAGCAGCCGGGCGCGCGAAACGACGTCTTCAATCGACTTCTTGCCCCTATTCTCATAGGTGGAGTTGAGAAAAGAAGAGATGTTCCTCGCGAGCACCCTCGTTGAATCCGAGGGCTTCCTGCTGGTGGTGATATACATAAGAATCAAGGCTGGACCGTGCTGGAGGGATCAATCCGCCCTGATGCTGCGCGCCACCGGGAGTGGCGGCTTGTACAGTATGCGCCAGGCGCAGTAGGGGCATCGGACGAAGTTTCCGATCTCCTCGATCTCCTTCTCGCAATTATGACAGACGTACATCATACCACCGTTCGGATCAGGCTGACCTCTTGTTGTAGTCCGCCACGACGCGCGCCGCGACCTCTCCCGCCTGGGTGGTCAACGAGTATGCGCCGCCGGCGAACACGGCCGAGCAGCCCTTGCACTTCCATATACCTGTGTCAGTCCTCTTCATTTTCGGCTTGCCGCAGCGAGGGCAGTTGTACTTTGCCTTCAGCTGCTTGTTGACAGCCTGCATACGAATCTTGACTGAACGTCCTCCTCTTACTTGTGGGGAAACCATGAGATCACTCTTCTATCAGTTTTACCTTGCCTTTCTTGAGAGAAAATGCGCTATTATCTCTCTATATGGCTTAATAATTCTTTTCTCAAGGCGAAAGACCTGTCCAGCATGGACAATGTCTCCTCCTTGGTGAACGCGCCGTGGCCCGCCTTCTGGATGGCGTACAGCATGTCGTCGCCCACGCAGAAGGTGATCCTGGCGTCGGCCACGATCTCCTCGGAGTAGAGCGGATCAAGGACGAGCTTGTCCCCGATCTTCACGAACGTGCAGTATGTCGGCACTTCCAGGAGCGCCTTCGGGCTCCTCTCCTCGCGGATTATCTTGCCATCGCGATAAGCGGGCAGTTCCAGGCTCTGGAGAGCCGCGGTCGATGCCATCGCCGCCGCATCCAGCAGATTGCCGTCATGGTCAATCACATAGATGTCAACGTAGACGCCCCATACCTTGCCTTCCTCTATGAACATTGACTTGAGGTCAATCGCTTCCGCCGCCCTGATGCCGCGGTCAACGACACGGGCGAGCTCAATGGACTCTATGCGCGGCGGTCCCGGCTCGAACGTCTCGTGAGCCATCGGGAGGAAATCCGCTCCGAACGTGAGCGTGCCCTCATTCGGCCTGTCCGAGAAAGGGGTGACTATCTCGGTCTTCACCCCCGCGATGACGCGGGACTTGCCGATGGTGACATCAGCGGACCCTTCCGCGACGCCGATCGCCCCTTTCTTGATCGTTATCTTCCTGTACTCATCGAAGCCCCTGCCGTCGATCCTCTTGCCCGACTTGATGAAGTCGAGGACTGTGGCCTTCTTCAGCTCGTCTATAGCCATAACCATATTATCACCTAATTCACTCCTCCTGCGGCATCACTGCCGCGCGGTCGAAGTACTCCTTCAGCGCCGCGACCTGCAACTCGTGGATCTCATCCACTTTCGCGTACGCCATGTCAAGCGCCTGCTCGAACTCGGAACGGGTCATCTTCCCGTCCATCTGCAGCAGGACGATCTCTCCGGTCGTCGGCTTGATCGCCAACGGCATGTCCGCCTGGCCGAAGTTGTCCTCCTCCTTCTGCATGTCGACGGCGACTTGGCCATCTATCTTGCCAATGGAGACTCCTATCGGGAGGTCCCTCATCGGGATGCCCGCGTTGGCGAGGGCGACCGCGGCTGCGGTGAGCCCTGCCACACGGGTTGAGCCGTGGCTCTCAAGGATCTCAATATAGACCTCTATCGCTGTCTTCGGATATACCTCCGCGACTACGACATTGGCGAACGCCTCCTTGATGACCATGGAGATCTCTCTTGACCTCCTGTTCGGGCCGGATCGGCCGTGGTCGTCGGTTGAGAACGGCGCCATGAGGTACCTGCACCTCACGACGGCCTTGTAGGGGTCGGTCTCGTGCTTCGGGAATACTTCCTTCGGCCCGTACACCGCCGCCATCACCTTGTTCCTCCCCCAGGTGAGATAAGCGCTGCCGTTCGCGCGGTTCAGTACGCCCGCGGTGATTGTTATCGGTCTCAGTTCGTCCATGGCCCGTCCGTCGAGCCTCTTGCCGCCTACGATCAGCGGCTGTTCAGATGGTGTTCCCATATTTTTCACCTCAATCAATATTACTGCCCAGAGCCCCGCTCTGATGCCTGCGCCTGCTCGGCAGGCTGCTGCTCGCCGGAACTCCCAGTCCCGGCCGGAGACTCTCTCGGAGCGTCTCGTCTCGGCCTGTCCCCGTAGTCCCTCCTCGGGCCCCGGTCGCCATAATCCCTTCGCGGTCCGCGGTCATCGCGTCCCTTGAAGCCGCCACGGTCCCTTCCGCCGAATCCGCCGCGCTCCTCGCGCTGGCCTTCGTCGCGGCCCGCCTCGAAGCTGCTCCTCTGGGGCTGCTGCGCCGCCATCGCCGCCACCTCCTCGGGACTGACTCCGAGGAATTCCATGATGCGGTCGGTCAGGCCCGGCAGGTGCGCCTCGCGGTCGATCTTCTCGATCGCCTCGGCGGCCTTCTGCTGGTTCGGCCCCTTAATCCAGATGAGGCCGTTCTTCCCGACGAGTATGTCGCACTTCGTCGCGGCCTTCACCACGTTGAGCATGGATGAATGCTTGCCTATCACCCTCGACACCTTTGTCGGGGCGATGTCTATGATCTCTCCGCCCTCGAGCTTCATGGGCCTGGAGAGCCAGATGTCCTTCACCTCGCTGACCTCGGATACCTGGGCGAGGATGATGTTGTTCGGCTCGAACGGGAACCTCAGTCCCTTGGAGGACAGGAGCCCCTTGTACGGGGAGAACAGGTTGATGCCGTATCCGATGACCTTCTCCTCTTCCACCACGCCGATCACGTCGTCCCCCACCATCGGGAGGTACGATCCTTTTATCGGCATGAACCTTCCCTGCTCGGGATCGAACATGCCGACCACTGCCGCGTACGTCTTCTCCGCCTTCACGAACGTGTAGGGGTTGCGCACCGGCCTATCCAGGAGCAAATCTCCCGGCGTAACCAATTTTGTCATTTTTTCACCTTATTTTATTTTTTTATTTCGTAACTGCGATATGCGATCTGTTCGGTCCGTCTAACTCGCTTACTTCTTGACATCCTTCTTCAGGTCCTTGATCTGCGCCCTTCCGGCCGTCAGCCGGTTGGCCTTCTCGAAGAACTCCGTCTGCAGCCCGGCCGGGATCTCGACGACCACGATCAGCGAGCCGTCGCCCTGCCACTCTTCCTGCTGCACGTTGTACTCCTTGAAGGAGCCGTACAGCTTCTGCGCCACATCAGCAGGAACCTTGACCGCGAGACGCGCGGTCTCTATCTTCATGGGAAGCACGGGCCTGAGCGCAGTTATCGCTTCCTGGATCTGCTGTTCCGCCGGCTTGAACGGATCGACATGGATCTTCACTTCCTCGAGCGCCTTCTCGATGCGCTGCGGGGGATGCGGCGCGTTTGTGCGGGGATCGATTGTCTCTCGCGCGAGGAGGGCGATGATCTTCTTCCTCTTCTCATCGATCATGTGCCTCTTCTGTTCCGTGGTGATGGGCACCTCGCCGTTCAGGACTATCTTCTTCCCCACCTCTAATATGTCCTCTGTTCCGAACGCCTTCTTCAGCTTGTCTCCGGAGACCCTGTCCGCTTTCTTGGCGTCCTTGAACACTTCCTCCACGACCATGACATTGTTGAAATCCTTCTTCTTTCCGAGCTTGAAGTCAAGCGCGAGGTTCGGATCCACGTAGATCTCGAACTTCTCGCCCGCCACAGACATGTGTGCCACAACTGCATTCTCCATAGAACTCATATCACGCACCTATTGCACATGGTTTCGCAAAAGACCTTCCGCTCCCTAGGCCGACAGCACCAGAGGAATCAGATCTTGGTGATGAAGCTGTTGACTCTCTCGGGAGCGAGCAGCTCGAACTTCTTGGTGGCGGCCGGGATGACTCCGACGTCGAAGATGTCAGACTTGAGCTTCATGTCCGGCACCTGCTTCATCGCCTTGAACCCGAGCGAGACCATCTGGTCGATGGACAGCGTATCGCTGTATTCCTTCTCCAGGAATTCGGTGACTTCCGACTTGCCTGCGCCGATGACGGCTGCCTTCATGCCCGTGAATGCCCCGCTCGGCTCAGCCTCGAACAGCTTTGGCGCGGCATCCACCCCCCCGAAAAGGAGCGAGACTCCGAACGGCCTAGCGCCGCCGTACTGGGTGTACAGCTGCATCTGATCGGTAATGAAACGCGCGACGTATTCCACATCGGGGGCCTCGCCGTAAGTGTACCTGTATTTCTGGGCCTCGACCCGGGCGGAATCGATCAGCCTCCTGGCGTCAGCCACGAGGCCGGATGCGACGATCGCCATGTGGTCGTCCACCATGAATATCTTCTTCAACGACTCCGGGACGATGAGCTTGGACACCCTGGTCTTGTGCACGAGGAACACCGTGCCTTCCCTGCTCGTGAAACCGATGGCTGTCGCGCCGCGGTTCACCGCTTCCTTCGCGTACTCCACTTGGAACAGCCTTCCGTCCGGTGAGAACACTGTGATCGCTCTGTCGTATGCTGAAGGCGAAACTGGATACATCAAATCACTCCTTTACCTATTTCAGTCTAATCTCGACGTTGTCTCACAATTAGCTGTATCTGCTACGAGTCTAACCTTTAAAACCCTTCACCCGACCGAATGGCGGTCGTAAGCGGAAGTAACGACGGAAACCGCCCCGTCATCTCTGCACGGAATTGCCTGAATTGGTGTAGACGACAGAGATTGTCGTCATGCTGGACGTGTTCAGCTCCTCCGGCGTCTGGTTCTCCTGGCCGAACGGCAGCTTGATGGTGCCGTCATTGGTGGCGGACATGATGATATAGCATAGAGCTGCGAACGTGAGGAACAGCAGCAGTATCCCTATCAGCTGGTTCTGCTTGGAGCCGCTGATGCGGCGCCTCGTGTGCGGCTTTCTCGATGCCATCGTCCACCTTTGTATTAACAGCTCAGCGCACTATGGTGTACTTCAGCAGGTATATATGCGCCTGGAGCACCACCAGGAACGGCAGTATGAACAGCGAGTTCACGATGATGGTGAATCCCTGCCTCAAGCCGGTGTCCGTGAACATGGTGAATGACAGTGTCGAAACGGCCGCAAGGAGCACGAACGCCACCACCAGCCAGAGTATGAAGTGCATCGGCTTGCGGAACACGTGCTTGAAGCTGCTGACCACTGCTGGCGCGGGCTTCTTCTCTTCCAGCACCACCGCAGGGGTGGCGTAGAACAGGCCGAGGGACGCTATGAAGCTGAACAGGAACACCGGCAGCTCAGGAAGGCCCGACGACGCGGTGTACATCAGGAGCAGGGTCTCGATCACCTTAACGAACGCGAATATCGCGAACACCGTGATCATGTACTTGCCGAGGTTCCTCATCGCCTCCGCGGACACCCTTGTCCTTGTCCTGCTCGCCTTCACCACGAGATTGACCGCTACGAGAGCGAGCGAGAGCAGGGCGAGAGAGACGGCTGAAACCGCTATGATCACCAGCATATCCGCGTTGGACAGCTCCGGGATGCTTCCTGACCTGAGGAAATAGCCTCCGAGGGCGCTGAACACCGGCGCCGGCGAGAGGGTCGGCATCAGCAGCGCTATGATGAACGGGATCGAGAAGAACAGAATCATCGAAGTGTACTTAGTGTAAGTGGCTACCGCATTCTTCATGACATCGAACATACTATTCACCTTGCCTCTATGGCTTAAACCGGCCTTATGCGCTACGGACCGTCAATAAGCATTGGAAACAAGGGTCTTAAACCTTATCCTGAGACGTCGCTGTTTCCGGTTCAACCTTTCTCAGCGCATGTCAATGTGTAGACTGTGAAATACGCGCTGTCGGTCTTTGTCTGCTGGTCGGTCCCCGCCTTGGCCGGGTCGTATGTGCTGAGCAGCACATGATAGACCGCTGGCCTCAGCAGCTGGACATCGAACGGCAGGAATATCCCCTGCGATTCGAGTATGCCGCCCTTGAATACGCTCGTGCTGGAGAGCGTGCCCTGCGATTCTATGAAGTTCGCGACCGCTGGCGCCTTGTCCTGTTCCGTGACTGGATCGATCTCATACACCGTTATGTTGGAGGAAGTGGTAACGAACAGGCCCGCGGAGCCCGGCCTGGTGATGTTCGCGGTGATCACCACCTGGGTCGACGGATACCATTGCCCGCCGTCGCTCAGCACCCCGCTGGGACTGACGAACACCGATGGGGAGATCGGGGTGGTCGGGGTCACGATGATTATTATGGTGCCGTTGGTCACATTGCCGAGAACGCCCAGGGCCTGCGTGCCGTTGCCGCAC
This sequence comes from uncultured archaeon, assembly GCA_902385155.1. GTDB lineage: Archaea > Micrarchaeota > Micrarchaeia > CABMEP01 > CABMEP01 > CABMEP01. The sequence goes on along the minus strand of CABMEP010000016.1, from coordinate 8,740 downwards.
GTTCCGAGCGCAGTCGTGTTGGACACGTACGTCAGGGTTATCGTGGGAGTGTATGTCCCAAGCCCAGCCGGCGCGGTAGCGAGTATTGTGAGCGTGGTCGCCTGTCCCGCATTGATGTCGCTCGGGCTGAAGCTCGTGACCGTGAATCCGGAATCGATGGCGATGCTGGTTATGGTGGCGTTCATCTCGCCGGTATTCTGGATAGGCAGGCTTATCGAAACAGGACTGCCTGGCGCCGCCAGGAACGCGCCCGGGGCGCCGGTGATCGAGAAGTTCGGCCCGTTTGTGACCGTGAAATTGAGCGACGTCCCGACCATGCGCGGGAAGTAAGCGGTGGTGTACGCGGAATCCTTCGTGGGCCCGTCCGTCTCGTTGGTGCGTATGAAGAAGGAGCACCCAAGCACAGTGGCGTTGGTATACACCAGCGCGCCGCCCGACGAGAGCGCGTAGTTCGTTATGCCCATCGTCGCGTTCAGTGGGACCGATATCTGCGACACGTTGTTGACGAACAGGTCGAAGCTGCCGCGGCAGAACATCCCGTGGCTGAAGGCGGCGGGGGCGCCGACCGGATCATACGCCCCGGCGGTTATCCTGTAGTACTGCCCAGTTGAGTTGTACGGGGCGAGAGGATTCGGCGCCTGGTACGATCCGTAGAACGCGGTGTTGTAATACGTGGAGACATTGCTGCTGTAATCGGCGGAACTGACGATGGACAGCGGGAACGGCTCTGGCGTGACCACGGTGACGGGCCTCGGGCCGCAGCCGTATGTCGGGCACGGGACTATAGTGTTGGAGAGATTCTCGTATGATCCTGACGCGGTGGCCGTGATATTGACGGGTCCGGCACAGACGAGCTCGCCGCCCGAAAGCGTCGTGTTCCATGCGGTCACGTTCACGGATAGGTTGAACGATGTGTCCGCATTAATGGTACTGAAGCTCACTCCGTTGAATGCGGCGGCTGTGACGGAAGTGACGAATCCGGGGTAGATGAAAAGGAGCGCCACGACCACGGCTGCCAGCAGCATAAGCGCAGTCTTGTTTTCCACGTGATCACTCTTGTCCCTGCAGATGGATCGGGATTCACTCTTCGCTGATGAGGATCCAGTCCTTGCCGTCCTGGCTCCTGCGGATCATGACCTTCATCGAGAATATCTCGGATTGTTTCAACCCGGTTATCTCCTTCATCAGCTTAGGGGAGACCGCGTTCGCAGGCATGACGAATGTGATTGTGTTCTCGTCCAGGAGTTTCTTCGTTCCGCCCGGCACAAGGAGCTCCAATATCGAACTGAGTTCCTGGGGCGTGATGGCGGCGCCGAGATACTGCCTGCCCGGCTGGCTCGCCAGGTCGGTGATGAGGGTCCTTATCTTCTCGGTCTCAAGAAGGGCGGGCATCGATTGCGCCACTTGCTGCTCGCTGACGCGGATCTCCTTCGTCGATTGGATCGGAGATGCGGCTTCCTTGACTGACTTGGCCTTCTTCGCCTTCTTGGGGGCGTTCGGATCCGGCCCCCATGAGATGCCGACGTGGGCGCTCTTCTGCGAATGGGACCATATGTCCTTGTTCAGGTCCAGATACGTGTCTCCGGCCTGCCTGGAGAGCGAGAAGCCGAATGAGAGGTCGAACAATGAGCGGCCGATCTTCAGGTTCCTCGAAGTCACCCCGAGGCCTATTGCGGTCGGCTTCGCCGGGTCGGTGTCGAAGAAGTCCCATACCTCGATGTCCCTGGCGATCGCCCTGCTGGCGAGCTTGAGCACCTGGCCGAACTTCTTGTCCTGCTTGAAGCCTGTGAAACCCTCTTCGGGGTCTATCTCCGCGGTGAACGCCGTCGCGTAGCTGATGTCGAGCGGGACGTTGATCTTCCCGCGGCTCGCCCAGATTATCGGGACGGAAAGCGGGAGCTTCGCGAGCTCCGCCCTGCCTGTGATGGTCCATTTGCCGTCAAGATATCTAGCGGACGCCTCCTCGAAGAGGCCCAGGACCTGCGCCGTCTTCTTGCCCGTCAACTCGAAGAAGCCCCCGTCCCAGTCCTTGGTGAAAAGGGCGAACGCCTTCTGGACGACGTCCTTGTCCTCGGTGGACATGGTCTTCGCGATCCTCTCCCCTTCCGTGGTGTATATGAATTCGGCCTTGAGCTTCGCGCCGGGCATGAACGTCCCGAGGCCGACCAGCGGGTAGTCCTTCTTCTTGACCGGCAGCTCCCTCTGGGTGACGACCGGGTTGCCGTTGTCATCATAGCTGACCGTGGCGTACCTGAAATACTCGGTCACCGACATCACTCCTGTCTTGAAGTAGAATTCCGTCCCTTTCGCGGTCCGCTTGAACGAGACATCGATGTCGCTCATCGTGGCGACCCTCTCGTGCTTGAACGAATCGGGTATGACCGCGAATGACATCTCCTGGCCGAATGTGCTGTTCATGAGCGCGGCCGGAGGCGCGGTCTTAAGCTCTCCCCTCTCCTTGACTGACTTCTCGTTCTCGGCGATCCATGCTCCGATCGCGGGCCCTCCGACCGAGGACGGGTCATGCGCGTAGGCTTCCTGTATGGCCGAGAACATCTCCTTCGTCACATCGGGCCTGCGGCGAGGGTCGTTCAATAGGTTCAATTCGTAGCTCCTTGCGTTGTTGATGTGCGCGATCGCCGCCTCGCCGTAACGCGAGGACATGCCTGCGACGACACCGCCGCCAGCGCTGAGCCCGAGATTGACCTCTTCGCTCGCGGAGACAGGCAGGGATATCGGCGATGCCGGCATCGTGGGAAGCTGGAATGACCGCGTTATCCTGTATGGGGAGACGTTCTTGCCGACGGTCTCTATCGCGACTTCTCCGCTGACGCCGGTGATCATGTCGTGGGGCAGCTGGATCGGCTTTTCGAATGTGTTGTCTTCCGGCAGGCTCTTGAATCCGCTATAGGAAGCGGACATCCCTGAGATAAGCTGGGGATAATTAACTTTCACGTATGGAAGATTCAAACCCCAAAGAAATGGCACATCCAGCTTGGCGCTGGTGACGCGCAGATCGAATTCTGGCGGCAGCAGATAGTTCTCTTTCTTGTCCGGCATCAGCGTCACTGTGGTGTTGATCACACCCGTGCCGGCAATGCCTGGCTTGATGTTGACGTCGAACGGGACGAACTGCTGATTCACCTTGTCGACGAGTATGAGTATCGATTCCTTCACTGAATTCCTGAATCCCTCATCCACATCCGAAGCGCTGGACAGGCCTGCGATCAGGGAATCGATTGATGCCGATCTGTTATCGGCGGACACGTCCCCAAAACCGTAGGAATGCATGGCATGCCTCTTGCCGTCGAACGCCGACGCGTAGGTGACAAGCATCACGTCCGGCAATGCCGCCAGGTGGTTCGCGTATATGCTTGCGATACGCCCCGGAGACACTTTGCTTGAAGTGTCCTTGACGTATATCGGGTCGCCGTTCTCATCCTTCACGAACTGCGCCTTCCCGCCCAATGCATTGACCTGTTTCGCGGTCTCGCGCACGATCTCGATGTGCGACTTCCTGTAGACCGTCTGCATGGTGTAGAATGTCATCTCCGCGGTCACCTGGGCGATGTTGAGGCTCCGTATGAACTCGGATTCCTTTCCAGTAGAAGACACTGAGCTGATGAGGCGCGGCCAGAACTCTGTCTCCATCTTACCTGTCATGAACGAGAAATTGCCGTACACCTTCGGGCTCTCCTTCAGCCTCGACTTCTCCGCGGAGAGAGCGACGCCTATCCCGTATTTGAGCAGCTTGACGAACGCGTACTTCTCGCCCATCTCGTTCGGCAATCCCTTCTCGTCGGTCATCGCCGGCAGGTTTCCGTATTCCGGATCGAACATGGAATGGACAAAACCGTCCCTGGCGATGCGGCGGAGCTCGGACAGCTGCGACTTGGGATCATACTTCTTTGCCAGCTCCGGAGAGTTGGTTCCTTGCTCGTGCAAGGACGCACGGTCGACATTGTCGAAAAGCAGCGACCCTATCCCCCCGCCGAACCTCACCTGATTGAGCTGGCGTATGAGCTCTAGACGCTCCGACGGGGAGCATTCGTAGATGATCGCCTTGTGCAGGCCGCTGAACATCAGGTTCGCCGCGGATGTCATCATATACCAGTCCTTATCGATGAAACCGTAGCTCTGCAGGTTCACGGAACCGAGCGAGACCGATTTTTCTGGATCGATGGAATCCGCGAGTTCCTTCGCTTCCTTGCTGTGCATGCTGCCCGCGAGTCTCCATGCGGCGGCGCGGATCTCCTTGATATGCTGGACCACCTGGCCGTAGGGTCCTCCCCAGAATTTGATGGAGAGCCCCGTCTTCTCGAGTTCTGAACGCATCGCCTCGGCTTCTTTCAGCGCGGGAGCGGTCAGCGCTTCCACGCGCTCGGCCCCCTTCCTGCCTTCCTTCAGTCCGGCGCGTTCAGCGGCGTTGCGCTTCTGGATCTCGTCCAAGTCAATCTGGCGGATCTCGCCGCGCTTGAGCTTGGCCTTATCGGTCTTGAAACTCGCGTCGTATGAGTTGTAGGTATAGAAAAACGATGCCTTGGCGTCCTCGTATGATTTGTCGGCGAGGACCGCTGGGACATAATAGTGGCTCTTCAGCAGACCGGAGCGCTTCTCCATCTCCATGGACGGCATCGGAGGCAGCCCTTCCCGCTTGAGCGACGGATTGACCCACTCTTTTATGGTCTTCGAGAACTGCGCCTGTTTCATGGCGATGTATTCCGCGTCTTTCTGCTGCTGCAGCTTCAACTGCTGAACAGGGTCTGCGACCCTCTGCTCGGGAGATTTTGTCGCCATAGCACCCATCTGCTCACTTGCATTTATATAGGATTTGTTGTTTTTAATCCTTTGTTTCTGTTCCGACGCAGACGCCGCCAAAATCTGGGTCTCCGCAAGTATTGCGATGGCCATGAATAAACTGAAGACCGAATGGATAGACCTGCGACTGCGGATCGTTCGGTTGGAGCCAGAAATGGCACTATCACTCGAGATATCTGAAACGCGCATCCTCCCACTGGGATGAACTAATCGGAGGAGGTATATATCAGTACTGGGTTGCGCGAGTCACTGTGATGGCGTCCTGGCCCGCCTGGTTGCGGATCACCTTGACGCGCATCGGCACCAATTCGGCGCCCTTCACCTTGCCGGATATGGCGGCCTGCTGCTCTTCGGTGAGGGTGAAGGATATGACCGTGTTGGTGCGCTCCTTCTCGATCTTGTCTCCGAGAAGCAGCGACCTCATCTTCGTGCTGTCCGAAGCGCTGAGCGTTCCGTTCGCGGATCTGGAGCTCTCTGTATACACCCCGATGATCGGGGAGGAGAATGTCTTGAGGGACAGGATCGCCTTCGCATTCTTGTTCACGATCTCGTCCGAGACAGTCGGCTGCTCGACCCTGGTCGGAGCGGATTCTATGGTGAAAGACACCCTCTGCGGCGGGGTCTTCGGGACAGGCTTCGGCACGGCCCTCTTTCCGCCCTTCGCCAGCTTGCTGACAAGAGCCTCGAGGTCTGCCTGCCTCTTCTTCAGGTCATCCATCTCGGCAGCGTACTTGTCCTGGACCTCCTTGCGTCCTGATTCCCTACCTGCCTCCGTCGCTGCTGCGAGCTCTTGGTCTCTCCTCTTCAATAGATCTCTGACTTTTGTAGCATACTGCATTGCGAGCTCCTGTTTCTCTATCGGGTATCCGAATTCCTCTTCGGTCTTCCGTTTCCCTCTCGCCTCGGCCCACTTGCCCGGGCCCTCCATCGGAATGAGCTTGTTCACGAGCGCGTAGTACCTGTCCTTGAGGCTCGCTTTCACTTCCTTGCCTTCCGCGACCTGGTCTGCGATCTGTTTCGTTGTTTTATCCAATTCGTTCAGATCGGCTTCCTTGGGCGCTGCGGCCTGCGGCGCGGTTGCCGGAATCTCCTCGGATTTCCTCTGTATCAGCATGTATTTCGGGACATCGCTCAATTCCCCCGACAGGGAATAGTAGTGCTCGCCCAATTTCTCCAGATTGATACCGATCTTCGCGAATTCCGCCGCCACTTCGTCCTTCATCTGCAGAGCGGACCGACCCTCTATCGAGTATGCCTTCACTCCCTTGGATTTGAAGTATTCGGATGTTCCCTGCGTCCACTCAAACTGATCGAGCACCGAACTGAGATCCTCTTCCGTCCGCGCAGCTTCCTTCTTGACCAATTCTGCATTGAATTTCTTGACGTCGGAGTCCTCTATCCTGAGACCGAAACTGAACTTGGAAGATGCAATAGGTGGAAGACCGAGCTTGCCTATGTTCGGCCCGCCATTGATAATTGAGATCATGTCGTCCCTGGTCGCCTTCTCCTTGAATGTAACCAAAACGCCCTTGCTGTCTGTCTCTACTTTAGCGATTTCCTTGTTAACATTGACCATCTGTTCTACTGCAAAAATAGGAACACGCGGCTCCAGCTTGTGAAGCTGCTCTTCTACGTTCTTCTTCTCCTGTATTGGACTCGCCATTGCACCACCCATCATCAGCACCCGATATACATACGTTTTCCTTACTTTTAATCGTTTGCTTCTGGAGCGCCCCTCGGCTTGCAGAAGCATCGGTTGTTATTCCGTATTGTATCGTAGTCCTTAAAAAGGAAGTCTGAGATAGAGAATAAGGGTGCTATATTGCCGGTGCAGAAGCAGAAACCGAGGCAGGACATCGACGCGCAGGAAGCGCTGAAGATGTACAAGGAGATGGACGAGCTCTACCGCAAGGCGACCAAAGGCGGGAAACCCCTCACGGAGGAGGAGCACGACAGGTTCAGCAGATTAGTGAAGAGCATGCACGAGATGTGCAAGAAGGACCCGAACCTCGCAGGGAAGATCGAGAAGGAGAGGAACATCATACTCAATGTAAACGGCAAGTACAGCGGCGCCACGTTCCAGATGTACATCTACTGGGCGTTCATGAGCAACATGGACAGGGAAGTGGAGAAGCTGACCAAAGAGAACCTGGCGGCCGTGGAGCTCAACCAGGAGCCGAGATACCGCCAGAGGTCCGCCAAGACGAAGAAGGAAGCGATGGAGATGCGCATCGCACAGATGGAGGAGAACGCGAACAACATCAGGACGAGGGAGTTCTACAACAGGGGCATAATCGCCTACAGCGTGGTGGAGGCGGAGGCGGAGAAGAGGGGGATTGAGAGCCTTCCCGCGATCTCGGCTGCCAGGAAAGACGCCGAGACTAAGAGCAAGACCGTGATGGCGCGCCTTGACCTGGCTCTCGCGATGCTGAAGAGCGAACGCGTCAGGGGCACGCTCTACCCGCACATGCAGGAGATATTCTACGGGGAGAGGAATCCCGAATGGAAGAAGCTCGTCAATGAGGAGAAGGCGAGGATAGACAAGAAGATCGCTGAGATGGGGAAGAAGCTCGACGAGAGGCAGCAGGTCTGGCTGGACAGGAGGAAAGTCCTCATAGAGGCGACGAAACGGCCGGGAACGGTCTCGCTGGAGCTCATCACCAAGTCGAATGAGGAAGTCAAGGTATTCTTCGAAGAGCTGAAGGAGATGAAAGGCAAGGTCTCGGATGACCTGGAGAGCCTGCTCCTCGCGAAGAACGCGTTGAACATGCTGGCCTGATCCCGCTGGCTGGCGTCTTCTCAGAGTTTAGATGCCTTAGCGAGAGCCCGCTTGCATTTCAGTATCGTCCCGGATGTGAACACGGGCATCAGGTGCAGTTTCTTCTGTCCTATGCGAGTGATTAGCGACAGCCCGGCACGCACCGATTCCGCCTCGGTGTGGGCGCATCTGATGATGGCGGTGGTGCTGTCGTGCCCGACATGCGCCAGCTTCGGGTCTGCTTTCGCGAACCCGATCTCGCCTAGCTTCTCCAGCAGGCCGAGACGCACTGCGGACTGCAGGAGCGGCCTGTCCATGTGGCCATCGGCCATGATCATGACCCCGATGTACCTGTGGTTCTCCCTTAGTGTCGATTTCATCGTCTCACTCCCGTCTCGCCCACGAGATGTCGTTTATCACCGAATACGAATACCTCGTCTGCGCCCTATCCACGCCCAACTGCATGAATACATCTGCCGTCTCCTGCGGGGTACGGATTCCGGACTCGTCTTTCGCCATGGATGCGAACACCGCTTCCACCCGATAGGACCTGCAGAACTCCAGGAAGCGGGATACCCTGTGCATCATCTGCGCCCTGTCTGCGCCCTCCTTGCCGAGGATGTCGGAGAGGTTGATAAGGACCTTCCGTTTCGCCACGTTGGCCCTTGTCAGCAGGGCGGGGGAAGCGTCGTAGATTGTTGAGTAAACGATATCGAAACGTTTCAAGACGCGGACAAGCTCCTCGGTATCCGATGAGGATACGATCGAAATCCTGCCTGGCTGCGGCCCGGATCCCGCTGATTTCTTCGGCTTGCCCGCCGGATGGATCGTCACATCCTTGCCCAGCTGAAGGAACGAATCAAAGCCATAGAAGCGCGGCGGGCGCTTCAGCCGGGATGTGTCCGATTCAAGGATGTCAGTCAGCATTGGCAGACTTCGCAGTAGCGCCTTAAAAGATTAAGGATTACACGGCCCGCGCGTCAGCGCAATTCGCTTGTAGCGAATGCGCATTCGCAGGATGCGAATCGCGCATTTCCGATTTATGCGCGGAGTCCCCTGCTCTTCTGCCCCGAAGAGGTCAGGCCCCTGAACGCGCGCCCCTTCTGGAGCGGCAGGCCCGTCTGCTTGGCGTCCGCGAGTATGATCTCGAAGAACTTCAGGGAG
>CABMEP010000015.1 GCA_902385155.1 uncultured archaeon | reverse complement strand
TCGAATTCTCGTACATGGACAGGACGTATGTGGCGAACTACCTTCCGATGAGGGACGAGCGGGGGAAGACTATCTCGGTGATGGCCGTGATCCAGGACGTGAGCGAGGTCAAGAAGGCGGAAGCGATCCTGATGACATACGCCGAAACCCTGGAGACTGAAGTAAAGAAGAGGACGAAAGAGCTGAACGACGAGAAGATAAGGGTGGAAGCGCTCTCCGAGGTTAAGGACGAATTCATCAAGAACATCACGCACGAGCTGAAGACGCCGCTGAGCGTCATACTCGGCAACCTGGCATTGCTGAAGGATTACGCTCCGGCCAGGAAAGAGACGGAATGGGCGAAGCTCCTGAGCATGCTGGAGAGGAACTCCGTCAGGCTGCGCAACTCGATCGAGCAGATACTCCAGCTGAGCAGGCTGGAAACCGCCGATCTGAGGACGGAGAAGATCCACCTGCAAGATGAACTGAAGGACGTATGCGAGGAGTACCTCCCTCTCGCCAAGATGGGCGGAATAGAGCTGAATCTCAAGACAAATCCGGTGGTGGTGGACGGGGACGTGGGACTCATCAGGCTGGCGATCAGCAATATCGTCGGCAACGCGATAAAGTTCACCAGGAAGGGGAGCGTGAATATTGTGCTCTCGGAAAAGGACGGCAAGGCGATGATCTCAGTCGCCGACACGGGAATGGGGATTTCGCAGAAGAACATGAAGAAGCTGTTCACCAAGTTCTTCAAGGCGGATGAGAACGCGCCGGGCGCCGGCATCGGACTGGCGATAACGAAAGAGATAATCAGCAAGCACGGGGGCACCATAAGAGCAAGGAGCGAGGTCGGCAAGGGCAGCACGTTCACGGTGACCCTGTCCAATCGGGTAAAAGCCAAGAAGAAGACCAGGAAGTGACCGCGCGGACCGTCATCTCATTTTGATCTGCTCGGATATGACGTCCTCGCCTATACTATATTTCGTACCGTCTATCACGAGATTCCCCGCAGCATAGGAAAGGAAGCGGTAGTATGTAGGGTGGCCGACCAACAGATGGATCACGGACCGCTCTATTCCGCTGCGCCCCTCGGTGAGGTCCCGACCGTCGGTTACGTTCAGCACGTCCATGTCGATCCGCCCCGTGGCATGGCTTTCATTGAGGACCAACGATATCCGCGAAGGGCGCCTGTTTCCGGTGGCGGAATCCGGGATGAAACCGGAGGGCAGCAGCGAGAATCCGCTCCCATCAGAGACTATTCGGTCGCCGACCGCGACCATCATCGGCGAAACGACGGTCTGATCGTATTTCCCGTCCAGGGAGATGTCGGCGTATATGAGCGTCAGGTTTCCCGAGTATACTCGCCCCCAATACCACTCGGATATCTCGGTGAACAGGGGCACGTTGCCCCAATTGTGGTCATGATAGCCGATTCCGCTCACGTTGAATCGAGTGCCATTGATGGTCAGCGTCCCGTTAACGGATGCACGAGGCACGGCAACGAACCAGGAGAATTGATCGGTCCCGTCGCCGAAGCGGATCGCGCCGGTTCCAGGACGCCAGCTCGGGACGGTGCTGTCGAACCATAAGTCCATGCCCAATCCGCCCTCGTCCACTGTCAGATGGTAATCCGACAGGTTCCCCTGCGCGCGGTTGCCGGCGATCGAGACATCGCACGTCTCGTTCGAGGCGCTGAAACTGGCCGGATCGTATTCCTTGACTATACGGGTCGTCCCGTTCGGACAGAACAGATTCGCCTCTATATGCGGCCGCCTGGACCCCGGATTGCTGACGTTCGTGGCGTGCATGGCGACCGCGACCGAGCATTCCTCGAACTGCGCGTCGAAGTACCACCACTCGAAATGATCCGGATCGTCGCTGGGATGAGACGCGTCGTCCCTGGCCGAATAGGCAGTCTGCCCATAGGATGCCCCGTGCCATGGATCGATCAGGTCCTTCTTTGGCTGTATCGCGATGGAGATCAGCAGTAGGGCCGCGACCGAGGCGATCATCAGGACAAATGTCTGTGTTCGCATGAGCAGGAATCGGAAGGATGGTTTAAGCAGTTAACGGATTGCCAGTGGATTGGATGGCCGCAGAGGGCAGCCAATCGGACATAGTCAGACTATATGCTCTTCCGGGGGCAGCGCATTGGACGTGATGTACACGGACGGCGGCTTGCTTTCGTGTTTGAGCCACGTCTCGTACACCCCGCCGGAATAGACATTGAGCTCATCATGCTCCTCATCCATCCGCTTGGCGGTGACCAGCCTGTCGACGAACGCTGACGGGTCGTACTTGTACGGGATATGATTGAGCACGCAGAAATGGGTGTCGTCCATGCACGGCAGGTACATTCCAGACATCCTCAGCTGCGTGCTCCGGACGAAGAAGTCCAGCGGCCTGATGTGGCGGACGCCTGCGTCCTCGCCGCTATCCCGCTGGTAGCCCGTGAGTATCACTGTCCTGTGCCCTTTCATGCCCTCGTTCACGTCTTTCAGTTCTGGGTAGAGCGCCATCCACCTGTCCTTCTCGCTCTTGGAGCCCGCGAGGCAAACGTCCCCGAAACAGGACAGCCGCTTGATGAGCTCCCCGCCGGTCTCGAGGATCGTCTTCTCGATGCTGCTGAAGTGTCCCCTCGACCGGTTGGTCATGTTGTATACGAATATGACGTACTCCGAGCCCTCGGTCCGCGAGAAAAGGCTCTCCCCGACATCGATGCACCACCTGGCGTTGCGGATGTAGGTGCTCGGCAGCTCCTTCATGTAGAGCTTTATCGCCTCCTCCTTCCTCTCCGGCAGGTCCTCAGGGCGCATATCGAGCTTCCGCATCACGTTGACGAATGTGCTCCTGGCGTTTCCGTCGACCATCATGCCTAGATTGAGGCGCATGCTGAACGGAGGATGAAGGTGCGCTTTAAATAGTCCGCCATTTATTTGTATAGATATCTAGATAACTAGACAGAAGAAGGTATAATAAAATGGATTGACCTTTGGGGGGATATGGTGAAATTCTGCACCGTGATGGGCGACGACGTCTTCATCGAAGCGAGAGAGGCGTACGAATACCAGTTCGGCAGGTGGAAGAGGGGATCGCTGAAGGACTTGTTGGAGGTCTCGCTCAAGCTGTTCGCCGAGAAGTATTCGCCGCCGCACAAGAAGAAGAGGCAGAAAAGGTGAGTGATCGATGTTCGACTTCTTCCACTTCGCGAACCTCGCCAGGAAGGGATACATCCACTTCGGCGAAGGCAAGATCAAAATCACCGGGATGCGCGTCCTGCTGTTCGACGTGGAGTCCCTGAACGCATTCGGCAACGAGCTGGAAGACATCTTCGGCTACAACGGAGCGGCGCACTTCCTTTACAGGATGTCGGCGTACGGGGGCAGCAGGGCCGCGAAGGCGCACAAGCGGTTCTCAGACTACGAAGGGGACGACCTCGTCAGGTACATAGCCAAGATGTCCACGGGGGCGGGATGGGGCAAGATTGTCGTGAAGGACATCAATCCAGTCAGCGAGATCGTGGTCCATGATTCGCCATTCGTGAAGAGGAAGAAGAAGAATCCGACATGCCACTACCTTCGCGGATTCTTCGCCGGAGCCGCCACATACATCAGAAAATCAAGGCACGAATGCATAGAGATAGAATGCCGCTCGACCGGGGCGGGAAAATGCAAGTTCATCGTCGCAAAGAAGAAGGACATCCTCGGCAACAAGCAGTACAGATCTTACCTGAACCAGATCTCGGAATTCGAGTTCGACTATTGAGGATGGAGGCAGCGGATAGTAGTTGATCTTTATGAAAAGGACGAGAAGGAACGAACCTGCGACGCGGGATCTCGATGGATCCCAAACCAATCGGTGGAAATATCCCCTCATCGTAATTCTGACCGCGGTCTCTTTCTTCATGGCGCTGTACTGCCATCTCATTCTGCATACCACGTACATCTTCACGCATTTCTTCTATGTGCCGATAATACTGGCTGCCTATTGGTTCCGTTACAGGGGAGTCGTCGTCCCGCTCGTACTGATGTTCGCTCTCCTCGCTACGGACGCATGGCAGGCTAACGACGTGGGTTTCATAGATGATGCGATCCGTTCTTGCGTATTCTTGGGAGTGGCGTTCGTCACGGCTTTCCTCCGCTCCTCCGCGTTACGGGCCGAGATGGCGCTAAGCAGAAGCATGCTCGAGCTAAAACAGGCGAATACTAAGCTCAAGGGGCTTGACAATCTCAAATCCATGTTTATCTCCAGCATCAGCCATGAATTGAAGACGCCGCTGAGCGTGATCATGGGCAACCTCTCATTGCTGAGGAACATGGCTCCGATCGGAAGGGAGCAGGAATGGACGAAGATGATGGATATGCTGGACAGGAATTCCAAGCGGCTGAGCGAGGATATAGATCAGATAATGCAGCTCAGCAGGCTAAGCGCTACCGAACTGAAGAAAGAACGAGTCCATCTCAAGGACATCCTAGACGAGGTGTATAGCGAATATCTGCCGATCACGAAGATGAAGACGCTGGACCTCAAGGCCGATTATGGATCGAGCACCATAATCGGTGACAAATACCTCATCCGGCTCGCGGTCAGCAACCTGGTGAGCAATGCGATAAAATTCACCAGCAGAGGAAGCGTGACCTTGAGATCGAAAGCCACAGACAAAGGGACGTCCATCTCAGTGACGGACACGGGCCAGGGAATCTCGCCGGACAATCAGAAAAGGATATTCGAGAGGTTCTTCAAAGCAAATCCGAAGGCGCCAGGCACCGGCATCGGGCTGACCATAACGGAAGAGATAGTCAAGAAGCATCACGGCAGGATAAGCTTCAATAGCAGGCCGGGCAAAGGAAGTACGTTTGAGATAATACTCCCGAGGGGAGAGAAAAGCGCGAGATGATACTGCAGATTGGAACGGATTTTAAACCCTGACCGCGAGCGCGTATTATGGGAATAGTGCTGATGAGTGTCCTGGCCCTCCTGGGCATAGTCTTCATCCTCAATGCGAATCCGATATTCACGATACCTACCTGGATGATGGTGTCCATGTTCATCGGAGGCCAGGATGTCACGGCCGCGCTGCCCATCGTAGCGGTGGCGGTCGCGGCTTCCGCGGTGGGGCGATACACGTTGGCGCGTTATTCCGGGCACCTGTTGGACAGGTACCTGCCCGACAAGCACAAGACCAGCGTCAGGTTCATAGACAAGTTCCTGAGGGACGAGAAGGGGATGATCTGGCCGTTCTCGATATCGTTCCTGTACGCGCTGAGCCCCTTGCCGACCAATGCGCTGTTCCTCGTGGCTGGAGTTGGGAGATTCAGGCTCATGCTGCTGCTTTCCGGATTCTTCATGGGAGAATTCCTCTCCAACATGGCGTACATCTCGATGGTGAATGTTGCCCTCTCCCCGCAGAATTGCCTCCTGTTCGGCCTGCTCGGCCTCGTGATCACCGTCGCGATATTCATCATCGACTGGAAGAAGGTCATCAAGTCGCTCATGGAGCGCGAGAGGAAACGGCATGCGCTCGCCAAGAGGCGGATGTAGCCCGGCGCCGGCAATGCGGCAGCAATAAATACCTTCGAGCGGCTCTTACTGCATGCAGTCGAGGATGGCCGAATTCTCCGAGAAGGAAGGCGCTGGCAAGGACATGATCGAGATTTTCGCAGATTCACGCGAAGCGCCGGAAGTGATTGACCACATAAGAAGCCACGGCGTGATCGTGAACATCAAGCAGCTGGACCTGGGGGACTACCTCCTCTCCGACAGGATGGTGGTGGAGCGCAAGACCGCCAGCGATTTCGAGGCTAGCATAGTGGACGGGAGGCTCTTCGAGCAGGCCGGACGGCTGGAGGACAGCTACGACTTCCCGATACTCATCATCGAAGGGCAGATGAAGGCCATGAGGATACACCAGAGCGCATTCATGGGGGCGTACATGGCCATGATCATAGACTTCGGCCTCCATGTCATCAACACCGGGGACGAGGAGGAAACGGCGAAGATTGTCTATCTCCTCGCGAAACGGGAGCAGCTGACGAGCAAGAGGCCGGTCCGGCTCCTCGCCAAGAGGAAGACGTACACGCTCGAGCACCAGCAGCTACGCGTGCTGGAGGCGTTCCCGACGATAGGCCCCATCATGGCCAGGAAGCTCCTGGCGGAGTTCGGCAGCCTCGAAGGAGTGTTCAGGGCGAATCAGAAGAGGCTGGAGAAGGTTCTCGGCAAGGCGAAGGCAGGGAAGCTGCATTCGCTGCTGCATGCGAAAACGGACGAAACTGGATGATCGCCCGAGACTGATCACCCGAAATCAGGTCTAGTTTCAGTTTAAATACGACCGGAATTACATCTGGATGATGTAAATGACCAATCCGCGAGTCGACCTGTGGTCATTGCCAGAAGACAAGATATACGTCGTGCTAGAATATGATGTAAAATGCAAGTTATTTGCTTCTGCATTGAAATATTCTAGACGTTGGAGTGAATTCGCAATATCGTTGGGGCTTCCGTTAAATAAATGGAAAGCTAGCAAGACACTTGAAAGTTCAAGAACGAAGAAAATCAGCTTGCGAGTATTGAAGTTGCTGCTGGAATATCTTGAACGGAACGGAGAGTGCATCGACCGCAAACTTATCGAACGATCAGTGAGAGCACTTACGTCTAAGCGCGGCAGTTCGCATCCTGGAGCGAACTGTTTGTTCAATCCAAATCTACCGTTTAATTTTGATACAGAGGCGGGGGCGGTAGTTATCTCAGCACTGCTGCACGACGGAGGAATCAACAACAGATACCATCCTCATTATAGCAATCTGAACGTGGTTCTGAAAAGAAAGGTTTACAATGCATTCAAGGAAGTTTTCGGGGGGTTCGATTTCAAACGCGCGGATCCTGAAAAATGCGTGCAGATCTACTTCCCTAAATCCGTTGGTTATATCCTCATCCATGGTTTCGGAATGGAAAAGGGAAGAAAAGTAGTCAATAATCCGGGGATACCAAGATTTGTATTCAATTCTTCGAAGGAAGTCCGAAGCGCTTTCTTGCGACAGGCTTTCGATGATGAGGCATATGTAAGTAAAATCGGTTCAAGCAATCGCGTCATATCGTTGAAACTGGCGTCTGCAAGCCCTAATCCACCAAAACTATTATTAGACCTGCAACAGCTGCTTCTGACGTTTAGTATATTTTCATATGGGCCACGATTATCTGAGCGTTATACAAGTAAAGATGGTGTGAACGCAACAAAATGGACGATTGATATCCTCCATCAAGACAATCTGATCAGATTCAGAAATGAGATAGGATTTGAATCGACGCAGAAACAAGAGAGATTGGAAAGGCTCGTGAGCAGTTTGAAACAAGAACATTTTGCGAAGGCGAATAAACCTGCGATATTAATCCGTGCGTGTTCGAGGATACAGGAAGAAAAAGGCTATATAACAAGTGCGAGCCTCGGTGCGGTTTTAAATAGAAGTCAGGCGCTTGCTAAAATAGAGATTAGACATTTACGAAGGTCGGGTGTGCTAACTGCCTCTAAGGAGAGGAATGGAAACAAGGCTGCCGAATATGTGATAACTAATGATAGCGGGAAAGGCAACGTTATTGGCTCGGCTGTATGATCGAACTAAACAGTTCAGATCGGCAGAAGTGGGCGAGCACCTCGAAGGAGCTAGCCCTACGATCTTTGTCGGAAGATTCGGGTACCCGAAAGTGTTCATAGGCCCGATGGTGCCTGAATTGCACGGCGATACTAGATTCATGGACACTCCGGAAGACTGGATACCTAACGTATCGACTCCGGAAGACATAGCTAATTTCAGGCTGCAGCTGGTACGAGGAAAGCAAGCTGTTAATATAAGAGACACCAGTAAAACGACAGAGATGATCAGGGATATAGCACTCTCTAACCATTCAACGGAAACAGAGGCGCAGTTCGTCCACAGGCCGATCGGAGGGACTTTCCATGAGGAGACCCAGCCGTTCGGGCCGTCCGCGACATTGAAATCATTGAGGATCCAGCCAGGCAAGTACGACCACCAGCTTGAGAAGGCGTTCTACGACAGGGACCTGAAGGCGGCCGACGCCGTGCAGGAATTGTACAATAAAGGATCCGCCATCTCTGATATCCAGAGGGCGTTCAGCGTCGGGGCGTTCGGCATAGAGAAGAACAGGAAGCTGGTGCCGACGCGCTGGTCGATCACGGCCGTGGACAGCACGCTGTCGGAGCAGATGCTCAACCAGATCAGGGACTTCCCGACGATAGACGGATTCAGGGTGTATGAATACGAGAGCCTGAGGAACAAGTTCATCGTCCTCCTCCTGCCCACCACATGGTGCTACGAGTCCATGGAGGCGTTCTTCCCGTCAATAATCGGCGAGAGGCTGGAGATATTCGGGGACTGCGAAGGATACGAGAAGAAGAAGGAATATGCGTTGATCGGCGGATGCTACTACTCCGCCCGCCTCGCGATAGGAGAAAGGCTGATGGCGGAGCAAAGGCAGGCAGGAGCGGTCGTGCTCCGCGAGGCTTACGCCGGATACATCCCTCTCGGAGTCTGGAACGTCAGGGAGAACATGAGGGGCGCGATGAAGTCGCAGCCTGTGCATTTCAACGACCTGCAGTCAGCCCTCGACTATTCCGCGACGAGGCTGAAGGTCGGCATGAAGCAGTGGATATCGAGCACTGTCATGCTGCGGAGGATAGTGCAGAACGGGCTTCCGCAGACGCACAGGACGATACCCCTGAGGCTGCCGATGTTCTTCGGGAGCAACTGAACGAAAACCTTATATACGCTATATATGTAGTTCCGTATAGGTGATTATATGGCAAGCAATACGACCATCATAGTGCACAAGGAGACGCGCGAGCGCCTCGCTTCCCTGAAGGAATACACGAGGGAAAGCTATGATGAAGTGATAAACAAGCTCATTACGATATTCGAAAAGATGAAGTCAGAAGGCGAACTTACGGAAGAGACAAAGAAAGAGATAGTGGCCGCCCGCAGGCAGATAAAGGAAGGCAAAGGAATGAGCACAAAAGAACTCGTAGAGAGATTAGGGCTGTAAGACCCGGTGAGATCGATGCCATACAGTATTATCTGGTCTCCGAAGTCGCAGGAAGGATTGAAGCGGTTTGAAGCCAAGATGCAATGGAGGATCATCAGGAAAGTCAAGGAGCTGGAACTCGCGCCATATCATTTCATGGAACGGATGACCGACATAACGACATGGAAGCTGCGCATCGGGGATTATAGGGTCATACTGGATATAGACGAAAGCGCGAAGGAGATACACGTGCTCAAGATCGGCCATAGGAAGAACATATACAAGTGATCCCATATTTTCTTGAGGTCGCCGATGTTCTTCGGGAGCAATTGAACGGCGATTGGACTGAGACACGGGTGATACGATCATGGCGGAATACTACCTTGACATCGAGACGACGGGCCTCGAGCCCGAGAGCTGCAAAATCATCACCATCCAGTACCAGGAGCTGGAGAGGAACACAGGCAAGCCGGCGGGCAGGCTGAACATACTGAAGGAGTGGGAATCGTCCGAGAAGGACATCATAAGGCAGTTCATGGAGGATTCCGACGTGATGGATCCATACGAGTTCTCGTTCATACCAGTCGGATACAACCTCAACTTCGAGCACAACTTCCTGAAGACGAGGAGCGAGACGCACGGCCTCGGGACGATCGATATCCTCAATCATCCGTTCATAGACCTGAGGGCGTTCGGGGTCATCATGAACCGTGGGGAGTTCAAGGGATCCGGCCTCGACAAGATAACCGCGAAACCCATCCCGGGCATCAACGTGCCGATCTGGTACGAGAACGGGCAGTACGACACCATAGTGAAGTACATCGAGGACGAGACGAAGGCGTTCCTCCAGCTGAATGAATGGCTCTACAGGGAGATGCCGCTGTTCCTGGAGAGGTTCAAGCGGGAGAACAACATCAGCGACGGCCCCTCGGGACGGGAGTGAGGCGGAACAACAACCGATATAAACCCTTTTCTACATAATAGAGTCTGCGGCCAGATAAGAAAGGGAGGCCGACGGAACCGTAGGTTCCATCAGAGGGGCGGAACTATGTCTGTTGACGATCACACAAGGAAGACCATTCTCTTCTTCTTGGGAAAGTGGAAGACCACGAGGGTCAGCAAGGACAAGCTTCTCCAGCTCAAGGAGGAGCTCATGAAGAAGGACGAGGCCAAGCCGATTTCCCTCCCCCAGCTCAAGAAGATCGTCAGGCGCGTCGTCAAGGAGACCTCCCAGGCCGAGAAGCTCAAGGAGATCAAGCTGGAAGGCACGACGGCGATCACCCCGATAACCATCCCGGTCACCGACAACGCGTTCAGGCAGATCGTCGCGTTCGACATCGCCGCTTCGAGAAGGACGATAGCGAAGATCAACGAGAAGATAGACGACGTCAGGGAAGCGACGGACAGGCAGCCGAAGCAGTTCAAGCAGCAGCTCTCATCCGAATTGACGGGCATGCGGCGCGAGCTGGACAAGCTCGTGGTCAAGCTGTCGGAAGTGGAGAGGCAGCTCATCATCAAGGGCGCGAAGAAGTAAGGGATCTCGCGCGCTCTATCCGTTCTTATTCTGATCCCTATTCAACAGGTGGCATACGATCTCGCGGTCTTCTTCCGGCAGCCATTGGGGAGCTAAGAAGAAATTCTGAAGGAGATCCTTCTGGGTGCTGTTCAGCCTGTCGAGCCCGCCCAGCTTCTCGAATATGGGCCTGCACCCCCCGGAATACTGGCGCGCCATCGCCTTGGCGAGACGGGGCCTGCCGACGCACTGCGACATGATCTCAAGATCCGTATTCATCTCCATCGCAGCGAACGGGATGAATACGGCTGCGCTCGCCGCTGCGGAAAGTGTGACAAGAGACGGGTCCTTAGTCAAACAAGAAGTGACCAACGGCGCGAGAATCAGGAGAGAAGGGCAGCTCAGCCTGACAAAACTGGCGATCTCCCTCTTCCGATTGAGAGCCCTGATCGCCCTCTCCTTGCCCATCAAAGACTGCATTATACGTATAGCCTTATCTGATATAAAAAGATAGAAGCCGGGAGGTCACTTCGTCTGGCCCTTGGCTTCCATGGAGGACTTGAGGCGCAGGAGCTTCACGAGAGTTTCCTGCACCTTGGGGTACTGCTCCCTCTCCGCGTCGTCCTTGAACGCGCCGAGCACCCATCTCTTCATCTTGTGGTTGCCCATGATCTGGTCTATCTTCCTGCATACTTCAGGATAGGTGAGCTTCGGCATGAGATCCTCGGAACGCAGCTGCTCCTTGGCCGGCTGGTGCTCCACATCGGATATGCCTGCCTCGGCTATCACGCGGTGAGGGTGCCTCTCCGGAGCGGAACGCATGACGTTCTCCACTATGGACGATGCCGCTGAAGCCACCTGCTCGGACAGGACGGATTCCGCTCCCTTGCTGACGCTGGCCGGAGGGATGACTGCGACCGGGGAATCCGATTCCGGGGATGCGATGAACGCGACGGGCGGCTGGGGCGCCCGGATCTGCTGCTGTTGGGGGACGGAAGGCCTGACGGGCGTCGCGAGCGGGTTGTGCGGCGGGGCGTTGCCGACATCGCCGAACAGGTCCTCATGCTCGCTGTCCTCCAATTCCTCGACCGCTTCGGCGGAAGCGGGAGGGACCGGCGCGCCGATGTCGACTACCTGGCCCTTCTCTTCCGCGGACAGGCCGACCCCCTTCAGCGCAAGCGATATCCTGCCTGCGGCTGGGGCGTTCTCCAGCCTCACTGTGGCGCGGTCGGAATAGCCTTCGACCACGGACCTGATGCCTTCCACCACGTCATTGGCGGCCGGCAATGAGAGTATAAGGGTGGCGATGTCCGACTTGCGCTCCTTGTTCAGCAGGAGGAGATTCATCATCTCGGACAGCATGCGCCCCCCTTCCCCCTGTGCTTCGAGCGCCATCACGCGCTCTTTCATCCCGAGGGCCATGAAATTCGATTTCAGCTCGTTGATCCGCTTCTTGTTCATGAGCATGTAGACGTATCCTGCGTCCTGGACCTCGGAAAGGAGGCGCGTCAGCTCGTCCTTCATGCTGTTCAATTCGGCTTCGGCGTTGCTGACCGCCTCGCCCCTGCGCTTGCGCCTCAGTATGTCGTAAGTGCTGGAGCTGATGAGATATCTCAGCTCCTCCACCCTTTGGATGTCGTTGCCTATCATCCGATCATCTGCCGTCGAGCCGCAGGGATGGATTGGTCGCCATCCTCGCCTCGCTGCTATGTGGAGGAAGGCAGTTTTTATACATTGTGGAGGTCCGGGCTTTGTAGATAAACTACGTCTGCAATACAGTCAGGCGCTTGCCACAAAAGGCAGGATTAGTAATGAAGTAACGCGAGTCCATCAAATTGATAGATTTCTAATCAGTGCATGATAATATGCGATGATGGGGGGTTTTTGGAGTGAATATCTCCCTCGATTAATTTGCTTTATCACATTTAACTTTACTAATCTCCCAATATACGGTGGAGAGATTCCAGCGTTCTGCAGTTCTGAACTTTTGAAGATAGGTTTGTTCAACTGAATGATTTTTAAGAAACCTTCAATATCTTTGTCAGACGAATTTTCTAGTTCATGGCTTAGCCACGGTTTTCCTATTTCAAGCGCCGCATCCCTCGAATTCTTGACTCGATCTACAGTTATATTTCCGTCTTCAACAAAACTTGCACTAGCTATGCACTGTACCAAATATGGATATCCTCTAGATAATAATTGGACTTCATCTATGGCCTCCCTTTCCCACTTCGTTCTTAAATCAACAAGTGGTTTTTGAAGAACTTCAGCTGTTTCTGCTATTTTGAATTCGCCCAGATTGAAACTTGCACCCGAAAATATACGTGCAATGGGAGAATAATCCTCGACCAACCGCTCTTCAAATTCTATCCCCCCTGAAACAACCAATAGTATTGGCGTAGGGTTTCGTCCTTCAACTATTGTTTTAAGTTCACCTAATGCTTCAGGGGATAAGTAATCAGCGTCATCTATAGCCACAAGGATAAGCCCTATTCCTTTAACATTCTGGATGAATGAAGTCCACTTAAAATATGGTGTTTTTTGTTCCCAATTCTTATCAAAATTAAATTCTATCTCAAGTACACGTAAGTATCCTGCTGACGCAACTTTATCCTTTACTTTTTCAGCTAAATTTTTCCTTTGATTTATCTGTTCTACAGCTGTTTCGGTTATAATCTGATATAATTCTGTGTCTGAAGTAGTTTTCGAAAGGCGTCGGTCAATCACAATGACGTTATGAGTTTGGTTGTCAATTTCATTAGCTAAGCTGATTACTTTCTTTATAAGTGAGGTTTTTCCTACGCCACGATATCCATAAACTAAGACTCCACCGGATTGTTTATGAACTAATGCTTTGTCCATTCGTTCTTTTGCAACTCTTAAGATATCTGATCTCCCTCCAAAGAAATCAGGTTTAGCTGGGTTCTGTGGATCGTATGGATTTACCATATAATAAGAGTGTTTATTAATATTAATAAATGTTCGTAATACCTTAAGAAATAATGGTGTTATCGGCCGCCGCCACCGCCGCCCCCTCCACCTCCACCGCCGCCGAATCCCCCGCCGGAGTGGCCTCCGCTGTGGGTGGCGGTGTGGATGCTGGACATGGAGCTGGTGATCATTGTGCTCGCGAGGCTGTAGCCGTACAGCCTCGACATCCTCGCGTTCTTCTCGTAGTCCGGCATCTGCACCTTCATCGCGGAGACCACCTTCTGGGACACTCCGAGCGCGGTGGAGTAGACGAGCAGCTTCTCCCAGAGGATGACGTCCATCGGCTTCTTCTCCTTCATGAGCGTGAGCTCCTCCATGAACCTCTTGTACGCCTTCCATCTCGCTTCCAGCAGGCGGCCTTCCCTGCTCCAGCGCCCGAGAATCTGCCTGAATGCCATGGCCGCTATGACGAACATGAACGATTCGAAGAACGCCGCGAAACCCGCGAGCATGAGGATGCCGGAGCCGAACATCGGGCCGGCGAGGAAGGAAACGAATGCCATGATGAAAGACGCCGCCAGCATGATGTCGTTGCCGCGGTTGTCCATCAGATTCATCCCTCCGACGGACTTCGCCACCGCCTCGCCGAACTTCCTGCTGAGCAGGATGTACTCCATCCGCCTGGTCCGGGGCGTGGTGTCGAAGAGGTCCTTGCCCCCCCTCATCTCCTTGGACAGCCTGTCGAACGTGAACTTGCCGTCCTTCATGTTCCCGGCGATGTAGTCGTAGAGCATCTTCTGGTGCGGCTTGAGCGCGCCCGCGTCGCCCTTCCTGCCGGG
>CABMEP010000014.1 GCA_902385155.1 uncultured archaeon | reverse complement strand
CCTCTCCGATAACGTGTGCTATCCGCAGATGAACACGATCGGATCCTACCTTACATTCTTCCTAGATCCTCCTGTGACACCACGGCAGGCGACAAGCATCAGGGACGTCAAGACGCACAACATCAACGTGCTGGCGTACGGGTTCGATCCGCAGACGATCGCGGCGCAGCCTGGCGACTCCGCCTGTTGGACAAACGCGGACACCAAGCGGCATCTGCTCACCAGCGAGTCCGGCGTAGTGACTGTCCTCGAGTCGAAACAGACTGACTGCGCTAAGAACCTGCTCAATGGGAAGTACTATTCCAGGCAGCTCGATAACACCACCACTATGTCTGTGGTGACCACTGTCGCGGGCGATGGGGCCATAGTCACCCCATTCGGCATCTCACCGAACTCAGTAATAATGACCCATTCGAACTCATCGTATGCCCAGAAGCTCAATATCATTAACTCTTTGACCCGCGCCGTGTCCCTGACTACACAGGCTAGCGCGACATTGAACACCAACCAGACGTTCCCGTCGAGCATCATGGGAATCTCCACCACCGATGTGCTCCTCGTCAATGCGGATTCCGATCCGCATGAGGTTGACATATACGACGGTTCTGTGAAAAGAGGCACTATCACCGTGCCTGCCGCCAGCTTCGTGACAGTCCGTTTCACTGCATCCGGCAAGCTGGTCGATGTGACGTCCCTCTCTCGCCAGCTGGGCGGATTGGTCTGTCAGAGCGACACGCAATGCAGGACGTGCGATGTTGTGAGCAGCATGTGTGGTGGCATCGGCCCCATGGTATGCGCGAACTCCTCCGACTGCGAGACATCGACCTGCCAGCACGGCAAGTGCGGCTACAACACCACCATGCCGCTGTCGTTCCAGCAGTCCGCTGAATCCAGCGCCACTATATTGATCAACATCCAGCCTGCGCAGCTGCAGTCAATCGCGCCGAACGCGCAGGTGCAGGTCACGGCCCCGATGGACATCGGAAACGTCCAGCTCATGGAAGACTATTCAAACACGACGCTGTCCGTCACTTTCCTAGACCCCTTGCCATCTGAGCCCACGAGCCCGATCCTCAATAACACTATGGACTTGCCGACACAGAAAGTGAACGGCCCGGTGCCTCCAGAGTTGCTCTTGAAGATGAGGCAGTACGCCAGCGAAGGTTCTGTGCCAGCGATCATTCCATCCTTCAAGAACATCACTGTGGTGATCAGCACCTCGTCATTCAGTCCGAAGCGCATCAACGTCTCCGCAGGGAGCAACATCACCTGGCGCAACACAGATAACGTCCAGCATACGTTGACAATCATAAAGAACGCGAAAGCCGTCGGTTGCGAGCTCAAGGACCCCGCAGATGCCGGTTCCGTGTCCTGCAGTTTCAATTCTATCACCCAGATGTGCGACGCTACGTTGACGGACGCATCGAAGGCGTGCGAGATCGTCTACGCCCAATCAAGCTGCAACGCGAAGGCGGGATATATCAATGATATAATATGCACCGCGAATTCGTCCGATAACAGCTGCCTATTCAAGGCTAGAGAAGGCGGCTCCGCGTGCCAGAGCAGCGGCTGCCAGCCCAAGACATCCGATGTGGGCAACGTCGTCACCTGCTCGGCCGTGGGATCCGGCTGCGGGTTCTCCTACAAGAGCAACATGGACAAACTCGCGGTTTCCGCAAGCAATGTGTTCTGCACAGCGGCTCCGGGCGCCCCCGGCGACATCATATGCCAGCCGACAAACCGCTATCCGGACGTGGGCTGCACGTCCAGGTATCTCACTCCGACCACCAAAGACACTAGCAACTGCTACCTGACGCCCGCAGTTCCAGCGAGCGGAACCACCATAGCGCCTAACCAGTACTGCACCTCGACATTCGAACTGAAGAACTTCGCTCAGATCTCCGCGACAGTCTACCGTTACGATTGCTGCTTTGGTCTCCCCGCCGGCGCCATGATACAATG
Organism: uncultured archaeon; assembly: GCA_902385155.1. Lineage (GTDB taxonomy): Archaea > Micrarchaeota > Micrarchaeia > CABMEP01 > CABMEP01 > CABMEP01. Next base: position 1,954 of record CABMEP010000014.1, on the reverse strand, counting down.
CAGGAGTCAGAGCTGCGCCCCCGGGAGTTTCTGCTGCGTCGCGAGCACCTACACCTGCCCCAGCCAGTCGAACTATTCCGCGACATCATGCGCCCCCAACAAAGGGGGGAGCACCATCACGAACTATCCCGTGAGCTGTCAACTGACTTCCACGACCGGCACCCGTAGCTGCGATCCGAGCATATTCGGATCCGGATCCAATTCGATATCATACAACATCTGCTCATATTCCACTTCGTCACAGCCATACGCATGTTCAACCAACGACAATTGTCCATGCACTAAATGCAGTTCAAAGTATCCGGCCGCATCAAACATCCAATGCACTGTGCTCGGGGAGACATGCACCCCGACAAGCCAGTTCGCCCCAGACAACGGCGCTGCGGGCGGCCCGTTCTGCGACATCATCCAGCCGTTCACGGTGATAACTGGGTGCGAGATCACGCCCAGATACGCCGACTTCAAGTACGCTGGAGCTGCTGGCTGCGCCGTCTCTGGCGGGGGATGCACGTTCACACACAGCCTCCAGAGCGAGCCGATGCAGGACGCGCTGCAGACTTTCTGTAAGCTATCCACCAAGTCCACTATCGACACGATAACCGTCACATTGTGCGCGAAGGGCGCAGTAGGCTGCAACCCTGGCGACGAAGCGTTCACGATCTCCAACATATCGAAAGACACCGAATTCATAGTCACGGACGTGCTCTCCAGCGCTACCGGCGAATACAGGTCCCTTTCCCTGGACCAGAACGTGATGGTCGGGTTCTCAGACCTCAATCCGGTGGTGGCTGAAGTGGCTCCGGGGGCGTCGGTTAGATTCAACAACTACGACCAATCCTCATCCTATCTGGTATCAATAACGCTAAAGCCGACGACGGGCGGGTCATCCTCGAGCTCACTGACCGTCCCTGCGGCGGTCTCCACATTCGGGGGAGTCGGCACGGCCAGCTGGTCCACCTCGAATGAAGGCACAGCCTTGTTCACCGTCGGATCCGGAGCCTCGTTCCTCGGCCTGTCAACCGTGAAGGTGACATCAGGACCGAGCCGGTTCGATGTCATGCTTGATAACTCTGGATTCAACGTCTCTTCGGTCGCTATCGATACCAGCAGCAGAGTATGCTTCGACAGCGACTCCATGAGGAGGATACGCATCTCGACCGCCGAGGACGCGGCTGCTGTTGCTGAGACCACGCTCGTGCCTTCATCAGGCAACATAGACGCCTCATTGTCCTGCGCTAGGGCGTTCAACTGCGCGCCTTCCGCTGGAATGGAAGGGAAAATCGCGTGCTCAGGCACGATATCCGAGACGAATCCTAATGACTACTGCACATACAAAGTGCTGGATCCGTCTGTCGGCTGCGTATACGAATCTACTGCATCATGCGAAGTCAAGCCAGCATACGCGAGCGAAATGATCTGCTATCCGGATCCTGTGCGCAAGCAGAATCCGCCGAACCAGAAATTGCCCGTCTGCCAGTTCGTGGCCATCAGGAACGACGTGACCACTGCATCCATCTGCAAGAATCCAGCCTTTTCGTCATGCTTGCCTAAGACAGAAGCATTATCGTCGAAGGTGCAATGCTCTGCGGGACCCTATTGCGGCTTCAGGTACAATACAGCAACATTCCCGGATGGAGTCGGATATACCACCACTTCAGATATGTTATGCAATGTGAATCATGCGGCGGACGTGACCTTTTGTTTCCAGACCGGCTTGTATAACGATGTCGGCTGCGCGAGCGGTGCCCCGAGCGATCCAAAGTGTTATTACACGCCCTCCCCACCCTCTCAATCGGAAATTCCAACGTTTGTTTCAACGGCCGCATCCTGCTATCGGAACTCGGATGGTGCCTATCTGAGTATGGACATTTGCTGCGGCCCGTCGCTCTATAACGAGTACACAAGCTCGACCCAAATCGGGACCAACCCGCGATGTTGGCGATGCGGATCGTCT
>CABMEP010000013.1 GCA_902385155.1 uncultured archaeon | reverse complement strand
CTGGTCGTCTTCAGCGCGGTCATCACGTTCTGTGCGAGCAGTTCTGTCTCGTCCAAGTGGCACGGGGTGATCAGCTTCCTCTTGTCTCTGTACGTGGAGTCGCAGATGGACGACATCGCGTACATGCTTCCGAACGGCGGGAACACCATGCCGTATTGGTTCAGAGTCATGAAGAGCTGGCTGATCGCCATCGACGCGCCCTCCTCGTGACCGGTCGTGATGATCCCCGCCACCTTTCCGAGGAACCTGCGCAGCATCCCGCTTCCGGGCACGTCGTTGTCCGCGGTCAGCTCTATGAATTTCATGTGCTTGATGTTCAGCTCCCTGTTCTTGGTGTCTTCCGGGTCGGCCGGGGAGAGGCTCCCGTCCAGGCTGATGCACCTGTCGATGAACGCCGCCATCAGCGTCGAGATCTTGAAGTTGTTCACGGGCGTGGCGAATACGATCGCGTCCGCCTCCAGCACCTTGTCGTAGAGGATGTTGGTCATGTCGTCCCCGTCCTTCCCTTTCGGATAGCAGGTGCAGTAGAAGTGGCACTGGGTGTTCGAGGTGGAATAGCAGGCCTTGCAGTGCCTGATGTCGTACTCCCTCAGCCTGACGATCTCGATGTCCGCGCCCATCCTCTTGCAGTGCCCGAGGCATGCCTCGAGGAGCTCCTCGGAATTGGATTTCTCCTGCGCGGTGCCGTCCGCGTCCCGTGCGGATCCGGATATCCCGAGGACCTTGAACCTCTTCCTCCCGGCTGCCTTGCGGTCAATCCCCTTCGCTTCTTTAATCGCCGCGCCCCTCACCTTCTTGAACATCGCAAGCGTCCGTGCGTCTATGTCGAGCTCTTCCATCAGTTCCCTGTCGGATAAAGTCTTCCACGGCATGCCATCACTCCTGCTGGCGATTCAAGTCCCCTCTTTAAAACGTTTCCCGCAAATATCCCTGGTGGTCCGATGAGGAGACTTGCTTTGATCGCGGTGCTCGCCATGTTCGGGGCGTTGTTCAGCGGATGCGTCTCCATGAATCCGGGAACGAGCCAGCCGTCCGCGGGATTCTGCGGCCGGTCCACCAACGGGGCCTGCTCGGCGGATTCAGATTGCGTCAGGGGCGGGTGCTCCAGCCAGGTCTGCCAATCCAGGTCCGAGTCGTCGGCCATCACCACGTGCGAATACGCAGACTGCTACGATCCGCAGCCCTATGGGATGGGGTGCGGGTGCCTGAGCGGCGGGTGCCAGTGGAAGGGAATACAGTACAATCCCATCCAGGTCGGGAAGTGAGATATCGACCTCGTACTCGCCTCGGAGGATCCGCGGGGGCCGGACATACATTATTAAATCATATCATATAAGCAATGCATAACAACCTGGTTGTATAGCGTTTGACTGGGTAGTTGTATAGGTGAAAAAATGGTAGAAGGAACAGTGAAGTTTTACAACAGAATGAAGAATTTCGGCTTCATCCACGGCGATGACGGCAAGGACTACTTTGTCCACGTCACCGGCCTCAAGCCAGGCACAATGATCAACGAAGGCGACCGCGTCTCTTTCACGCCCGCGACGGGCCCGAAGGGCGACAAGGCCGAAGGCGTTGAGAAGATCTGATTTCTCGCAATCTTTTCTTTTTTATTCCAGTTTTTTATCCGACCGGCCCTGAGCCGCAGGCGTGATCCGCACCAGCGAGTGCGCCGCGGATTCGTCGCAGACGGATTCCGCAGGCCTATCCTATCCTCATCCAGACCAGGTAATGGTCCGACATGCCGCCGGTGACGTTCCTGTCCACGCCGTACTCCTTGAACCGCTGCTTCGCTCCGTCGTTCAGTATGATCCTGTCATAGGCGCAGTGGGTGTTCCGGCTGACTGTGGTGTCCTCGGAATCGGGTATCGCCCAGAACCAGCTGTCGAACTCGGTGCTGTTCACCGATGCCGGTTTGTAGTAGTCGCAGTCCGCATTGAGGTCCCCGATCACGGCGAGATCCCCGTCTGCGGTCATGAGCAGGGTCTCGAGATCCCTCATTTCCTTGCCCACGTCGGACGGCTTGGCGTGCAGGAGGACGAACGTCATGTTGTATCCGCCGAGCCCGAACGTGGCCTCGAGCGGCGGACGCTCCCACCTGTCGAGGATGTCGGGATTCAGGTCCCTGTACGCGAGGAGGGAGAGGTTCTTCCTGTAGACCATACCGTATTGCTCCCTGTATGATGTCCTCCCCGCCTTGGAGCCGTTGATGCAGCGATAATCCGTGAGAAGGGAGCAGAGCAGCGGGAACGACTCGTTTGTGGCGTCCGTGATCTCCTGCAGGAACACGATGTCGTACTGCCTGATCCGGTCGGCGTACTCCCCCATCAGCGTCGAATTGCCCGCCTTGTCCGGGCCGAACCTCTGGATGTTCCATGCCGCGACCCTGATCTCCGGGCCGCTTGGGCCGGAATCGTTCGTATGCGTTCGCTGCTGGTCCGATCCCGGCAGCAGCAACGCTATCGCCGCTATGATGAGTATGGATGCTACGGCGGTAATGGCAGCGGTCTTCCCGTCCATATTGCGGTTTCAGGGAAGCGAATTAAAACAGTGCGCTCAGAGCGTCGAGTCCTCGACCTTGGTGCTCGGGAGTACCGCCTCGGGTTTCACTACCTTCCTCGGCACCACGCTCCTGTACAGCATGATGGTGTTGGTGCACATCGCGTTGGGATCGTTCCTCGCCACGGGCGCGTTCTTTCCTACTGTAGCGCCGAATGAGACGTGCCTGCCTATCACGCCGTCGAGCATCCTGCGCCCGGTCATCCGGAGGAAGTCCTCGACGTCCGTAGGGCCGAATTTCTTCAGGTACTCGGCGAACGCCCCCCTGCCGATGTTCATGAGCGAATAGTAGGGGACATCCCTGTCTTCGAATTCGTTCAGCGAGAGGATCCCTCCCGACCGCTGGTAGGCGGCGTACAGCATCCTCGTCCGGTCGCGTCCTGCGGTGCATTCGTCCGCGCAGCGCTTCGCCTGGCCGATCAGCTGTTCGCTGGGCTGCGATGAGAAATAGTATTCATCGATGTCAAGCTCTGGGTGCCCGAGATCCCGGTACGTCTGGGTCCACTTGTAGAAGTCCCTCGGCGCGCTGTAAGCGGAGATGTAGATGCTCCTCCTCTCGCTCTCGCAGGCCTCCTGCGCGACGTTCTCCACGGACAGGATGATCTCCTTCATCAGCGAGCCAAGGCCGTAAGCGACGCCGCCTATGCTCACCGCGGATTTGACGTATACCGTAGGGCAGATGAGCGTCCTTCCGTTCTTTACGGGCCACACGCGGCCGAAATCGCCGCGCATCTTCCCCATGTCGAACCATCCCCCGTTGGTGCACGCGTTCCAGCTTAGGGGCACCCTGTCTCTCGCGCCGATGCGCCATCGCTCCGGCTGAGGGCCGCTCTTGTCCATCGCCATGTTGGTGCGCATCGCGTTGATGCCTCCGACAGGGATGAACTTCGAGGGATCGTCGCCGTCGACTATGACTGCGGCGATGCTGGCATCCTTGAAGTTGTCGTAGTATGACTCGAACTGCTCCACGCTGAGCCCCAGGTCGGGATATTTGTCGGCCGCCCAGACCCTGTTGTGGATCTCCTGCATGTGCTGGAGGTCCTGCCAGAGCATGTTGGAGAACAGCACGGTCCTGGTGACCTTGTCGCCGGTCTCGGCGTTCTTGAGCGTGATATCCTTCTCTCGGAACACCTTCCTTCCGAATTTCTCGCTGGGCATGCATAGCTGGCCCGTTTGAGGTATAAATAGCTGACGCCTTTTATCCCGATTTCACTGCGAGATCGGGAGGGTGACCACGAACGTGCTGCCGCCGACGAGCTTGATGTTGCCGCCATGCATGTCCACGAGGCGCTTGGCGTTGGTGAGGCCGAAGCCGTTTCCGTTGATGAGGTCCACGGTCATCATCTCCTGCCCCTTGAACACCTTGCTTCTCATCTTCTCTTCCATTCCCGCGCCGTCGTCCGACACGGTCACGATCGCGGAGGATCCTTCCTTCCTCACTGAGATCGTTACGGTCTTCTTGCCGTACTTGACCGCGTTGGAGATCAGGTTGCCGAACGCCCTTTCCAGCCTGAGCGGATCCGCGTCCACGAACACGCCGATCTCGGTGTTCAGGGAGATCTCCTTGTCCTTGCTCTCGGCATCCTTCCTGCTGCCGTTCACTAAGTACCGTAACTGGTCTGCGAGGTCGTAGCGCTTCCTGTCGAGCTCTATGGCGCCGTGCTCGAGCTTGTTGCAGATGAGCACGTCGTCCACGAGGGCCTGCAGCGAGTCCGCTCCGCGGAGCGCCATCCGTGTCATGCTCTTCCCCGTGTCGTTCAGGGGCTCTTCCTCGAGTATGGCCATGCTGGTCTTCACCATCATCAGCGGTGTCTTGAAGTCGTGCACCACTCTCGCGATCATCTTCGCGAACTCCTTCCTCGCCTCCTCTTCCTTCTCGGCCTCTCTTATGATCATCTTCGCCTTGAAATCGAATTGCGCGAACCCGCTGAGCGATCCCTTCCGCTCTTCCTTCAGCTTGGCGATCTCGTCCTTCAGCCTGAGCTCGGCCGCCTTCGCGGATGAGAGCCTTGATTCCATCTCGGCGGCGTACTCCCGGTTCTCCTTCTCGAGCTGGGCGATTTTTGCGTTGATCGCCTCCTCCTTCTTCGCGAGGTCGTGCCTGAACCTCACGGTGGGGAATATCGTCTCGAGAAGTGTGTTCGGCTTCCGCCTCAGCGGCCGGGGGTCTTCTTTCCTGTTGAAAATCCGGATAGGCTCATGCGTTGCTGCATGAGATAATTTGCACCCACTCGCGCTTGACTCGTCGCCACGCGTAGTTGCTGTCCTGGTTGCTTGTCCGCTCAACTATGGTCGCCTACTGTACTGACTTGTACTGATTCTCTATTGAATCGACGTGTATTTAAAGGTATCGAAATCCGTCCTACGTCGGTGCAATCAGGACTAAGTATCGGAAAAACAACAGAGAAAAAGAATTGGATGAAAAAGAGAAAATAGGGAAAGACAGGTCATTTCTTCGTGACCTTCTCCTCGTTCAGGACGAACTTCGCGATCAGGAACACCACGAAGGCGATGATCACGAAGTTCAGCAATGCGCTGAGGAACGCGCCCCATCCTATCAGCACGGGGCCGATCGCTAATGTCGCGGTCTGCCATGCGCCGTTCGGGAGCACCGCGCCCACGATCGGCATGATGACGTTGTTGACAAGCGACTGCACCAGCGCGGTGATTGCGCCGCCGATGATGAACGCCACGGCGAGCCCCATCACCTTGTATTCCGCGAGGAACTCCTTGAACTCAGATACGATGCCCATAACTTCCACCTATCGATTGCCGGGAAACTCTTGAAGCCCTCATCGCGCGAGGTCTTTTATAAACTCTTTCAGCTTGTCCTTGATCCGGTTCTTCCTGATGTCCTCGTAGAACCTCTTTCCCTGCGGCGTTATCGTATATATCCGCCTGGGCCGGTTGTCCACGAATCTCTGCTTGGACTTGACGAGCCCGGCTTTCTCCATGTTAGACAGTACGGAATAGATGGTCGACTGCTTCGCGGCGAACATCCCGGTGTTGTTGAGCTCATCAATGATGAGGTATCCGTATAGGTCCTTCCTCATCAGCCTCCAGAGAAGGAACAGGCCGAGGATCTTCCCCCGCTTAGACGGCTTTTTCCCTCCCGTTAGCTGCTGATGGGGTCGTACGGCGTGTCCGGCCGCTTGCGATTGCGCCATG
>CABMEP010000012.1 GCA_902385155.1 uncultured archaeon | reverse complement strand
GGGCCAGCAGATGGCCATGCAATGGACCGAATCGAGTTCATGGGGATTGAAGTCCCAGTGGCGTTCCTGCTTCTCAGCCGAAAGAGTTATATATCATTATTTTAGATTTCCGAGCAACATTGGAACGAGCAAACGGAATTGTATTTCACCGCCTCAATGTGTCAACGGTGCTGCATCCGCAGTTGGGGAAGATTTCCACTAGCTTCAATTGAAGCCCGAAGAGAGATTAATATAATTCCCGGCTTGTACCAATCTGATGGTTCCGGGAGGGCCAGGAACCTCTCGAAGAGCTTCCGCATTGCGAAAACTCCCGGAAGACGTTGGCACTTCCAAAACATTTCGGGCAAGCTAGCATGTTGCTCGAAAATCGTGTTTTTTTCGGTATGCAGCGAAGCCGAAAAAGTGACACGGTGTCCATAGCCTCGCGGCTGTGGCCTCATTGAAACTTTTGCGCCCGATTCGCGCGAAAAAATCGATATGCGTGTCCATAGCCTTGCGGCTGTGGCCTCATTGAAACGTCATTGCGATCTCATCAGCGTTGATTTCAACGCTTTGTGTCCATAGCCTCGCGGTTGTGGCTCCATTGAAACTTGCAAATGCATTCCAGAGGTGGCACTACCTCGTAGTGTGTCCATAGCTTTGCGGCTTTGGAGGAGGCCCTCCAGAAGGCCCGAAGGAGGACGGCCGAGGCATTGGGGATGGAGGGACGGCTTGGATGAGGCAATAGCAGCGAATGGATCGAGAGAGGACGTTTGGTGGGGCCTAAATTCTACAGCAAAATCGAGACGCTGCCCCATATGATCCGAGCGCCTCTAGGAAGTATATGAAGTACGTTCCCTGGTGGGCGAGTAGTCGGGAGGAAGAGCTATGAATAAAATCTCATTTGATCGCCATTTGATAGAAGCGGGTCCATAGAGCTATGAGCATGCTTCTATACGATTGTTTTCAGCATTCTGCGGCCACGTCATTCATTTGATGGCTATTTGATGGCTCGGCAGCGTCCTGGAGTATCTGCGATTTTGTATCCGATTGGCCTTCTTGCTAGCCCGCCCGCCATCCGCACCTCCCGCCGGCGGCTGGGCGCGGTCCGGACGCCGGCCCCGGCGGCGACCGGTGGCGGCGTTTCAGATCAGCGCCTTCAAGTTGTGAATCGGCGCGCTGCTATCGAGCGCTAGCAGTGCCTACAGATGCTCTCGTGATGATTTTACATCGCTATCAGGACGAATCCCTGTAAATATATTATAATTATACAATACTAAATTGTTCGGAACCGGAAGATTTATAGGGTTGTATAACTGCATCATATAAGCGGATAGGTAAGACCTTGGGAAACCGTGCCTACTTGTGAAAGGCGAGAGGGGATCGTGCCCGATTGGGAATACCAAGGGTCTGTCCAATTTACTTTTCTGGCCAGTATAATCTTTCTCCGCTTGCTATATATTTTGCCTTAAGTAAATCTGCATAATATGGCTCATTGTGCACATATTTGCACTCAAAAGAGCCCGCAACCAGATCTGCTGCCCATATGCCTGGTTCTGCATAAGAACTTTGCTCCTGTGGAGTAGGAATATGACCATTATATGATTTTAGGTCGATATTCTCAAAATACCGGTCTTTATTGACGACATATTCCTTGAACAGCCTATTCTTTGTTGGTGACAGCCGACCTTTGTCGTATATAATAGATGGGGGATAACGTGGAGAGATATTATTCATTACATCCAAGAACAAAGTTTTGGCAAATGAGAGTTTCGAATAACCTAATCGTAAATACGGTTTGAGAGAATCACGCCAACATTTTCGATCTATTCAGTGATAGTTCATGATAATTTTCCGATTTTTCTGAGTATTTTTCGCCATTCGGTGCTGTTCGATATCATCTTTTTAATAATTTTTCGACAGCCCCAGCTAGGCGGACTTTTTTGAAGCCAGAGTGTTCAATTGGTACAAGTTGTATTTCCCATTCCGGACCCACCCCTCGAAAGTGGCATCAATTTACTTCGTCCACCGTTCACCATCCCAGCGCGTGCCCAAGCATCTCAGCCGGGTTGACGAGCCCAAGCTTCTGCCAGATCAGATAGATCCCAAGGAACGTCCCGGCTGTCGCACCGAGGTTCGACAGAGCAGCAACCATGATCACTCGGAAGAAGTTGTTTTGCATCATCTCGGCTAGGCTGTCGCATTGGGGCAGGTTCTTTAGGTCCGACACAGTCGGCTTTCTGATCCATGCCTCAACCATCCCGGCAAACCAGCCTGCTGCAACAAGCGGATTTAGAGTCGTCATCCAGGCTACCAGGAGGGCTGTGAGAGCAGAGAGCGGATGGCCGCGAGCGATCACAACGCCGAGGGCAGCAAGGCCTCCAGTCACGATAAACCAGATGCCAAAGGCAAGGAGCATGTTCTGGCTGTTGTAGCCTGAGCGAAAGACCATGAATATCGTCCCAAGGATCATCAGGGTGACAATCGCACCAAAGACCGTCGCAAAGTTGATCCTGCTCTTCCTTTTCAGCTTCAATGGCTCGATGTCGGGGATGGTTGCTGGATTTGCTAGATATCTTTCGATTCCTCCCCGGTGTCCTGCTCCAACAACCGCAAGAACCCTACCTTCCCGCGAAAGCTGGTAGAGATTCTTTGAGATGTAGGCGTCGCGCTCGTCTACGAGCGCGGCAGCGGCCTTTGGAGAAACCTTTCGGAACTCGTCGATCAGTTGGGTGACGACGTCCTCCTCAGTCACCTTGTCGATGTCGAACTCCTCGC
>CABMEP010000011.1 GCA_902385155.1 uncultured archaeon | reverse complement strand
GCGGCGACCGCCGTGGTGGATTCAGCGATAGTGGTCGGCTTTTGCTCGGTCTCTCCGCCCGCTGTGACCGTTACATGCTGTGACTGGCTCTCTGCCAGTTTCTTGTTGGATTCCTCGCTGACGGCCGTTATCTTGAGCTTGATCTGCTTGATTGATTCGGTGTCGTCCTTCTGCTCCGCGTCCTTCAGCATGGCCATGAGCTGGTTCAGCTCGGTATTGAGGCTGTCGTCCACAGCGCACCTCATTACCGCCGCGCTGGTGACCTGGGGCTCGACCTGGGTGGTGTAAAGCGTAGGTGTTATCGTGAGATTCTTTTCCGGCACTGCGACGATGTTCGGCTCAACCGGAGAGATTGACATATTCGGCGAATTCTCGAAGGGAAGGCCTGGCGTGCACTCTCCCCTGTAATACGACCATTCCTCGCACTGCGTGCCATCAGGGAAGACGCACATGCCCAACTGGCTGCCATCGTCCGAGGTCATTATCTTGGATACGCCGCCCCGCTTGGCGCAATAGACGGAAGCGGGATTCGCTATGCCCATCACCTGGCCGGAAGAGGAGTTCTCCTTGCCGTTCTCAAGATAGGCGGTTTGGCCCGCGAGCGCTACGCCGCAGGCGAACAGGCAGAACAGGAATACCGGGACTAGTGTCTTTCGCATGCCTGGGGCTGGGGCCCAGTGAATAAAAAGGTTCTGAAAACAGAGGGTTCATTCCGCGCTCTTCTGGCCCGCATCCTTGATCATGCCGAGAGCCTCGGCAGCCCGGCGGATATCGTCAGGCACATCGGATGCGTTCCTGCCCGGCACCGCTGCGGCGTTCTTCGCCTTGAGGTAGGCGTATCGGGCCCCTTCTCTGGTCGTAAAGCCGTAGACGGTCTGGTGGGGTTTCGGACTCAGGCGCTGGCCCGGGTAAGCGTATATGTTGTCTCCAAGAACCATTAGCCCTTCATTGGCATCCTCTGCGGGACCGTCCGTATCCTTCGCGGGCTTGCTCTCCTTGGCCGGCATGGCCGCCTCCACGAGCCTCTCCGGCGCCTTGGTGACGTCCTCCTTCTTCGCGCTGGCGAGGGTGGTTGACATCGTTCCCGCTGCCGGCGCCGCGGTTGTCGTCCGCGCACCAGGCAGCTCGACGTAATTCTTGGACGCCTGCGTGTTCGTCACGTAATCATTCGGATTGTCGATGCCGGCTGCCCAGTCCATCCATGGCGGTTTCGCCCCGGCGGATGCCGCGTATGGTGACGGCAGGACGTTCGCGGGCGCCGCGCCGCCGCTTGCCTTCACTTCGGACGGCGCAGGAGCCATTATCGTCTCCTTCTTCGGCCCCTTCTCTTCCGCCTTCTTGGCTGCAGTCGATCCTGCCGTTACGATGGAGTCTATCTTCTCCACTGCGGCATCGACGCTGCGCTTGGCGGTTTTCGCTGGCCCGGCGGAGGCCTCGCTGGCCGGAACGGATGGTCCGGATTGCACGACCGCCTTGCCTTGGCTCGGCTGCGCCACGGCCTTGATCTTCGCGGCCGCTTCATGGACCGCCCTCTTCTGGGATCCCGCCTTCGTGGCGGCCACGGATGCCTTGTTGATCTCCGACTGCACGGCTATGAGCGCGCCGACGTGGGCATGGAGCGCCTTCAGCTGCTTCCTGCTCATGTCGTTCCTGGACAGCAGGCCTGCGATGCGGTTCTTCTGCTTGACGCTGAGCGCCTTGCCCTTGGTCTCAGCCATGACTGCGATCTCCCTCGCGTACGAGACCGATCCCTTGCCGAGGTAGAGGAAACCCCCCTTCTCGTTCTTCATCGTCCCGATGCGGCGTCCGAACTGGTTGAGCGCCTTCGACAGCGCGGCGTCCGCGTTGCGTACCTCGCGCGCGGCCTTCAGGGCCGCGATGCGTTCGGCGAGCTGCTTCCGTTCCTGCTGGGTGGCCTCGTGCTTCTTCTGAGCGGCGGCCGCGAGCTCCGCTTTCGCCCGCTTCTCCGCGACGCGCTTCTCGATCAGTCCCTTCACGCTCTTGCCGGATTGCACCTGCTCCCCGCCGCGTTCGATGTAGTCGCTGACAGCTGTCGCGGTCTCCACCGTCTTTCCGGACGGTTCCCAGCCGGCGATGTCTGGATAGAAATACATTGTGGCGCCGACGATGCCGGACCATGCCGCCGCGTTGATCATCCTGAGCCATCTCGGCATCGGCTTCTTCGCCGCCGGCGCTTCCTTTAGCTTCCGGGCGAGCTCTGTGAGCTCCGACTCGGCCTCCTCATCCGCAGGCCGCGATGCGCTTTCATACGACTCGGGCTTGCCTGCGATATGGAGTGGCACGGCGTCCTCCTGCACCCCGGATGGAGCGCCTTTCAGCTCTGGTTCCGGCTTCTTCAGGTTCGCCGGGATCAGCTTGTTGACGTCCTTCAATACCGCGATATTCGCTGCGAACGCCGCCTTCACCTCTTCCATCTTCTTGGCGATGGCGATGAGCCCCTCGTTCGTCTTGCTGCGGGCGGACTCGATCCCCTTCTCCGTGTCCGCCGTCAGCTTCGCGATCTCGGCGGCATGTCTCTCGGCGATGGCCTTCTTCTCCCTTATCGCCGTCTCCTCCGCCCCCTTGACCACCGCTTCGTACTTCTCGTCGGCAGCGGCGTGCTTGTGCGCGCAGCTCTCATCGAGCGTCTCCTTCGTGGTATCGAACTCTCCCTCGATCTCCTCCAGGCGCTCCGTCCTCTTCTTCTGGATCGCGCCCATCTCGAGCGCCATGAATTCGCTGCCCATCGGCTCCGCCGCCCCAGTCTTCAGCGCGGACGCAAGCCTCGGGTCCTTCACCGCTCTGGATACCAGCGAACCGGGGCTGTTCTCCGGATCGAGCTCGTATGCGCGCGCGGCGTACCAGTCCTCTATCTCCTTCTCGGCGCTGGCGCGCTCGGTCGATATCTTGTTCAGCAGCTCCGAATGAGTGTTATCCGCCTTCTCCTTCTCGGCGCCCCTCTGCTCCGCCGCCTCGGAGACATGCTCCGTCTTGCCTGCGTCGATGTTGCCGAGCTCGGAGTCCCTCTTGGAATCGAGCCTGGAAATCTCGCCGGCACGCCTGATCTCGAGGGTCTTGACGGTGTCGTCGCGCGTCTTCTTGAAGAGGTCGGCCTGCGCCTGCAGCGTGTCGAGGCTCTCCGACGCTTCCTTTGTGGTCCTCTCGATCGCGCCCCTCCGCTCGGCCCTGTCCGCCTGGAGCTCCCCGAGGGTGCGTTCCTTCCTCGCCGGTTCCTGGATCGGCTTCGGCAGGGCTGCCGCTACGGGCTTCTGGATCTGCTGGGAGGGCAGTTGCTGAGTCGTGTCGACTCGGGCGGGCGTCTCCTTGCCCGGCCCAGAATGCGGTTCTCCTCCGACGGCCCACTTGTGGCCGTCGCCTGTTTCAGTTCCTCCTCCCATGCCGATTACTACGCTTAACTTATTTATATACTTTTTGGTCAGATCCCTGGCCGTGCCGCGCTGGGAATCGAGGTGAAATCAAGAAAAAAGACAAAAAAACGAAAAAAAGAATGAGATCGGTTGCGTGACATTACAAACAAAAGCTTACTGCCCGAGATAGCCTGCCTTCATCGCCTTAGATACGCTATCCTCCAGTTGTCCCTCTATCGCCTGAGAAGTGGCATTCTTCATCAACGGCTCGGTCTGCACGCCCTTCTCCGCCTTCGCCGCAACAGGCTTCACGGCCGCAACGACAGCCTTCTTCGCTGGCTTCGCGACGGCCGGCTTGGCCGCCTTGGGCGTCGCCAGATGCGACTTCCTCTCCTTGATCGCGGCCCTGAGCTTCTTGGAAAGCGCCTTCATGTCCCCGGCCTTCATCCCGCCCTTCCTGATCTTGTTCAGCGCGGTGGCTTCCCAGTCGTCCTGGCCCAGCGCGCCCGCCTTCTTGGCGTTGGCGACGGCGAACATCAATTCGGTGGCCGCGGCCCTCTGCTCGCGCGACATGGACTGGATCCTCGTCGAAGCCTCATCGCAGAACAGCCTCACGCTCTCCTTCGGCGACTTCTGGAAGATGGTCCCGTTGTCGTTGAACCTCTTGAGCTCCGCCCTGGCCGCATGTATGGAGCTGGCGCAATTAATGAGCGTCCTGTCCGTGATCATCGCCCTCGCGCCGCCCTTCGCCTTGGCGGCCGGAGCCGCTTTCTTGACTGGCTTGGCGGCTGCAACGGATGGCTTCGCCGCCGCGGCAGTCTTGGGCGCCTGCGCGACCGGCTTCCCCACTCCAGCAAGACCTGTGCTCGCGAGAGGCATCACCCGTATGTTCGACACCGTATCGGTGCTGATGAACAGTTTCGGCGGAGGCTGGAAGAACTTCGGGGCCGGACTCATCTGGTTCAATCCGAAATACAGCCCTACGCCGACAACGGTCGCGATCGCCGCATTCCTCACTCCCGGAGAGATGGCGGTTTTCTCGACTTTCGCGTAAGAGCTTTCGGGCGGCCCGATCTGGCCTAAGCAGACCCCGTCCGCCTCGGCGACCTTCTCGTCGAGCTTGGTGGACCACAGCTCCTTGAGCCTCACTTCCTTCTCCTTCTTGACGGCCTCGATCTCCGCATCGATGGCCTTGATGATCGACTTGTTCGCTTCGTAATTCCTCTCCGCTTCGAGGGTCTCCGCGGCAGCCTCTTCCGCGGCCGCCTTCATGTTCGCCGCATGCTCCTCTTCTATGTCCGCGTCAGCCTTGACGCCCACATCATCGATTTCCTTCGTCTTCTCAGCCAGCTCCGTCGCGGACAGGCCAGATGAATTCGCTGCCAGGGTCCCGAACTGCGCCTGAAGGTCATTCTTCCCTTCCTTGACCTTGGTGTGCAGCCTGTCCAGGTCCTCCTGCCTCCTGTCATGCAGGAACTCCTCTTTCTCCTTCTTCGTCTGCTCGGTTTCACCCAGCGCCTTGTCCCTCTCGATCTCCGCTGCGCTGGCGATATCATTCTTCCTCTTCTCCAACGCGGCGATCTGCTCCGACGCTTGCTCGACGATCCGCTCGGAGAGGATCTTCCTGGCGCTCGCCCCCGCGGTGAGCCTCGTGAGGATCTCCTCGTGGGTCGGCTCCTTCGGCTTCGGTGCCTCCGCCGGCGCGCCGCCGGCTGCATGGATCAGATTAGGATCGATAGGCTTCTGTTTGGGGTCTGACATGAGTATCTGAGTCTTAACTTATTTATATACTTTACTGAAGGACCGCCGGAAGAGAGCCGGCCCAATCAACGACGACGGGGCGCGGATCACTCGGATTCCGCAACCGCCTTGGCATCCTCCTCTTTCTGGTTCTGCCACAGGTGGCGGTACATGATGTATTTCGCCATCTCCGTGACAAGGGCGTAGCCGACCGCCACCAGTGCGGCGAACACGATCAGGTCCATGACCGGGGTCTCGAACCCGAACAGGCCGGCGAGGGGCGGGAACACCGCGACGGTCCCGATGACCGCGACCGCGGCGATGGCGAGCAGCACCCAGACGCTGGGCGGCTTGGCCAGGACGAACGGCTTCATCGTACGGAGGGAGACGATGACGAATATCTCCGAGAACACGACCTCGAGGAACAGCACCGACTGGAACAGGCTCTCGCTGGCATTGATCAGGAACGCGACGATGATCAGGTCGAATATGGTGCTGATGACGCCGAATATCGCGCCGTTGCGCGTGATCTGGCCGATGTTCCATTTCCTCGGCTTCCTGAGCTCCTCCTCGTCCACGTTGTCGGTCGATATCGTGAGCAGGGGGGTGTCGGTGAGGAAATTGATGAGGAGTATCTGCGCCGGCAGCATCGGTATGAAGCGCAGGAACATGGACGACAGCGCGACGGTGTAGAGGTTGCCGAAGTTCCCCGCGAACGTGCACCTGATGTATTTCACGATGTTCGCGAATATCCCGCGGCCGATGAGTATGCCGTCTATGATGGAATGGAGGTTCTTGCGCGTGAGCACGACATCTGCGGCCTCCTTCGCTATGTCCGCGCCGCTCTGGACGGATATGCCCACGTCCGCCTCCGCCAGCGGCGGCGCGTCGTTGACCCCGTCGCCGAGGAATGCGACCACGTGCCCCCTCGATCGCAGCAGCTTGATCACCCTGAACTTCTGGTCCGGGGTCACGCGGGCGAATATGGCCGCGTTCTCGATCCTCTCCATGTCGCCTTTCTCTATGACGTCGTCGAGCTCGCTGCCAACAATCACCTGCTCCGGAGCGATGTCGAATCCGACCCTGTTCGCGATCGCCCTCGTGACGGTGGAGCCGTCGCCGGTGAGTATCTTGATGCGTATGCCGTACTTCTTCGCCAGGTCGAGGGTGTCCTTCGAGCTCCTGCGCGGCGGGTCGATGAACGTGATGAACCCGAGGAGGGTCATCTCCTTCTCGGACTGCTTGGTGTAGCCGTCCTGCCTCCTCACCTCGCGGATCGCGACCGCTATGGCGCGGTATCCCTTCTCGCTGAGCTCGACGTACTTCTCCATGACCTTCTTGCGGCACATCCTGATGTCGGTGACTTTTCCGCCTATCACCGCATGCGACGACACCGCCAGGACGGCCTCAGGCGCGCCCTTGCAGACCATGATATGCCTTTTGTCCGCCCCCTTGGTCCTGATGACGACGCTCATCCTCCTGCGCT
Source organism: uncultured archaeon (assembly GCA_902385155.1). Taxonomy (GTDB): domain Archaea; phylum Micrarchaeota; class Micrarchaeia; order CABMEP01; family CABMEP01; genus CABMEP01. The sequence continues at coordinate 13,251 of CABMEP010000011.1, read as the reverse complement.
CGTAGTCGAACGGGAGCTCGAACACCCTGTCGTACTTCGCGGAATGCGCCAGCAGGTGCGGATGGTGCCGCGCGTACTCGGCCAGCGACACGTCTATCGCGTTGCCGCTGAGATGATGGCCGATGGAGACCGCGGAGCTGCACTGGAGGCCGAGGAGAAGGGGAGTCTCGTCCCGCTTCCCGTCCAGATCGAAGTGATCGGCGAGGCTGACCCGGTTCTCGGTCAATGTGCCCGTCTTGTCGCAGCACAGGATATCGACATTCCCGAGGTCCTCCGTGGCCGACAGCCTCTTGACGATCACTCCCTTGTCCGCCAGCTTGGACGCGCCCCGCGACAGGAGGAGCGTGGTGATGAACGGCAGCGGCTCGGGAACCAGCCCGACCGCCAGCGTGACCGCGAAGAGCAGCGATGTCAGGGGCCCGTGGCCGACATAGACGTTGACCACGAACACGAAGAATATGCTGACGAGTATGGCTTTCAGGAGCATGCCGCCGAATTTCTGGAGCTCCTTCTGGAAGTCGCTCTGGTCCTTCACGCTCTCCAGCATGAGGGCCGTCTTCCCGAAGTAGGTGGCCGCCCCCGTCGCGATCGCCACCCCGATCCCTTTGCCCTCCTTCACCATGGAGCCGGCGAACGCGATGTTCCTCATCTCCTGGGGGATCGGATGCTGCTTCATGACCGTGCTGGCGGTCTTCTCAACCGGATACTGCTCGCCCGTCAGGACTGACTCGTCTATCGACATGTCCTCGGTCTCGATCAGCCTGAGGTCGGCGGGGACCCTGTCTCCCACCGAGAGGATGACGAGGTCACCGGGGACGATCTCCCTGGAGTCGATCTCGGCGATCATGCCGCTGCGGAGCACTCTCGAAGTGAACGTGAGGTATTTCTTCAGCTTGTCGACCGCCTTCTCCGACCGGTATTCCTGCACGAAGCCGATTATGGATGTGATCACCACGATGGCCACGATGATGATGGCGGTCTGGCTGTCGCCGATGAGTATGGAGATGAGGGCCGCGCCCAGGAGGACGTACACGATCAGGTTCATCACCTGGGAGAGGAGTATCCTCAGTATCCTGTTCTCCCCGTCCTCCTTTATCTCGTTCTTCCCGTGCTTCAGCAGCCTGGCCGTCGCCTCGGACTGCTTGAGCCCCTTCTCCGAGGAACCGGCCGCATGCAGCGCCGATCTCCACGGCATCGACCAGAACGGATCGGAATACTGGCTCAATGACTGCATGTGCTCGGGCTTGACCTCGCTCTTCCTCTCCGCCTCCTGCGGGAGCCTCACCTCGGCCATCTCTATCATATGAATATCATCCTGATATGATTCACGGTTGATCCCGATTCACGGTTGACCTGGCTTTGTCCCGTTGTCGATGTTCTGCCCCAGCGACAGGAGGCGCCGCCTCACGGTCTCCTTGGAGGAGCCGAGCTCCTTCGCGATCTCGCTCAGCGTCCTGCCTTCCTGCTTGAGCTGTATCATCCGTGCGGTCTCCACTTCGACTTTCGGCCTGCCGAGCTTCTTGCCCTGGGCCTGCGCCCGCGCCAGTCCTGCCTTCGTCCTCTCGCTGATCTTCTTCGCCTCCTGCTTGGCGATCCATGCGAATATCGGTGTGAGCAGCTCGCCCATCTCGGTGGACGTGTCAAGGAAGGACTCCTGGAACGAAACGAACTTGACCCCCCACTGGTTGAGGTCTGAGATGTAGTGGATGTCCTTCAATCCGGCCCTGCTGAAACGGTCATAGGACCAGACGAGGAGGATGTCGAACTTCCTGCGCCGCGCGTCCTCCATCATGTCCTCGAACTCCGGCCTCCTCTTCTTGCCGGTGCCGGTGATGTTCTCGGTGAACTCCCTGTAGACCTCGTACCCCTTGGCCGCGCAGTACTGCCTGAGCTGCATGAGCTGGTTCTCGGTGTCCTGGCCCTTGTCGTCGGTGGAGACGCGTGCGTAGATAGCGGCCTTCATCGATTGTGGATTGGCCGTCATCCATTTAAAACGTTTATCGGTCGGCGGGCGATCGGGGATGCGGAGGTCGCATGATCTTGTATTCGGCCATCCTAGGACCGCAAAATCCGCGGCTTGCCTACGAGGAAGACGATGTTGTCATCGAGCAGTCCGCCGGACTTGAGTATCTTGAGGCCTGACCTCTCGATCAGGCGCTTCAGCTCCCATTTGCTGAATAAGTAATAATATCTCATATGCCGCTTGCCCTTGCGGTTCCAGGCGACGTACGTCTCTTTCGGCTTTAGCGTGAGATGGGGATGGCCGAAGCTGTACTTGTTCCACACAGATACGATCGCCGTGCCGCCAGGCCTGAGGACGCGGTGCATCTCCTGCAGCGCGGCCATCCTGTCCTTGTCTACCTTGAGATGATGGAGTATGGCGACGAACAGGCAGTGCTCGAACGAATTGCTCCTGTACGGCAGCTTCCGCGCATCGGCGACCTTGAACTTCGCGCGGAGCTTGCCCTTCGCGAAGCTCTTCTCCGCGACCGCGATCATCTTCCCGCTGAAGTCAACGCCGTAGCAGTCAAACCCTCGCGCAGAGAATTGTGCAAGATTCCTACCGTTGCCGCAGCCGATGTCGAGCACCTTCGACGGCGGAAGCCAGTCCTGCGCGAACTTGTCCACTTCATGCCTCGGCTTCGCCCTCCAGTCTGACCATCCGCTGGCGATGGCGTCCCATACCTGGCGCTGGTTCGGCCTGCGCTGCCGTTCTTGTTTCATAATCCTAACAGCTCCGCAATGTTTCGCTCGGTCATCCGATCGAATTCTCTCTTGTTCCTTGCTATCACCCGGATCCGCTCCAGCGCGACCCTCGGATCTCCGAACGGATAGTCGCTGCCGAAGATCATCCGGTCCGCCCCGACCATGGAGTGCAGTTTCTTCAGTATGAGCTCGTACTGCACGCCCGATACGTCGAAATAGAGATTATCGGGGATCGCGTAATCATGGAGCTTGAAGAACGTCCTCGTCACGCTTCCAGAATGGATGGCGATGAACTTCTTTTTCGGGAACCGCTTCGCCAGATTGGTCATGCGCTGGAGGGACGAATGGTCCTTGCTCTCATTAGTGTGCACGAAGACAGGGAGATCAATGTCGTTCACTATCCGAATCACGCGTGGATCGTCTATCGCGAACTCGCCCAGGTCAGGATGCAGCTTGACCGCGAAGAACTGGTCCAGCGAAGAGCGTTCTTTCTTGCTGAAGTCCAGGATATTGAGCCAGAACACAGGGATGACGCGCTTGTCTCTCTTCGCCAGCTTGAGTATGGATTCGTTATCTGGCGTGGACTTGTTCGCGAAATCGCTGTGCTTCCCGATCGGCACGGCGCAGAATCGCTTGACCCCTACACTCTCCGCTGCCTTGACGTATTCCTCGTAGCTCGACCAATTCCTGCCTTTGTAGACGAAATCGCCGAAATGCATATGCGCATCGATCATGAAATCCCCTGTTGCCTGCGTTTGGGCTGTCATTAATTATATGTCTTTATTAAATCTCAATTGCATCCCTCTTTCATGCGAGTGAATCCGGTTCCACGGCCAGCGGGCGGCAGGGTGTACAAGCCGACGCGCACCATCAGCGGCGTCAGCCCAATCGCCATCGTGGTGGAGCCGAGGAAGTGCCCGCATGGGACGTGCGTCTACTGCCCCTCGTGGGAAGTCCCGCAATCATACACCCCGAAGAGCCCCGCCATCATGCGGGCCGCGCGGCTGAAGTACGACCCTTACCCCCAGGTGAAATCCCGTCTCGCGGCGTTCGAGGCGATGGGCCATCCGACGGACAAGATGGAGCTCATCATCATGGGCGGGACTTTCCTCTCCTATCCTGTTGACTACCAGTACCAGTTCATCAAGAGATGCTACGACGCCCTGAATGGAGAAGCGGGTGAAGGCAAAGGCGCGAAAGATCTTGAAGGGGCGAAGCGCATCAATGAGACCGCGGAGCACCGCTGCGTCGCCATGTGCCTGGAGACGAGGCCGGATTTCTGCGGCCCTGAAGAGATCAAGAGGATGCTGGAGTTCGGGGCGACCCGCTGCGAGATCGGGGTGCAGCTGCCTGACGACGAGATATACGCGCTCGTGAAGAGGGGGCACACGGTCGCCGAAGTGAAGAAGGCGACCAAGCTGCTCAAGGAAGCGGGATTCAAGGTCGGATACCACCTGATGCCGGGACTTCCCGGCAGCGACGCCAAGCGCGACGTGAAGAGATTCAAGGAACTGTTCAGCTCCGAGGAATTCATGCCGGACCAGATCAAGATATACCCGACGCTCGTCATCAGGGGGAGCGAGCTGGAGAGATGGCACGCGGAAGGGAAGTACACGCCGTACACCGAGAAGGAGCTCGTGGACCTCACGGTGACGCTGAAGTCGCTCGTCCCGAAGTGGTGCAGGATCATGCACATCATGAGGATCATCCCGCCCGAATACCTCGTTGCGGGAAGCACGCGCTCAGACCTGCGCAAGGTCGCGCAGGCGGAGATGAAGGCGCGCGGCATCAAATGCCGGTGCATACGATGCCGCGAGGTCGGCTTCGCTGAGAGGCAGAAGAAGGACACGGGCGGGGAGCTGAGGATGGAGACGATCGGCTACGGCGCGTCCGGAGGGAAGGAATACTTCATGTCGTTCGTGAACCCGAACGATTTCATTTTCGGGCTGTGCAGGCTGCGCATCAACGCCGACGGCAGGACGGCGATGCTGAGGGAGCTGCATGTCTTCGGCCCCGAGGTCAGGATAGGGGAGAAGGAGAGCGGCAGCCCGCAGCACAGGGGGCTCGGCGCGAGGCTGATGGAGGAGGCGGAGAGGATAGCGGCCGGGCACGGATGCGGGAGGATCGACGTCATCAGCGGCATAGGCGTCCGAGAGTACTACAGGAACCTCGGCTATGCGCTCGAAGGGCCGTACATGGTGAAACGGATCCCGTCTCCGGCTGAGCAAGAGAAGAAACAAGGAAAGAGGACCAGGAAACGGACAGGTTAAGCCCCGCCGCCCCAGCTCTCCGATATGATGAACTCGTCCGCGATGCCCATGCCCTTCAGCATCTGCGCCATCCCCTTCGCCATCTCAGTCGGGCCGCAGATCATGTAGTACTGGCCCGGGGCGCCGATGTCGATGTGCTTGCGCAGCATCTCCGGGGAGATGCGGCCGGTCTCGAATTTCCAGTCGGACGGCCATTCCCTGGTGGTGGTGAACACGAGGCGGATGTCCTTGTTCCTGTTGGCAATCTGCACGAGCTCCTCGCGGAACAGTATGTGCGCGGGGGTCCTGCAGCTGTAGACGTATGTCGTCTTGATCGGGAGCTTCCTGTCGTTGATGTAGCGCACCATGGAGATGAACGGCGTGGTGCCGCAGCCCCCGCCGATGAGTACGAGCGACTTCATCTTCGCCTCGTCGAGGAAGAAGAAGCGCCCGAACGGCCCGCCCACCTTCACCTCGTCGCCTTCCTTCAGCTGGTCCACCTTGGACGTGAACCGCCCGCCCTCGAGTATCTTGATCGTGAGCTCGAGGTATTCCTTGTTGGTCGGCGAGGATGAGATCGAGTACGGCCTGGCCATCAGCGGCTCGCCCGGCCCCTGTATCATGAGGTTGACGAACTGCCCCGGCTTGAAGTCGAAGCTGAACGAGCCGGGAACCACCGGCACGAGCTGCAGCGTCTTGATGCCCGGGGCCGCCTGGATGATCCGCCTCACCTTGAATGGGACTGGTCCTGCCATGCCCCTGATTCCGAACGAACCGTTTTAACCCTTCCCGGTCCACCGACCTTGCTTGTTGAGAAATATTTATATATTAGAAATGAGCGAGATACAGATGGCCGAAGCAAAACGCATCGAAAGAGGCGGACAATGCAGCGGCAGCCAGCAGGGTTTCGGGACGCAGAGGCCCAAGATAGAGACCATCATGGACATCAACATCGAAACGGTCCGCGCGACGCTGCTCGACGCGGTGTGCGGCTATCTGAAGAACGTGAATCCCGGCGAGGACGAGAAGAGGCAGCATTGGCTCGACTGCGCCACGGAATGCCTCGACATACCGCATATCGCGGCCGCGTGCAGGAAGGTCAATCCGCAGTTCAGGCATTTCGCAATGTCCGGGGTCGCCGCGCTGATGAAGCGGGAGAACGATCCGGCCCAGTACGGGATGAACAGGGACCTGCTCGCCAAGCTCGCCGAACGCTCTCCGCTGGTCAGGGAGAGGATGAAGGGGCATGTGCTCGATTTCGGCTGCGGGGTGGGCTGGCTGACGAAGCTACTGAGGGACGAATTCGGCTCGGATTCGATCGGGATAGACGTCGATGAGGGCGCCATAACGCTGGGCAGGTTCTTCGGTGCCACAGGCCTGATCCAGATGGACAAGGATGCTGAAGGGCTGCCGTTCCCGGACGGCAAGCTCGACGCCGTCGTCATCAAGGAGGTCTTCGACGTCGCGTGCTGGAGCGAGACGAACATACTGGACGAGGCGCACCGCGTGACTCGCCCGGACGGGGTCCTGCTGACCTCGGAGTTCTACAGCCAGTCGCTGAGACGGATGTTCGCCGAGCACGGATTCAAGGCGGTATGCGGCGGGATCGCCTGCTGGACCGCATGGAAGAAGACGAGACAGGATGTTCGATGACAGAGAACTGATGATTATGATTCCTGAACTGAAAGACATGGGCCGCAGGTGCGGCCCCTGCGTGAAGGAGAATCCGATACGGCTGGACAGCGGCGCATGGCAAAGGAAGCTGAAGATGTCATCCAGGATAGTCGCATACAAGAGAAGCACGCATTCCGATTCGTTGAGGGCGCAGAAGGAAGTGATGGATCTCCTGCTTGACGCCGAACGGCCGATATCGCACATGACGCTGCTCGCTGTCCTTGCGATGCGCAACGGGATGGAGCGCGACACGTTGATGGGATACCTGAACGCGATCGCCTCGCTGGAACGGTCCGGGGTCATCACCCCGAAATCCGGGCGCTGGCTCATGCCGATGGCGAGGGACAGCCTTCCTGCCGTGATAGAGAGCGTGCTGAAAGGCGCCAACGAATCGGTGACTGCGAACGACATTGCGATGAGCGTATACGGGAGGACGGGCAAGAGGATCTGCGACGACATCAATTACGCATGCAACCTCCTGGAGACGCTCGATATCGCGGTAAAGCTCCCCTCGGATTCCGCCATGGGGCACAACAACTACAGGTTCATCCACACGAGGATGAGATACTCCCTCAAGACGATCCCGCTCTGGAACATAAAGTACGTCGTCTTCAGTGCGATAGACAGGCATGGGCCGATATCGAAGAGCGGCCTGATGAGGGATCCGGCGGTCGGCAGGCTGATCAGCGTCCACGGGACGAGCCTGTCGAAGGGGCTCGTCAGCAGCAAGGTGGACAACTCAATCGACGGCCTGAGATCGCAGAGGCTCATAGCGGCGGAGATCCTGAACGGACAGCGGGCCACGCAATGCTTCGCGACGACCAATGTGGGCCATGGGCTGCTCAGGAGCGCGATCGAGATGGGGTATCTGAGCGAGGAGCTGCGCAGGAGGCTCCTCGGATACGCCAACCACGGCATGATCCCCAGCCAGCAGGACAGGGCCGAGCGCATCATCCGGTGGCTGAAGGTGCTGATCGAGATGGACAAGGAGAACGGGAAGGCCCATGTGATAGCGAAGAGGCTCTGCGAGAATGAGGGCTACGTCAGGGGGATAGTCAACGGCGGGGCGTCGCCCTGCAGGAAGCTGAGCGACGAGAAGATAGAGGAGGAGTGCATGCCGCTCGTCATGTCGTATTCCGAGGAATACGGGAAGAGGCTGCAGAAGTACCTAAAGGAACGCGGATCGGGCCGTGGCCCAAATAATCAGAGATTAGTGTAAACCGCTCCGCCGGAAGTGAACTGGCTGCGCTTCAGCCTGACGTCGCCCTGTTTCACCGCGAACTCGCCGAATACGTCGTCCTTGTGCTTGGATATGAAATCGCTCAGGTCTATCCTGCGTCTCACGCGGGCGATGGTGAGATGGCTCGTGAACGGCTCCGTCTCGAATCCTAGCGGCACCAGCTTCTCGTTCAGCTCCTTGCTGATCGCCTCCAGCCTGCCGCCGCTGTCGATGCCGGCCCACACCACCCTGATGTAGTGCGGGTTCGGGAAGACCCCGATGCCCTTGCACTCGACGGCAAACGGCTCGAACTTGATCGACGAGATCGCCTCCTTGATGGCGGGCACCTGCTCGTCCTTGACGTCGTTGCCCAGGAAGCGCAGCGTCAGGTGCATCTTGCCCTCCTGCGCCAGTTTCACCGCGTCCTGCGGGAGCTCCGGCTGGACTTTCGCCGCATTCGCCGCGATATCCTGCGGCACCTCGATCGCTATGAACGCTCGCATGTATGCCTATCGCATCGGCTCTTAAAAAACTGTGAGGTAGCCGCGGACGGATGCCGCGACCGCGTTTCCGATGATTTAAACCTGCCGGGCGCCCGCACGGGGTAATAGATTCAGTCTTGAAATGAATTGCGCGGCATAGAATGACTGAGTCAAAATCACCCGAAGTATACTGTCTCCCTTTGTTTATAAATCCGTCTTTTCGACGTTAAGATGTGAAAAGAGCATTCAAGTTTCGTCTATATCCCTCAAGACGTCAAGACAGGCAGATGAAGGAACATCTGCGCATAGCAAAGGACATCTGGAATGAACTTCTTACTTATTCAAAAGAGTGTTATCAGAAGACAGGTAAATTCCCGAAAAAGAGTGAATTGCAAGCGATGACAAAAAGAAAAGGACTCTATTCTCAGACTCAACAAAACGTAGCTCATAAGATTTCGGATGCTATTTTCAGAGTCTTTAAAATGAGGAAGCAAAACAAGAAATGCGGCTTTCCAAGGTTCAAATCAATTGATCGAATGAAATCTTTGTATTATCCTCAATCCGGGTTTAAGCTTCGCAATAAATTGAAAGTCACTCCTTTTAGCGAGATCTCGATCAAGCAGCATAGGAATATTGAAGGACAGATAAAGACGCTGGCCCTTAAAAGAGAACCGTCGGGAAAGTGGTTTGCCGTTTTCTGCGTCGAACAAGAAAAGAAAGAGCCGAAGACTAATCATGGGGACAAAGTTGGAATAGATTTGGGTCTGAGAACATTTGCGACTCTTTCAAATGGAAATAAGATAGATAACCCGCGGCATTTGAAGAGATACGAAGACAGACTTGCATCATGTCAACGACTCCTTTCCAAGAAGAAGAAAGGAAGTAGTAACAGAAACAAGGCAAAATTGAAAGTTGCAAGAATCCATGAAAAGATCTCAAATACACGATCTGATTTTCTCCATAAGACTTCGACACAGTTGGTTAATGATAATTCTTTTATAGCACTGGAGAAGCTTGCCTCAAAAGAGATGTCTGAAAAGAGATTTGGCAAGCAAATCAATGATGTGGGATGGAACATGTTTGCGAATATGCTCTACTATAAAGCGGAAGAAGCTGGTTGTAGAGTGGTATTCGTAGACCCAAAGAACACAACAAAAGAGTGTAGCAACTGTCATCAGATTGTTGAGAAGGCCTTGTCGGATAGAATTCACCGATGTCCTTCTTGTGGTCTTGTGATGGATAGAGATCTGAATGCTGCAACAAACATACTCAATCTCGGATTGAGAACTGTAGGGCAGGAACTGCCCGAAGTCAAGCCGCTTAGAGAAGGGACCACTGCTGGTAAACAAACACATCAGCAAGTTCCTTTAATGAACGAGGAAGTCACCGACTGAGGTCGGCGGTAGTTCACAAATTCTGGACAACATAATATTTGAAAGAAGTATACCCGTGCGGAATTGTTTTAAATTATCACTAATATTAGATAATAGAGGCGCCCATAGTCGGAATCAGCATTATGTTCATGACGGGGCAGAGCGTGGTTCGAATGGTTCGGGATTTCTCATCGTCAGGTCTGAAGATTGTAGTCGCGGGAGTGGGCGGAGGAGGATGCAACACCATCAAGAGATTGATGGAATACGGCACCAAGAGCGCCCACCTGGTCGCGGTCAACACCGACAGGATACATCTCGACACGATCGGCCAGCCCGCGAAGAAGGTCCTCATCGGCCAGAGCATCACACGAGGGCTCGGCGCCGGAGGGTTCCCGGACATCGCGCAGAAGGCGGCCGAGGCCAGCAGGCCCGAGATACAGCTCGCGCTCGAAGGCGCCGACGTGGTGTTCCTCGTCTCCGGAATGGGAGGAGGGACAGGCACGGGCGCGTCGCCTGTGGTCGCGGAGATAGCGCGCAAGGAAGGCGCAATAGTCATCGGCATCGTCACCTACCCGTTCAGGATAGAGAAGGCGAGGCTCGCGAAGGCGAAGCAGGGGATAGACGAGCTGCGCAAGACATGCGACACGCTCGTCATCATAGACAACCAGAAGCTGCTCGACTTCGTGCCGAACCTGCCGATAGAGCAGTCGTTCATGATCGCCGATGAGATCACCGCGCGCGCGGTCAAGGGCATATCGGACACGCTGCTGCAGCCGTCGCTCATCAACCTGGACTTCGCCGACCTGAGGTCGGTGATGTCCGGCGGAGGGATCTCCATGATCGCCGTCGGAGAGGGCAAGGGATACAACCGCGTGGACGAGGTCGTCAAGAACACGCTCGACCACAAGCTGCTCGACGTCGACCCGACGGGCGCGAAGGGAGTCCTCATCCACCTCTGCGGAGGCCCGGACATGACCCTCGGAGACGCCAACATGATCGGCGAGAAGCTCACGAACGAGGTCGACCCGCACTCCGATGTCATCTGGGGCGCGAGGATGGACCAGGGCTCATTCGACCGCATCGAGGCGATCGTCATATTCACCGGCCTGAAGGAAGGAGAGGCCCTGAAGGCGATCTACGGCAAGGACTTCAAGAAGAAGGAAGAGGAGAAGCCCAGGAGCTACTTCTGGCAGTGAGCCCTCTCCGTCTTTTCTTTTTCTTCCTGTTTTTTCCTTTCTCATTCTTTTTTATATCAGTGAAGCGCCAGTGTAGCATGGGTCCTGTCCCCAACGCCAGAGAGAAGGAAGTCATGGGCCAGCTGCGCAGCGGCGACCGCGCCGAGCGGCGCAAGGCTCTGAACGCCATCTCCAGGTTCGGCGGGCCGGGCGCTGTGCCTCTCCTGTCGGACGTCCTCGAAGGCAAGGGGACCGCGGAGGAGAAGATAGCCGCTGCGCGGGCGATCCGCGGCATCGCCTACCGCACCGGGATGTATCATGAAGGGATAAGCGCGCTCGAGCGTGCGGCGAACGGGGACCACCCGCCGTCAGTGCAGAAGGCCGCGCGGTGGGCCAGGGAACGGATCGCCGGAGCATGCCTCATCGCGACTTCGCCCGGGTGCGTGATCGACAGGCGCGTCATAGTGCCGCAGAAAGAGAAAAGGACGCCTGATTTCCTTCATTCACTGGAAGAACTCAATCACGTCTGAAGCTTCGCTTTCCAGTATCTCATGCTCTTCTTATACAATGGCTCTGTCAAGGGCTTGGCTGAAGGGAGAGTCACCTTTCCGTACATCCGTTCGATCTTGTCGAAGATGTCGGCTTCAGCTTCCCCGTGCAGACGATAGAACAGTCTCTGCAGGCCGCGAATGTCCTCTAGGAATGCCAGCGCGTCCGCCGCCGCAACAATCTTCGCCTCGAGCAGCCGCGTCCTTGTCTTTTTGCTAGACCTGTGCTTCAATATGCACTCGATTACCATCTTCCTCTCGCGTTCAGGGACATCAGTCTTGGCGAGAAAAGCGCTGGCGAGCCTGGCTGATTCCTCCTCATGGTGATCCCTGTCGACAGTCAAGCCGATATCATGGAATAAGGCAGCGATCTCGACGACATCCTTGTCCGCTCCTTCCTTATCGGCGAGAAGAAGGGCGTATTTCCTTACCCTTTCGACATGGCTGAACCTTCCGCTAAGGAATGCGTTGTTGTATCTGTCAGCGAAAGCGACAACCCGTCTCTTCAGTCCGCTGTCCATACTATCGCCAATCAAGAAGCTCAGCGCCAGACCCACGGGAGTATGTTGATGAGGAGGGCGGCGAGCACCGAGTAGGCGATCACCCTGACCACCCTCTGGTCCTTCACGCTGTCCTGGAGTATCCTGTAGCCGTCGAACGCCTGCATCGGCACCAGATTGATGACGGCGATGAAGAAGTTGAGCACCGATATCAGGCCGAGCGTCACATAGACGAACTTCACCCACCAGAACTCCGCCTTTATCGGCTGCGTCAGCAGCAGCCCCATCTTGCCGCTGGAATCGGTCGAGAAGGAGATCGGGCCCTTGTCGGTGACCAGATGGACTTCCGTATCCGGCTGCAGCGTCGCCTTGATCGTGTTGTAATCGGCCAGGCTGCTCACCGCGATCCCGTTGATGCCGGTGATCACCGTGCCGGCGGTGATGTTGACGCCCTCTGCCGCGAGATTGCGCGTGAATCCCGTCACCAGCAGCTGGTTGTCGAAGAACGCGGGCAGCGAGAGCAGTATGATCATCGTGGGCACGAAGAATATGGCGCAGGCGGTCAGGTTCGCGGCGGATCCCGCCACGGCGACCCTCAGCTTGTTCACCTGCTTGCTCCTGCCGAGCTGCTTCTCGTCGATGTCCACGAACGCGCCCACCGGGATGAAACCGAAGAGGAGGAACCCTGTCGACCTGATCTTTATCTTGGCGAGTATCGCCGCGATGCCGTGGCTCCCCTCGTGGACCACCAGCAGGACGAACAGCGCGATTATCCCCTCGAGCAGCGGGATGGTGAGGCCGGGGATGATGAACGACACTCCCGGGGAGGACGCGGCGAGCGCGGCGGGATCGCCCAGCACGAACATCGCTACCGATGCAAGTATTGATGCGGCCTTGACGAAGAGCCCTACGAGCACCATGCCGACGAAACCGAACGCCAGCAACGCGGCGAGGGAGAGGAACGCCATCCCGTTGCCGCTGCCCGAGTCCACCGTGGGCAGGTCCATGATCGTCATGGTGATGACCATGAGATAGGGATAGATGACGAACGTGAACACGAGCAGCGCCGCCATGGAGAGGAGCAGGAACTTCAGCTTGATGTGCTTGAACGCCCACTTGGACGACAGGCCGAATCCCATGACGAGCCCCATGTCGCAGATGACGTTCCAGAACGATCCGAACTTCCTCCTCATCCAGTTGATGATGGACACCCCATCCTTCTAACGCACCATGATTAACACCATAAAGACAAACAACGGAGGAAACGACAACAGAGGCGAGGACGTTAAGACGCTCAGCAAGAAGGTGCTGCAAAACACCAAACG
>CABMEP010000010.1 GCA_902385155.1 uncultured archaeon | reverse complement strand
GGTTTCGGCGACAAGGGGATGTATGCGGTCGCCGATTCATACCTCTCTGATCTGCTCACGTATACCAAGCATAGCTTTTACGCGGTCGCGTCAGCGAGCCTTATCCTGGAGGGGGGCACAGGTCTCGACACATTAGGTTCCGGGGGGATCGGCCGAACAGTCCAGGGGATCATAACATCCACGGACTACCTCAAGGAGTCAATCGTGGCGTTGTTCATGACCGTTCTTTCGGCGTACATGATGACCCTGATGCAGATGCAGTTGCTGGATTTCATACAGGTGATATCGCTCACGGTGTTCCTGCCGGCGGGGATCGTGCTCAGGAGCATATTCTTCACTCGCAAATTCGGGGGGGCGCTCATCGGCGCCGCGATAGCGTTCTATGTCAGTGTCCCGTTCCTGCTGATGATCAACAAGGTGATGGTCGACCCGTTCTTCACGGCCGAGACTGCGGTGCCGCAGTGCATGACAGACCACGAGTGCTATTCCAATATATGCAATGCCACGGCCGGGCGATGCATGCCGATGTCGCAGGAAGGCGGGGCATGCGCCAATAACTTCCAATGCGCCACGGGTTACTGCGGAACCGATGGTAAATGCGCCAGCTGCGGCGTACTGGACGGGACGGGCAACCAGAATTGCTGCCAGGGGACCAGATGGGACGGCACCAGGTGCGCTCTCGCCAAGATGGCTGGTGAGCGATGCCAGGATGACAAGGAATGCGCGTCATGGTTCTGCGACAAATCAAGGAATCCGTCGGTGTGCGCCGCCACCAAGGTGGAGGGCAACTGCACGGACGACAAGGAATGCTTCTCACGGTACTGCGCGGGCGTGGCGCCAAGCAAGACGTGCGCGGACACCATACGGACGGAGATGGACCAACTGCAGATACAATCCATCGCCGCCAGCATGAGCGGATCGGGGGTGGATGCAGTGACGCTGCAGCCGTTCCTCCTCGGCGGCGAACCGATGTACTCCGCCACCGGCGGGGTGGACACGAGGATCACGCAGGAACCCTCAAGCAAGAGCTTCATCACCAGGATGTTCGACGCCTTCGTTGGATCCGTAATCGCTGGCATTTTCCTGCCTGCGATGAACATAATATTCATCTCGCGAGCAGTGAGGGACATGTCGGAGTTCCTGGGCAACGAGCTTGACATAGCGAGCATATGGAAAGTGATATGAGGTAACAAATATGGTGGCGGGCGGGGCTGCTGCGCAGCTGACAAACGTATGGGTGAATTCAGGCTTCCCGTGGGAAGCGTCAGCCCTGATCCTGACATTCATCGCGTTCTCGGTTTCGGCGCTCGCCTACATGCTCTCGCGGGTGTTCATCTCCAAGGACCTTGAGAAATGGGCCAAGATAGAGTTCATGTACGCTCTCAGCTCAGTGATCCTCGTCGCATTCCTCATCTTCCTTGTGGACTTCATGGCGGTGAAGGCGACCGAGTTCGGGGTGCTGCTGTCCGCGGACAGGGACTATTTGAGCAGCCAGGTCGCGGCGGACCAATCGCCATTCGCAATAGCTAATTTCTATATAACGACCATGGCGAACTGCGTCAGAGCCAGGTACATAGACATGTTCGCCCTCTCATTCGTGCCCAAGCTGCTGCTCAGCCTGGAGATAACGACCAAATCATTTACGTTCGTCATCCCTGGTTTCGTCGGCGGAATACTGATGCAATTATTGAATACGGTCCTGTCCGCCACGTATACCTTGACATACCTGCTGTACACATTGGATTTCCAGAGGCATCTCCTGGTGTTCGCGAGAGAGACGATGCTGACGATATTCCTCCCGGTGGGGATCGTTCTCAGGGCATTCCCGTTCACCAGGAGCTCGGGCAACCTCTTCATAGCGATCGCCATAGGGTTCTATTTCGTCTATCCGACTGCGTACGGAATGGTCCTGGCGATAAGCAAGCCCGTGAGCCTGATAGAAGGCAGTTGCGGGATACATGGTTTCAAGGACGTCACATCCTATTTCGATAGCAGCAGTTGGGTAAACGACGCCACCGGCGGGGCGTTCTCACTGAAGACTATGTCGTTTGCCACATTGGGGCTGTCATCCGTGTTCAGCATGATGTTCGGTGCCGCCACATACGTCACCCACCTTGGGCTTCTGCTCGCGAACCTCGGCTCTGTGCTCAGCGAGCTGATGCTCTACGTGATGTTCTATCCGATCGTAGTCATCATCGTCACCTACACCTTCATCAAGGGATTCTCCACTTTCCTAGGGGTAGAAGCCCAGGACTTCGCCCAAGGATTGGTGCGGCTAGTATAGGCTGGGCGCAGGGATAAAACAGACGGAAATCTAATCCTCGTTCCAAGGATGAGCCGCGATCAGCCCTTCGGGATTATCTTGCCGATGAAGCCGCCGACGCGCTGCTTCGCTCCCTTGAAGACATTGATCTTCTCAGGCACGTAGCTGCTCCAGAGGTTGTACGCCTTCTCGGCGTCGTCGCTGTCGAAGAAGAACGTGATGGTGTCGAACGGCGACGTCATGGAGACGATCTTTATCTTCGCCTTTGCCAACGGGGTGGTGAGCTTCTGGAGGATGCCTGGCGTGTTGTTGAGCTCATCGCCGTCCACAGTGATCATACCTAGGTTCCTCCTGATGGAGACGCTCTCGAACGGGCTGTCGCTCACCGCATCGGTGAGCAGGAGCATGGCCTTGTCCGCCTCGGCCTCGTCGACGAAGAATACTACTCTGCTGTTGCCGGTGCCTATCGCGTAGATCTGGACGCTCTTCTTGGCGAGCGGCGCTATGAACTTCATCAGTACTTCCGGTGTGAGCCTAGCCCTCTCCCCGGAGATGGCGATTCCCGCGAGCGGGCGCCTGTAGTGCTTGATTGTCAGCATATATTTACCCCTGTGATTCTGAGCTTGATCTCGCATTATCTACGAGAGCAAGGCCTTTAATCTCTTCGCCGTGCTCGGATGGGTGCTCAACGCACCGAAAATTCCATCTCCTTTCTTGTCAGATTCGACCGCCTTCAGCAGCGTCTCCCTGTCTCCGGAAGCGACGGCATCTGCTATCGACTGCGAGACGCCCCCTCCGCTGGAGATGTAGAGGGTGCTCATGGCCGGATTGACCGAGACGTCCTTCGGGATTCCATATGTTATCTTGACTAGGGCGGTGGCCAGCGGCATGGGGTCGCCCATGGTTTCCGCGCTGTGCGCGTCCGCGTAGTACTCCCTCTGCCTAGACAGCCAGAGCACCACCAGCTGGCCGATCGTCTGCGCGATGATAGCGCCAACGAACGCCGCGAGCGGGTTCGGCCTGTCGTCATCGCTCCTTCCCAGGGTCGCTAGCGCGACGTAATAGAGCATGACCGGCAGCACGCTGGCGAGCGTCATCACCGCGACGTCGTTGTGCTTGATGTGCCCGATTTCATGGGCGAGCACTGCCTTTGTTTCCTCCTTGTCGAGCACGCGCAGCAGGCCGGTGTGTATCGCGATGCCTGCGCTCTTCTGCGTCCTACCGAAAGCGAACGCATTCGGGGTCTGGTTGTCCACCACATATAGTTTCGGCTTGGGTATCCCGGCATCCGAAGCGAGCGCGGCGACCGTCGCATGGAGCTCTGGCGCCTGCTGCTCGCCGATCTCCTTCGCGCTGCTGATCCACTTGACTATCACCGGGCCGAGATACCACTGCAGCGCGAGAAGCACGAGCGAGAACGCCACCGCCGCGACGAAGGATACGCTCCCTTCGAATATAGTCATCCCTACGGCGAATATTCCCGCGATCAGCGCGAACACGAGCGCCGTCGTCAGCCAAATCGTCAATTGCAATGATCCCTGTTTCGTAGCCATGTTTTCACCGTTGTCTTGCTCATATGATTATGATCGCCTATTCCACCTTGATCCTGCGGCCGGCGCCCTTCTCCTCCTTCGCCGGCTCTATCCTGTCGAGTGTGATCTCGAGCACCCCGTTCTTGTAGGACGCGTTCGCTGTCTCTGGCTTGATCTTCGCCGGCAGCTCCAGCGACTTGTAGTATTTCCTTTCCGGCGTGTTCACCTTTATCTCGAGATTGTCCTTTGTCGCGTTCAGGTGTATGTCGTCCTTGGACACGCCAGGCAGCTCGGCTATTATCTTCAGCTTCGTCTTCTCCTCTATGATATCGACGAGCGGCTCCCTCTTCTCGTCAGTCCCTTTCGCGGTGACGGTGGGCTTGTCGCCGAATTCGCGGACCACCGGCTTGCCGTCGGGCCCTACTGTGACCGAGTATCCCCTGACGAACGACTTGCCTTCCCGCGCCCTCTTCTCGAGCTCGCCCATGTCGATGCCTCCGAAGCCGCGCGACATGTCCTCCATCATCCTCTCCATCATCCTTTCGAATTCGTCGTCGAAGAATCCGAACGGGCTGATCCTGCGTTTCTTTGTCATCAATATCACCTGCGGAACTCGCGCGATGCGTGAGTGTAGAATTCGCCTCTTTATTGGTATATGCGCCAACTATTTAAAATCGTATTCCCTTCATCGTGCATGAAGCGCTGGTATTCGCATTCGATCGTCGGCCTGATAGTCGCATTGCTGTTCATACTGATTACGCCCGACGTCCCGCAGATGACTATGGTGGGATCAGTCCTCGCGCTGCTGATCGGCTCCATCCTCCCGGACATAGACCAACCATCCGGGAAGCTGCGCGGCATGCTGCGCTACCTGGTATTCGGGTTCATCGTGCTGATGCTCTACTTCCTCCTGACTGACTGGGGATACATCACGGCGTTCACGCCGGGCACAATGAATTCGATGATCTCATTGGGCGTGGTGCTGTTCTTCAGCTACGTGATTACCATCGGTTTTGAGAAGCTAATACCCAAGCACAGGGGGCCGATACACCGTTTCACTGCGGCACTGATATACACGCTGTTCTGCGGCGTCGCCGCCCATTCGTTCGGGGTCGCTTCGCCCGAGACCGTCGCCCTCGCAGGCGGATTGGGATACCTGACCCACCTGATCAGCGACATGTTCTGAGCGCCGCTAGTCGCGGATAGAAAAAAAAAGAACCAGGAAAATAGAATTTCAGAGAATGAGATGTACGCCAGGGTCAGAATTTCTCGGATCCGCCGCTGTTTCCGCCGGTCCCGCCGAAACTGCCACCGGCTCCGCCGAATCCGCCGGTCCCGCCAGCTCCGGTCTGCATGTTGTTCTTGCGTTCCCTGTATATCTCGTTCTGCTTCTTCTTCCTCTCGTACACCCCGAGGCTCTTGCCGCAGGATACGCAGTAGTAGACCTTCCTCTTCTCCATGTATCGTAGGTCATCCGCGGTTCTGAGGTCAGTGGAGTAGACGACGGATCGGAGATCGACCACCGCCTTGCCCCTAGACACGCTGCGTCCGCAGGCGTTGCACCTTACCAGTGTGGTTTTTCCTCTTCCCATGTTCTCTACCTCTCTGTTTTTTCTTGGCGGTAAAATCGAGTGCTAATGAAGTACCATCCAATGTGAATATCTCCATCTTTTCTATTTTAAACATGTCGGTCTTGAGGAGGGGACCCAGGAACTCCCTTTTCTCGTTGACCGCCTTGCCTACTATTAGGTCGTTGAACGCCGGCATGATGACTATCCTCCTGCTGCGCTCGAACTCGATGTCCGGGTACTGCTTCTCCAGGCCCTTCTCGTCGATCTCCCCGAACACCCAGACCTTGCGCTTGGAGGTGTGGCCGAGCTCGTCCTGCAGCGCCACGGCGGGATGGGAGTGCGCGGCGATGATCGTGTCCGCTTGCTTGATCATCTCCTCGCTGGGCCACCTGTGGCTGTGGAATACGCCGATATCCTCGATCAGCAGCTCACTGTGGGTCTCGAAGTAGCTCTTCAGCGCGCCGTCATGGTTCCCCGGCACGAGCAGGACCTCGCAGGCGTCCTTCAGTTTCAGCAGCTGCTCCGGGACCTCCAGCGCTACGCGACGGGTGGTCTCCTCCTCGTCCGTCATCTGCTGCCAGTATTCTTTCTCGATCGGGATGCGGTGGCGGATGTCGCCTATGAGCACGAGCCTGTCCGCTTCATTCTCCTCCACGAGCCGCTTCAGCTTGCCGAGCATCCTGCCTATCGCTTCCATCGCCAGCTTCTCTGTTCCCAGCGAGGTCTCTATTCCCATATGCAGGTCTGCCACGAGAAGGCTGCGCCTGCCCCTGTTCTTGCCGTTTCGTTCTATTACAATGGCGGCGGGCTCCCCCGCCACCATCCTCAGATCGGCCATATCCTCACGTGATGTTATCCCATGTCTCCCGAATTTAACCTTATCCGAATCCCCCATGTGAATCTATAAAAAGGCAGCCGAGGACACTCCAGCGGTGCTCCCATGGCATTCGAACCGAAGAATTTCGACAACCTTCTCGGCATACCTGGTTTCAGCGACCAGATGCTGAAGAACCATTTCACGCTCTATCAGGGATACGTCACGAACGTGAACAAGATCTCGGACTCTCTTTCCGCGATGTCGAAGGAAGGCAAGACCGCCTTGCCGGAGTATGCGGAGCTCAGGCGCAGGTTCGGATGGGAGTTCAACGGCATGAGGCTCCATGAGCTGTATTTCGGCAACATGAAGAAGGACGGGTTCGCCCTCTCCTCTTCCTCCGCTTTCAGGCAGGAGATAGTCAAGCAGTTCGGGTCGCTTGACGCCTGGGAGAAGGAGTTCAGGGCCACGGGCGCTATGAGGGGCATCGGATGGGCGGTCCTCTGCTACGACGGCGCATCGGGCAAGCTGATCAACATCTGGG
Organism: uncultured archaeon; assembly: GCA_902385155.1. Classification (GTDB taxonomy): domain Archaea; phylum Micrarchaeota; class Micrarchaeia; order CABMEP01; family CABMEP01; genus CABMEP01. The sequence goes on along the minus strand of CABMEP010000010.1, from coordinate 2,492 downwards.
TCAATGAGCACGACATCGGTCATCTGGCCGGCACAGAGCCGCTGCTCGTCATGGATGTGTTCGAGCATGCGTTCATGCTGGATTACGGGACCAAGCGCGCCGACTACATCAACGCGTTCTTCGGCGCCATAGATTGGGACACCGTGTCCCTGAGATTCGATTCCGCTAAGAAATGATTGCAACGGACGTGACAATATGGGATTCAACAAGAACGGGGTTGGCATGATCGCAGCGATAACGCTGCTCTTCGCAATCGTGCTGTTGAGCGGGTGCGCCCAGCAGACCCCGGCCATCGAGTCATCCACGCAGGCCGTAGCGAACGGGACCAATGAGTCCGGGCAGATCACCCCGGCCGCCATGGTGGTGTCCATCCGGGACTTCGAGTTCAACCCCGCGACACTCACAGCCAAAGCGGGCATTACGGTGCGATGGATGAACGACGACGCCGTCGCACACAGCATCAAATCGGGCTTCGCGAATTCCCCAGTCATACCTCCGGGCAAGTCGTTCGAGTTTACGTTCTCCCAGCCAGGCACGTACAATTATTCATGCGGGATACACGCGTCCATGAAAGGGACCGTGATCGTGCAATGAGCTGAGCCACGGGGTTTAGGCATGCTTCAGGACATAACATACATGCTGATATTCGGCAAGCCGCTAATATTCTACCTTGGGTTGGCGGTGCTTCTCTCGTTCCTTGCCACTGCGACGCTCGGCTATCTGATACATACTGGGCGCGTGAGAACCGATCTGAAATGGCACCTCAGGTTGGCCGCATTCTCGATTCTGCTGGCGTTGGTGCATGGGGCCCTCGGTGCGCTCCTGTACATCTAGTGGATGGGTGCGCTGATGACTAATATAGGCATCATAATCCGGCTGCTTGAGAAGCGGTATCCTGGCGAGTTCCATGGCGCCCAAGTCAGCCGCCATCCGTTCAAGGTCCTGATAGGGACGATGCTGTCCCACCAAACCCAGGATCCGAGGACAATCAAAGCGGAACGCAGGCTGTTTGCGGTTTACCGCACCCCACGGGAGCTGGCTGCGGCCCCAGTCCCGAATATCCAGGAATTGATCAGGCCGGTAGGTATCTACAGGGTGAAGGCGAGACGCATCAAGGAGGCTAGCAGGATTCTCGTAGAGCGCTTCAGCGGGCGCGTCCCTAGGGACTATGATGCGCTTATTTCTCTTCCTGGCGTCGGGAGGAAGACAGCCAATATCGTCTTCACTTATGCGTTCGGGAAGAGCGATTTCATATCAGTAGACACCCACGTCCATAAAGTGGCCAATCGGCTCGGCTTGGTGAAGACCAATCTGCCGGACAAGACCGAGCAGGCCCTCTACAGAGCGGTTCCCCGCAGGTACTGGCCGGAGGTCAACGACCTCTTTGTCCAGCACGGCCAGGCCATCTGCAGGGCCAAGCCAAAATGCTTCATGTGCCCTCTGGTGCGATATTGCGCTCATTATCGGAACGTGGTCAAGCCAAAGCGGATACCTGGCAGTTTCACCCCTCCAACCAGCCGATTGAAAGGGCCGCGTAAAGGTTTATAAAACTCCTCGGATAAGTCGGCACATGAACGCATCCCGATCACGCCGCGGACAGGCGGCCATGGAATACCTGATGACCTATGGTTGGGCCATCCTCATCGTGCTCGCCATCATGGGCATACTCGTCTATCTGGTGAAGCCGCAGAAGGTGGAGAGCTGCAACATCGCCACTCCGCTGCAATGCGAGTCCGAGCGCTACTCTGTCGACACGGCAGGCAACATGACCGTCAGCCTGGCCAACATAGGCTCTGTCGGCTACTATGTCTCCAGCACCACGTGCGGAACAGACACGTATAACTATCCCGCGCCAGGCCTTGCGCTGCCGGCCGGAGGGAGCGCCAACGTCTACTTCAACTGCACCCACTCTCCGAACCTCGTGGCCACGGCCGTCTCGGGCAGGGACACGTTCCAGGATACTGCGACAATAGTCTACTATCCGATCGGCTCGCCAGAGTTCGCCAAGACGCAGCAGCTCGAGATTGTGGTACGATACAAGTGAGCCAAGCGCCCGCTTGCTGTTTTTGTTTTTAATCAGTCCAGCTCCAGCTGCGCTTCCATCAGAGTTTTAAAGCCGTTTCTCCAATCCGCTATCGATGAAGCACATCTACTGGTTCGAGGAGCTGTCGAAGGACAGTCTCAACATAGCTGGTGGCAAGGGCGCCAACCTGGGCGAGATGGCAAGGTCAAGCTTCCCGATCCCCCCCGGCTTCGTCGTCGGCGCTGATTCCTATTACGAATACATCAAGCTCCACAACATCGACAAGATGATCGAGGACATCCTCCTCCCTCTCGATGTCAACGACAACAAGAAGCTCAACGAGGCCAGCGAGAAGCTGTCAAATGCCATAATCGCCGGCACCGTCCCGAAAGAGATGGCGGAACAGATAACCGATTCCTACAATGACCTGAGGAAGCGCACCGGCGCGGACACGGAATACGTCGCAGTC
>CABMEP010000009.1 GCA_902385155.1 uncultured archaeon | reverse complement strand
TACAGAGGAATTGAAATCATTTGGTTTTGTTAAGGTCGCAGAAATGATAAAGAATGGTAAAGAAAAGTTGAATTAGGCAACCCCGATGGTCTAAATGACTTGAGATGTGCTATTGAACACTTCTTTGTTGAAATTGTTAAGAAGTCGGGTGGAACTGCAAAACCCTTACAGGATCCCGCAGGAAACCTACAACATCTTGTTAAGCTAGGTTATATTAGTGAAGAGACTGGAAACCGGATAAAATTAGTAGTGTACAATTGCACATATCTCTTCGTATCTAATGAAAGGACCCATAATAGAAACGATGTTGATTTGTTTATGTCGCGGTTCCTTTTTGACACAACAGAGGCTGTGTTTCACACTCTTATTGAACGAGTAATCCGTTTCAAAACAAGAGCAACCGACGGAGCACCAACAACTAACGCAGATTACAACAAAACACAATAGTATCTACTCTTTAAATAATATTGTGAGCTGTCGCTACTGTTGAAAATAAAAGAAAGAGAACTGAAAAAGAAAAATCGGTTTCTGATGAAACTCTTTATGAAAGAGTTTCAGTCCATGAAGTCCTGCGGGGTCGGAGGCGCCTTCGGCTCGCCCTTCCTCTCCCTGATCTTGGTGACCAGGTTCGCCTGCATCGATGCCGGGACCAGCTCGTATCCGGCGTACTCGTGGTACCAGATGGCCCGTCCCTGTGTCGCGGACCTGAGGTCGTTGGACATGCCGAACGTCTCGGAGACGGGCAGTTTCGCCTTCACTGTGGCGAGCTCCCCTTCCTGTCCGATCTCGGTGACCTCGCCGCGCCTTCCCTGCAGGGTGGTGATGATGTTGCCGGCGTAATCCTGCGGCGCCTGCACCAGGAAGTTCTGCTTCGGCTCCAGGAGCCTGACTCCCGCCACCAGCATGCTGGCGTAGATCGGCCTCCTCACGGCAGGCAGTATCTGCGCCGGACCCCGGTGGGCCGGATCCTCGTGGATCGTGGCATCCCATATCTTGACCTTGACGCCCGTCATCTTCTCCTTCGCCAGCGGGCCCTTGTCCATGGCCTCCTCAAAACCCTTCAAGAGCAGTTCCTCTATCTCGTCCAGGTACTGGACTCCCTTGGTGGCGTTGATGAGCACGCTGCGGTTCTTGATGTCGAGGACCTTCTTCGCTTCGTCCCTCTCCATGCCCGCCTCTATCAGGAGGTCCCAGAGCTGCTTGCCCTTCGGCTTGCCGTCCGGTATCTTCCCTTCGATCATGGCGTCCAGGACGCCCTTCTCGAGAGGCTCGGTCGTGAACTTGAACTTGTTGTGCTTGTTCGGCGACTTGCCTTCCAGCTCGGGCCCTTCCTTGAGTATTGTCTCGCGGTAGACGACGAGCGGCGGAGACGTCTCGATCTCCACTCCCTTCTCCTTCGTGATCTTGTACTCCACGATCTCCAGGTGCAGCTCGCCCATGCCGCTGATGAGGTGCTCGCCGGTCTCCTGGTTTAATTCAACCTTCAAGGTCGGATCTTCCTTGCTCAGTTGCCTGAGCACTTCGATGAGCTTCACGAGGTCCTTGTTGTTCTTCGCGCCGATGGACTTGGTGACCACAGGCTCGGAGTAGTGCTTGATCTGCTCGAACGGCTCGAAATTCGGGTTCTCGCTGATGGTCTCTCCTACGTACAGGTCGCGCAATCCTACGATCGCGACGATGTTGCCTGCCGGCACCTCGGATACCTGGATGCGGTCAGGACCCATGTAGACTCCTGTCTGCTGCACCTTGGCTGTGGTGTGCTTGGATGCGACAGTGAGCTCTGTCCCTTTCTTCACTGTCCCGCTGAATATGCGTGCGATGCCCACTTCTCCCGCGTGCTTGTCCATGACGACGCCGAACACCACACCGCATACCTTCGCTTTCGGGTCGGTGTTGATCATGGCTGCGCCTTCCGCGGTGGTTATGTCTCCCTTCCACAGCACAGGGATCCTGTACTTCTGGGCCTGCATCGGGTTCGGCAGGTTCTCGATGACCATTGTAAGCAGCACTTCGTCTATCGGGGCCTTCTCAGTGAGGGCCGCGTGCTCGCCCTTTGAGCATAAGTCATAGATGTCGGAGAACTTGACGCCCTTCTGCTTCATGTAGGCGAACGATGTCGCCCACTTGTTGAAAGCGGATCCGAATGCGATGCTTCCCTTCTCCACGTTGATTTTCCAGTCGTCTTTCATGTCGGCTGGAGCGAACTTGTCTATGAGCTTGTTGATGTCTGTGATGAGCTTGATCAGCCTCTCCTGAGTCATCTTCGGTGTGTACTTGAGCTCGTTGATGAGCCTGTCTATCTTGTTGATGAATACGGTCGGCTTCGATTTCTCCTTCAGAGCCTGCCTCAGCACGGTCTCTGTCTGCGGCATGAGCCCTTCTACTGCGTCAACGACAAGCACCACTCCGTCTACCGCCCTCATGGCGCGTGTGACGTGGCCTCCGAAATCCACGTGGCCTGGGGTATCGATGAGATTGATCATGTGCGGCTGGTCGTGGTACACGAAACCGAGGGAGATGTTCGCCGCCTTGATGGTGATCCCTCTCTTCTGCTCCTGCTCGTCGTAGTCCATGACACGCTGCTCTCCCGCGTGCTCCTTGGAGATGAGCCCTGCCCTGGCGACCAGCGAGTCTGTCATTGTCGTCTTGCCGTGGTCGACGTGAGCGACTATGGCGACGTTCCTGACGTACCTCAGGTCGTACATCATCTTCTGAACTTCATCAACGACGAATTCCTTTCGTACCATAACAATCTACCTATGTGTAATCATATGACTATGAGCCGAGATTCCGGTTGAGAATCAGAGCTTATCTGGCCGAGCGGGCGATCCTTTCCACTTCGTCGCGCCTCTTGATCGCGTAGCTGTTCACGTCGCCCTTCGCGGCGAGTATGAGCTCGTTCGCGAGCGCTTCCGAGAGCGTCGCCTTCTTGTTGAAGGCGGACATGATGGCTGCCATGGAGACGTTCCTGAGCGCCATGTCCACCCTCCTCTTCGGGGATACGTCCACAGCCACCTGGTAGCGTGTGCCTCCGTACTCCACTCTCGTGACGTCCTCTCTCGGCGAGCTGTTCTCTATCGCCTTGACGAGGACCATGATCGGGTTGCTCTTGTCCTTCTCGTGTATGATGTCGAACGCCTCTTCCACGATGCTGATGACCCTTGTCTTCTTCCCCTGCAGCCTGCCGTGCGTCCTGATCAGCTTCCCGCCGATCTTGGAGCCTGTGCCCCCCCTCATGAGCTTGTTCACGAGGAGCTCGACCACGTTCTTCTGGACCTTGGACTTCCTCGTCCCGATCCTCCCGAACGTGTGCGGCATGACTGACGGCCTCAGGTTGATGTACGGCCTGATCGTCTCGTCCGCGACATCCACGTCATATCCGTACTTGTTGAACAGTTTGTCCTTGACTTCCATATGATCACGTCATTTCACGAGGCTTATCTCCTCGGCTTCTCCTTCTTCCCGGCCCTCAGCTCGCTGATGGCCACGCCGTTCACGGCGATTATCTTGTACCTGACTCCAGGAATTGAACCCATCTGCCCTCTCTGGGAGCCCCCGAGGCCGTCAATGAGGACCTCGTCGTGCTCGTCAATGAAGTTGATGGCGCCGTCGCGCGGGGCGAAGGCAGTTACTATCTTGCCGTTCTTGACCAGCTGCACCTTGGCGCACTTGATCAGCCCGGAGTGCGGTTGCTTCTGCTCCAGCGCTTTCTTCTCAAGGACTATCCCTCTCGCGCAGTGGGACCCTTCCAGCGGGTCGTACTTCGCCTTGAGGCCTTCGGCCTTCCTGCGCCAGGTCTTCTTCAGCCAGCGGTATTTCTTTCTCCTGTTCTTGATATCTCTTCCTGAGAACTCTCCCATATTGACACCGTAAGAAGCGCTTGATGTGCATTCCCTGAGGCCGACGCCATCGGCGTCATGCCGTTTCAGTGAAGAATAGACACACTTTCTGATGCGCTATCAACGTCCTATGCTGATCCTATACTACTTCATTCACCTTAAATATTATATTCCTTCCTCCTTCTTAAAGGCTTTCTTGCCCGTCTCACGCCCTTACGTCCATCTTCCTGAAATTGCGCTCCACGAGCGTCCTGGCGAGCTTGATCTTGTATCCGCCGCGTCCGATGACGTACTTCCTGTCTTCCGGCGACGCTGACACCCTGATGCTGTCCCCTTCCACGATCACATTGACCTTGGTCGGGAAGAATATGTTGGCCACGAAGCGTTCCAGCTCCTCCGACCATTCCACCATGACTATGTTCTTCTTGAGGTTCTTCTGGAGCAGGCCTATGTTCCTGCCGCCCTGCCCTATGGCGCGGCCCATCTCTCCCTCCGCCACCACGAACGCGATGTTCTCGCCGTCGTCAACGAGGTCGCGGACTGCGGCCCCTGTCGCCTGCTGGAAGAACATGAAGAGCTTCGTCTCCTCGTTATTCAGTTTTGCCATCCTTGCTACCTTCCTTGATCAGCGCGAGTATGTCTGAGTCGCCCTCTTCCATGATGGAGAGCATGAGCACCGGGAACGGCTTCCCGCAGATGCCCCCCAGCTCTATGGATGGGAACGGCATCTCCTTCAGCGGCACTCCGGACTTGGAGCAGAGCTGGACGATCTCGTCCCTTAGCGCCTTCGGGCAGTTGCCCGCGAGCAGCATGAGCTTGGCTCCGCCGTGGGCCGCGATGCTCGCGCCCGTCCTCGTGCCGAACTCCACCTTTCCTGTCTCGACGACCATCCTGATCGCCTTCTGAACATCAAATTCCGCCATTTTTCTCAACTCCACAATTCATTCTCTGGAAACTCCATTCTGAATATCAAAATCACTTCTTCGGCGCCTTCATGGTGAGCTTGACCAGCCCGCTTCCGAGCGGCACCGGCTGCCCTATGAGGATGTTCTCGGTCACTCCCGCGAGCTTGTCCTCCTCGCCGTGGATGGCCGCGTTGATGATGTGCTTGACCGTCTCCTCGAAGGCCGCCCTCGCGAGCACGGACGGCTTCCTGCCGCTGAGCCCGTGCCTGCCTACGGACACTATCTCCCCGTCGGCAGTCATCGCGTCCGCGAGCAGCCTGATGTGCCTGATATCGACATCGGCTTTCTGCGTGGACATGACCGACTCCAGCTCCTTGACGATCGCGTTGCGCGCCGCCTCGACCCCGAATAGGTCGTAGACGTGCATGATGTTGTTGGTGTAGCACCTCTTCGGGTCCACTTCGGCCCTGGCCAGCACGTCCTCGAGGTTCCATCCTCCGGCCATGATGAGCCATTCGCCGTCCTTGTCCTGGGTGACGACCGCCTTGCTGATGCCCTTGACTCCGCTGACATGGAGCGCCTTCAGCTTGTTGGTCAGCTTCCTGAGCATCCTGAGCGGCATCTTCTTGCCGCTGATGAGGACCTTGTCCCTCTGGTGCTTCATGTCGACGTCCTTGCTGATCTCCTCCTGGATGCGCTTCTTGACCTCGGACATGTCGAGCTTCATCTGATCGAGGGCATCCTTCTTCAGCCTGATGAATATCTGCTTCTTGGAGAAGTTCTCCACGAACGACGCGACCTCGTTGAGCAATACCTCCTCGATGCTCCTCGCGACCTCCTTCACCTTCTTCTCGTCCTTGGAGTGCTTCTTGTCGAGGTAGATGGTGACGATCGGCTTCTTCGGGATCTTCTTGGCGTCCACGATCTCGATCATGCGCGGGAGACCGGTGGGGACTATTTCCACGACGCCAGGCAGGTGGAACGTACGCATGGTCATCTGGGTTCCCGGCTCGCCCAGCGAGTGGGCTGCCATGACTCCGACCGCCTCTCCGGGCGTGATCTTCAGGTCCTTCTTCTTGTCGATCTTTTCGGCCATAATAATCACCAAATCAGAACCTACGGTTCCTGAACCTCCTAGTCTCTTCTTTACTCCCTCTCTGGCACCGCGACCGGGGTGGCGAGCTCCTCGCCCACCTTCCTCAGCTTCATCGGGTCCTTCCCGTCGCCGCCGTAGACCGTCTGGATGAGCTTGCCGCTCGCGTCGCGCACCGTCATGTCGTCGTGCACGGACAGGTCCTGCAGGGCGTTGATGAACCTCCTCTGCATGTATCCCGACCTCGCGGTCCTGATGGCGGTGTTGACTATCGATTCCCTCGCGGACATCGATTGGAATATGTACTCGATCGGGTTCAGGCCCCTCATGAAGTTGGAGGTGATGTACCCGTGCGCCTTCGCGCTGAGGTCTCCAGGCTTGAAATGCGATAGTACTCTCTTCCTGTAGCCGCGGTGCAGCCTCTTCTCGCGCACGACCTGCTGCGAGATCACTCCCGACATCTGCGTGACGTTCAGGAGGGATCCTCTCGCCCCGATCTTGGCGATGACGATGGCGGTGTTGTCGAGGCCGAGATCGCTCTCGAGGGTCTTGGACAGGTCCTCACGGATGTTCCCGAGGGCGTCCATGGACTTGTCCTCGAGCGTCTCCCTCAGCGTCTTGCCGGGGTCGCGCTCGAGCGTCCTGTTGTTGTACTGCATGATGTAGGCGTTCACTTCCCTGTCCGCCTTGTCCGCCATCTCGTCGATCTTCTTCTGCATCTCCTTCGACGGGGTGTAGTTCTGGAGCGACACGGAGAATCCCTTGACCGTGATGACGTACGCCGCGATCCTGGTGAGCGTGTCGATGAAGCGCTTCGCCCTCTCGGCGCCGTACTGGGAGACGATTATCTCGATTATGCTGTTCAGGGACCTCTTCTCGAGGTATCCCTTCACCAGCTTGCCGTTCTTGATCTCCACCATCCCGCTGGATGCGCCGCTCTTGCCTATCTTGGACTTCACGTTGGCCGTGAGGTCGTCCGGCAGCACCTGGGAGAAAATCAGCCTTCCGCTGTACCTTCCGCCCTTGCAGTCCGGCTTCGGCATCTCGTAGATCCCCGAGAGCGTTAGCAGGTCGGCGGTCTCCTCCGCGCTGAATTCCGTCTCGTCCTTGCAGAGGATGAACGATCCCGAGATGTGGTCCTCGGTCGGGCCGATGATCGCGTGGCCGTGCCTCGGGGAGATGATCTGGTCCTGCACCATCATGAGCATCTCAGCTTCCGCTCTCGCCTCTTCCCTCTGCGGGACGTGGATGTTCATCTCGTCGCCGTCGAAGTCGGCGTTGTACGGCGTGGTCACCGAAGGGGCGACACGGAATGTCTTGCCCGGCAGTATCTTGATCGCGTGGGACATGATGGACATCCTGTGCAGCGACGGGTACCTGTTGAACAGGACTACGTCGCCATCCTTCAGCTGCCTCTCTATGGTCCATCCGAACGCGAGCTCTGTGAGTATCTCTTCCCTGTTGGCGTCCGTGATCTTCCTGCGCTTTCCGTCAGGGGTGACCGCGTAGACTGCCTTCGGATGCTCGAGGCTCTTCACCGCCTCCTTGCACTCGTTCAGGTTCCAGTCAGTGACGTGGATTGGAACAGTCAGTTCGTTCGCGACGTATTCCGGCACTCCGACCTGGTTGATGGAGAGCGCCCCGTCAGGCGATACGACTGTCCTGGCGCTGAAGTTGACACGCTTTCCGGACAGGTTGTACCTGAAACGCCCTTCCTTGCCCTTCAGCCTCTGCGCGAGGGTCTTGAGCGGCCTGCCTGACCTGTGCCTGGCCGGCGGGATGTTGGATGATTCGTTGTTGAAGTATGTGGTGATGTGGTACTGCAGGAGCTCCCACAGGTCCTCGATGATCAGCTGCGGCGCGCCGGCGTTGATGTTCGCTTCCAGTCTCTGGTTGATGCGCATGATGTCGACGAGCTTGTGCGTGAGGTCGTCCTCGGACCTCTCGCCGGTCTCCAGGGTGATGGATGGCCTGACGCTGACCGGCGGGACGATGAGGGCGGTAAGGACTGCCCACTCTGGCCTGCTGTACTCCGGGTCGAAGTTGAGGAGCCTCAGGTCGTCGTCGGATATCTTGGCGAGCTGGTCCCTGATCTCCGTCGGGAGCAGCATCTTCTCGCCCTCGTAGAACGCTGTAGGCTTCTCGAACTTGAGTTCCGTCTGCTCTGTCTCGCAGAACGGGCATTTCTTCACCTTCTTGACCTTGCTGAGTATGACTGCCGTGAGCTCGTCCTTCGTCATGAGCTCGTCCACCAGCCCGTCCGCGTCCTCCTTGGACATGAGCACGCGCCTGCAGTTCCTGCAGGTGGACCTCATGAACATGTAGATCATGGGCGCGAACTCCGGGTGGATGACCGGCCTGATCAGCTCTATCGCGCCGAAGTGGCCCGGGCACGTCCTCACGGAGCCTCCGCAGGTCTTGCACCTGAGTCCGGGATCGATGACTCCCATGCGGGTGTCCGCGAAGCCGCCGTCGATCGGGTAGCCGTCGTCGTTGTAGGTGTCCGGCACCACGAGTTTCACTACGGACATCTTCCTGATCATCTCAGGAGAGAACAGCGTGAATTTCACCTTCTTGACGTATTTCTCGAGAACTCCATTCTTGTTCGGTACAGCCACATCATCACCATTTGCGAGTATATTTCGTCTGCGTTCCGCGTCATCTCATTCTTCGTCGTCAGTACTCCGTCTTGTCGCTTGAGATGAGCCTCGGGAACACTCCCAGCGCCTTGATCTCCTCAAGGAGCAGCTTGAACGCGTAGGACATCTCGATCTCCGCGAAGTTCACGGAGTCGCAGACCGGGCAGACGTTCTTGTTCTTCATGAAGTCGTGGTAGGCGACGGATCCGCACTCCTGGCACACGAGCTCCACCGTCCTGTCGGACTCGTCCATGAGCCTCTCCTTGAGAAGCATGGACGCTCCGTAGCCGATGAGGCAGTCGCGCTCCATCTCTCCGAACCTCAGGCCGCCCTCGCGCACCCTTCCTTCCGTGGGCTGGTGCGTGAGCAATTGCACAGGTCCCCTGCTCCTCGCGTGGAGCTTGTTGGAGACCAGGTGGTTCAGCTTCTGGTAGTAGATGACTCCGGTGAATATCTCGGCCTCGATCCTCCTGCCCGTCACTCCGTCGTAGAGCACCTCGTGGCCGGTGGACTGGAAACCGTGGTTCTTCAGGGTCTCCTTGATGTCCTCCTCCTTGTTCGGCTCGAAGGCGGTGCCGTCCATGCGCTCTCCTGTGAGGCATGCGGCCTTCCCTCCGACCATCTCGAGCATGTGCCCGACGGTCATACGGGAAGGTATGGCGTGCGCGTTGATGATGAGGTCAGGCGTGATGCCCGATTCCGTGAAGGGCATGTTCTCCTGCGGGACGAGGAGCCCGATGACTCCCTTCTGCCCGTGCCTGGAGGCGACCTTGTCTCCGTTCTCTGGCTTCTTGATCTCCCTGATCCTCACCTTCACGAGCTTGTTGCCCGAAGGCGACTGGGTGAGCATGACTGAGTCGACGACCCCTTCCTCTTCGGACTTGAGCGTGATGGAAGACTCTCTCTTCTTCTCTTCCGCGATTCCGAACGCGCTGACCTCTTCCAGGAAACGCGGCGGCGATGTCTTGCCGACCAGCACTTCCCTTCCCTTGACCGCGACGCCGGGGACGATCAGTCCGTCCTCGTCGAGGTACTTGTAGGCCGCCTCTTCGCGGTATCCGTTCACTGTGGGGGCCGGGATCTCGAACTTGTCCCTCTGGCCTCCCGGATACCTGCGTTCCTCCGTCTCGTACGTCCTGAGGGCGACCGCCCTCAGCACTCCGCGGTCGACGGCGGCCTTGCTGATCACGACGCCGTCCTCCATGTTGAATCCGCGGTAGCTCGCGATCGCGACCACGAGGTTCGCGCCTCTGAGCCGCCTGTCGGCGTGCAGGGTCCTCTGATGCCTGGTGTAGACGAGGGGCATCTGGGGGTAGTACATCACGTACGCCCTGGTGTCGAACCTCATGTTGTAGTTCGCCGCGTAGATCCCGATCGCCTGCTTGGTCATGGAGCAGGCCATGGTGATACGCGGGGATGAGTTGTATTCCTGCAGGGGCAGCTGCGACGTGACCGCGCTGAGGATCCCTGCGTTGTCGATCTCGAGGTGGGTGTGCTCCGGCGTTATGTCCTTCTCCGTCATGGCGACGTACGAGAGCGTGTCCTCCTCTCCCGGGTCTAGGTACTCCACGACCCCGGTCCTGACGAGGTCCGCCCATTCGAGCTCGTTGGCCTTCAGCTTCTCCTTCACTTCGTTGGTGAACCTGGACTTTCCGTTCTCGACGACGATGACGGGCCTCCTGCTCCTGCCGCTGTCGGTGTTGACGTAGACTTCGTGCACCTTGCGGTGGAACTCGAGGTTGATCTCATGGTTGATCTCCCCGGCGCGCCTCTTGGCGAGCATGTTCTTCACGAACTCCTCGCCGTCGGCGTGCTTGCCGACGAGCTTACCATTGAGGTAAACGGTCACTTCCTTCGTCTCTATGACATTCTTTTTCGCCACGTTACACACCCTTTATGATTTCGATTCGATGAGCGACCCACTCGCGCATCACTTCACTGCCGCGACCTTCTCCTTCCTGAGGATCTGCTCCACGTCCTTCTCGCTCACGCCGATGGAGATCTCGTTCTCCAGCGCCATGTTCTTCACGAGGGATGTGGAACCGCCTTCGGGGGTCTCGTTCGGGCACAGCCTTCCGAACTGCGTCCCGTGCAGGTCACGCGCCTCGAAGTGCGGGTGAACCCTGCTGAGGGGGGAGTTGATCCTCCTCAGGTGAGACAGTGTAGCGAGATACGATACTCGGTCGAGAAGCTGGCAGACTCCGCTCTGGCCTGCGATCCAGTTGCCTGTCGCCATCGCGTACCTGATCCTGTCGGACAGCGTGTCCGGCCTGACGAACGTCTGCACGTCCTGCAGCCTCCTTCCTCTCGCGGCGGCCCGTTCAGCCTGGTAGGTGACGTCGCGCACCAGGAACTGGAACGCGTACCTGAACAGCTCCTCCATGAGCGTTCCGCTGAGCTTGATCCTCTTGTTGGCGTAGTGGTCCTTGTCGTCGGCCGGCTGCCTCTTGTTGGCGACGAGAGTGCTCTTCGCTGCCATGAGGCAGAGGAATCGCGCCTTGAGGTGTTTCGCCTCCGGACCCGTGCCGAAGTGCGGCAGGAGATAGGTGTTGACCAGGGTCTCGACCCTCTTGTCCCTGTACTCCTTCGGCTGTCCTGGGACCGCCTTCTTCCCGATCTCGTCGATGGCGTCGTCGACCGTCTTGATCTCCGTCGTCTCGAGGTTGAGCAGCGCGTCGGTCACGACGTGCCTGCTGCCTTCGAACATCTCGAGGATATCCTCGTCCTTCTTGATGCCGAGGGCCCTCAGTATGAGTATGAGCGGCAGCTTCGGGGGCGCGGCCGGGAATTCGACTTCCCACAGCCCGTCGTTGTTCCTGTTGACGGCGCACCTGCTCCTGAATCCCGCGTTCGTCGAGAATATCTTCGCCGTGGTGATCGTTCCCTGCTTCTCCTTGGTGACCATGATCCTGTTCGGCGCGAGGTCCTCGATTCCGACGAGCACCCTCTCCGTCCCGTTGACGACCATGTATCCGCCCGGGTCCATCGGGTCCTCGCCGGCCTTGACGAGCTCTCCCCTGGACATTCCGTCGGTGTAGCACACCTTGGACTTGATCATGACCGGCATGTCGCCGATGTAGGCGATCGATGTCTTCCTCTCGATGTCGTTGATGACCGGCGTTATCTCGAGGTAGATCTTTCCGGAATAAGTGAGATTCCTCAGCCTCGCCTCCATCGGGAGGATCGGCCTCGTCGCGGAGTCGGCCTCTATTACCATGGGCTTGTCCACCCACACGCGGCCGAGCTTCAGCTTGTAGTTGGGGATGTTCGGCTCGATTATCTTCACGGTGTCGATGATCTCCTGCATGCCTGTCTCGATGAACCTGTTGTAGGAATCGAGGTGCTGCTTCACGATCTTGTTTTCCGTAAGATATTTCTCAAGAAGTTCCTTGCTCATGAAATCATCCCATTCTTCGCGAATATCACACACGGCCTGCGCGTCAGCGCATGCCGTTTCAATCACACTTCGCCACGGCGACACAACCGTCGCGGCGGACTTTCTTCCATGCTCCTGGCTCTTCGATGGAACTAGACGACTACCCTGTAGTAGGTGTTGTCGATGTGGTCCTCCTTCCTTGCGATCCGGATGACATCCCCTTTCTTCACTTCGAGATGCTGTATCGCCGGGTCGTCGGACCTGATCTTCGGCAGCTGGTCCTTGCCGATGCCGTACTTCTCGAGGACCTTCTTCGTCTCGTCCTCCTTGAGAAGCTCATGCTTAGGAACTAGAAAATGCTCTATTTTTTTCGTGTTCTCCGCGGTCCTTTTCTTCCGTCTCACACGTCGTATAGCCAAATACCCACCATTAGAGGGGCCGAAACGTAGATATCACTAGGATAGTCCACGCTCAACCCTATAGCAAAGAAGTAACTACTATTACCTGGAGAATATTTATAAATATTGCCTATTTCGTGCAAAAAACAGCGTTTTCTTGATGGGGGTCACTTCCAGTATTCCGTGGCCGCGCCTAGCCGATCGGTCGGGCATCCAGAGCCAGCTCAGCCGCCCTTCTCATGCACCTCTCATCGGCGCAGCATCGGATGCGCGCGCAGTTGTGGGTGTCCATGGTCCGAACCGCCTCCAGCGTGGATGGGTTCGGGCAGTCGTATTCAGCGGACCTGTTGATGCAGTCATCCTTCTGGTCGGGGGACTTTGGCCTGAATTTGACCTTGTTGATCGGGTCGCCTTTCATCACGCCCTCCACCTCTATCCGGATCGCGAAAGGCTTCAACGAATGTCCCTTCTGCGCCCGCCGCGATTCATTCTTGTTCGTCATATCATCACATCCCCTTGGCTAGACCACTTCCGGTATCCGGGCCTGTTCTTGAGGGGACCACAGGTCCTTCAGCCCCCTTCGGATGACAGGTATCCCCGTCCTTTTGTTCAGTATCCGCGCTATCTTCAGGGCGCGCGCGAGCGCCTTCGAATCCGCGCCGGAAAAAGTGAATGAGCGCCCGATGACATCGTCGAGGCCGTCCTTTGAGTTGTCGATGATGTCGTAGCATCCGATCCCCATGAATCCTATCTTCCGCTCGACGGCGACGAACGCCAACGGCTGGGAGAATTCCGGATGTTCGCAGTCGGTGACGTCGATCTCGTACTTCTTGAACTTCCTGCTGAACGGCGCCTCGAGGATGACGATGCGGCGCGACAGCGGATCGAACGATGCCGATTCGTCCTGGAGCGCCCTCACTCTCCTCCTCAGGTTCAATGCGATCGCATGTGCCATGTCATCACTGTCAGATTACATTTCTCTTGTATTTAATGCTTTGTTTCCGGCTCCGACCGCGCGTTGCCGTCCGCCGTCACCGTTTTCGTCTCCCGAATTCCCGCGCGCCTTGCATATCTTTTAAAACCCAAACCCAAATCATCTTGTGATCGAATGCCCGAAGTGAAGGAACGAATAGAGCTGGTCCTCGACGACCTGAGGAAGACAGGCGACATAGAGGCATCCGCCGTCGTCAGGAGGGACGGCCTGATGATATCGTCCGACCTGCCCGCGAGGGTGGAGTCGCGCACCGTGGCTGCCATGGCCGCTGCGCTCGTCGGCACCGCCGAGACGACGTCCAGCGAGCTGAAGCGCGGCGCATTCCAGGAAGTCGTCGTGGACAGCGAGAAGGGCAAGATCGTCGCGATCGGCGCGGGCAAGATGGCGCTGCTCGTCTCATTGATGAGGCCGGAGGGCAACCTCGGCTTCGTGCTCCTCTCCATGGAGCGCGCCGCGAAGAGCATAGAGAGCATACTGGGCGAAGGTTGATTCTGCTAATGTTTCATTGCCAGCGAATGCGGGCTTTGACATACCATGTGATCGGATGAAGGAGAATGACGCATCGAAAGTCATCGCCAAGTTCGAGAAGCTCATCGGGCCAGTGGCGCGCGCGATAGCGAACGAGACGGCCGAGGACATGGGGATGCTGAAAGGCGGCAGGATATCCCCGTCGTCAAGGAAGGAGTACGATTCGCTGATGGGGAAGCTGGGCGAGCGCTACTCCAAGATCCTCGGCAAGCCGCTCGTCGGGAAGATGATGTCGGAACAGGTCTGAGTCCGTCTGCATGTAAATGAATTACCGTGGTGATCATATGGTCATGGCTGTCGCAACCAAGCAGGTGAAGAAGAGCGCGTTCGCGGAAGGCGGTCCGCGCATACCGACAGGGATTCCCGGCCTCGACGACATGATGGAGGGCGGCTTCGAGAAGGGGAGCGTCAACATCGTCGCGGGAGAATCCGGCACAGGCAAGTCAATACTCTCATTGCAGTTCCTCTACAACGGCGCGGTCAAGCACGGCCACACCTGCCTCTACATCACGTTCGAGGAGAAGAAGGACCAGATCAAGGAGCACATGCGCAGGTTCGGGATGAATTTCGACGAGCTCGAGGAGAGGAAGAAGATGTTCATCTACGAGTACTCGCCGCAGGAAGTGGACCGCTTCATCAACGACGGCGGCACCATCGAGAAGGTGATCCGCAACAACGGGGTCGACCGCCTCGTCCTCGATTCAATCACGTCCTACGCCGTCCTGTTCGAGAGCGACCAGAAGCGCCGCGCGGCGGTGGTCAAGCTCATCGACACGATAAGGAAGTGGGGCTGCACCACCGTGCTGCCGTCCGAGGCGTCCACCGTCTCGGCATTGGGCGAAGTCCGCGCGAAGTTCAGCGTGGAGTACCTCGCCGACGCGCTGCTCGCGATCTATTCCATACGCAAGGGCGACGTGAGGGAGATGGCGCTAGAGGTCCTGAAGATGAGGGGCACCGCGCACAGCAAGAAGCTGGCGCCGATGAAGATAACGAGGGAAGGGATAGTGCTGTATCCGGACCAGCCGTTCTTCGCGAAGCAGTTCTGACCTCCGCTCCGCTAGTCCCGTTGTTCTTCCAGGCTTAGAATCGCTCTCACTGCGCGTCCCTTATCCTGATTATCGCGCCGGCTATGGACCTGAGGAGTATGGATCTCGCCGGGTTGCCCTTGTCCGCCTCGTACTTCCTGAGCGCCCTCTCGAGGGGCGGCAGCGCCCTCTTGTCCCCGAGGTTCCCCAGCGCGCACGCGATGACGGAATGCATGTCCTCGTCCCTCTTGCTGTCCATGGACCGGATCAGCGGCTGCAGCGCCGTCATCTCCCCGATATTGCTGAGCGCTCCCGCCACGGCGGCGCGGACCGGCAGCTCCTCGTCCTTGTCGTTGAACATGTCCAGGAGCTTGGCCTTCGCTATCTTCGATGACGCCCCGATGTTGCCGAGGCTCGTCGCGGCCGCCCTCCTCACATCGGCGTGCCTGTCGCTCAGGCGATGGTAGAGCGGAACGACCGCCCTCGGGTCTCCGAGGCGCCCTATCTTGTAGATCACTTCGACGAGGGTTCCGTGGTTGGCGTGCTCGCTCTCCACTACCGCTTTCAGGCTGGGGAACTGGTCCTTCGATATCGGCGGCTCGTGGAGCACCCCGATTCCCGATAGCACTATCACGCGTCTGGAATGAAATCCTGATTTGGTCCCGATCTGTTTTCTCATGTCATCACTTGTCTTGTCCGAGTCTCTGATCGTCGCGAGATGCGTTATCCTGAGCCTCTTACGTTTTTCATACTCAGAAAAAGTATAAATAGACGCAAGATTGCTCCATGGTGGCGCCAGAACGATTATATTCTCCGGACGAGCAGCTGTTCCATGATCCGGAGAAGGGCCTCGCCCCCGGGCGATCCGTCGTGCATCCCGCTTGCGCGTGGGACGTACCGGGAGGTTTTCGTGGAGGGCGGCATGTGCGTGAAGTCGTTGCTGCCGTACAGGGAGAGGCGTTATCCTCCGCACGTCGTGCTGCTGCACCCCATGCAGGACTACCTCAAACACAAATTCGGCATAGACGACCTGAATCTCTTCGAGCTCGATAATTACCGTCGTTTCTTCTCGGATGCCGGCGCGGGGGTTGAAGGGCGGTTCGCGCGCATACTGGATGTCGATGACGACTGCTCGCGCATGGAATTGATCAGGGATTTCGACGGGAGCGTATCGAGGAGCCTTAAAGATTACGGGAGAGTGCAGTCGGGGGGATTCTGGGATGCGATGCGAGAGGTTAAGCGGTTCGTGCAGGAGCGCCGCATCCCGTTGTTCGATCTGAACGAATGCAATGTCCTCGTGCAGAGGCTGGACGAGCGCCGCTTGGTCCCAGTCCTTATCGATTACAAGCATGTAGGCCCGCAGCTGTTCCCGTACCAATTCTAGCTCAGGACGCGACTCGGTGCGCGGATGAAAGTGGGCAGGCATTTCGACAGGTTCTTCGAGCGATGTGCGCCCATGGCTAGCCCCATAATGATAGAATGAGGAGATCGGCCGCGCTCACTTCAGCTCCTTCTTCAGGTCGCTGATCACTTTCGCCTTCTTCGCGCTGTCTTTGGTCGCGGCCGCTATGACTTCGATGATGGTCTCCACCGGCACGATGCGGATGCGCTTGGCCCTGTCCGCGGAGAGCACGATGTCCTCCACGTTCTCCTTCGGGACGAGCACCATCGTCAGCCCGGCATCTATCGCTGCCTCGACCTTGGATGTCACGCCGCCCACGGGCAGCACGTCGCCCCTCACGCTGAGCGATCCCGTCATCGCTATGTCCTGCCTCACCTGCAGCGCCTCCATCGCGCTGAGGACCGCGAGGGCGACCGATATCGATGCGCTGTCTCCCTCCACTCCCTCGTAGGATTGCAGGAACTGTATGTGGACGTCGTAC
Source organism: uncultured archaeon (assembly GCA_902385155.1). GTDB lineage: Archaea > Micrarchaeota > Micrarchaeia > CABMEP01 > CABMEP01 > CABMEP01. Next base: position 5,140 of record CABMEP010000009.1, on the reverse strand, counting down.
AGCGTGACGTCCTTCTTCATGTGCTTCTTTATGATCGCGCTGACGTTGTCCACCGCCTCCTTGGCGATGGTGCCGAGCTTGCCTGTCGCTATGACCTTGCCTTCGAACTTTGATGATGCAGGAGTGACCTCCGCCACTATCGGCATCACAAGGCCGCTGCTCCCGTCGCCCAATACTGCCAGCCCGTTGACGCGCCCGATGCCGAATCCCTCGGTCTCCAGGACGCTGTACTCCTTCTTCTGCTCCAGGAACTGGTGGGAGAGCTGCTGCTCTATCGTCTGCGCCACTCCCTTCGCCTTCCTGATGTGCTCCTCCTCCACGAGGGTCGCGCCTTCGCTCTTCGCGACGTCTCCCGCGGCCCTGATGAGCCCGCCCAGTTCCCTGAGCTTGAGCGTGAGCCTGTGCTTCCTGCTCGCCTTCCTGCGGGCCTCCTCGATGACCGCCATCACCGCGCCGCGGCTGAAGTGCGGGATCTTGCCGTCCTTCTTCACCTCCTGCGCGACGAACCTCACGATCTTGTCCCTGTTGTCGTCCGTGTCGGGCATGGTGTCGTTGAGGTATATCTCGTACCCGTATCCCCTGATCCTCGACCTGAGCGCGGGGTGCATTTGCTGGAGGTCGTTTACGTTGCCTGCCGCCACGAGCACGAAGTCGCACGGCACCGGTTCGGTGCGCGTGAGCGCTCCGCTCGACATCTCGCTCTGGCCGGTGATCGGGAACTTCTTCTCCTGCATCGCGCTGAGGAGGTCCTGCTGGGACTTCGGCGCGAGCGTGCCCACCTCGTCGACGAACAGCACGCCGTGGTTCGCGCGGTGTATCGCGCCCGCTTCCACCCTCAGGTGGGACGGGGTGCCCAGTCCGCCGGACTGCAGCGGGTCGTGCCTGACATCGCCGAACAGCGCTCCGCCCTTCGCTCCCGTCGCTTCCACGAACGGGGCGTTCCTCTTGCCTGTGTTGTCGACTATGAGCTTCGGCTCGGCGAGCTCGTCCTTCCTGCTCATGCCCGACTGCAGCCTCGACGTGAACAGCCACATCGCGAGGAGGAACAGCCCCCCGAGTATGACCGCGGATATGATCGACGAGTACTTGTCGAGGCCCTGCAGGTCCTCGGGCTTGATGAACTGCAGCGCCAGCAGCCCTATTATTAGTATAATGAATATTATCAGCAGCGGGGAGATCCCTTTCTTCGGCTGCCTGTGCTTCATCCGCTCCGCGAACAGTATCCTCCTTCCCTGCCCCATCATGAGGTCTTCCGGCGCGTTCTCCGGCGGGAGGCCTGACGGATAGGTCTGGACCACTCTTATCCTCGGGTTGTTCTCGTCGAAGTCGTTGGGGTAGGTGAGCACGTCCTGCAGCTCCTCGGCGGGCATCAGCTCGGCCATCCCTTGGGCGAGCATGCTCTTGCCCGTGCCCGGCGATCCGAGAAGGAGGACGTTCCTGCGCTGGCTCGCCGCCTTCCTCACGATCTCGACCGCCTTCTCCTGGCCTATGATCTGGTCGACGATCTTGGCGGGCACGTCTATCTCCGCGGTGGTCTTGAAGTTCTTGACCGCGTCCTCGTTCCTTTTCGGCTGGGACGGGGCATCCGCTGGCGGGTCCGCCCGTTTGGCCTTCATGTCCTTTTTCGTTTCCCTGACCATGATCCCACTATACGCATAAGCGCAGAACAGCGTGGCTATGCCACGTGTGACTATCCTGTCATGGATTTATAAAATGTAATCAGAGTTCCGGTCTCGGGAAGGGGTCGCCCCTTATCGCGATCGGCCCCGCCGCGATCGGATCAGTCCACGAGCTCTATGCCCATCCTTTTCCCGTCGTTGCCGTACGCCCTCACGGTCTTCGCGTTGTACGGGTAGCCGATGATGAGATTGACCTCCCCTTTCTGGAAGAACACGAGGTCCTCGTCGGACGGCCTCGCGTCCGGATCGGGATGGGAATGGACGCTGCCGCAGTGGCCGAGGCCTATCGGCAGCATGTCGCTCCTGATCTCGGAGAAATCCTCTCCGAACGTGCTGAGCGGTATGAGGAGCAGCTCCGCCACCTCTCCCTTCTTGTTCTTGCGGAGCAGGCCGATGAACTCCTCGGGGTAGACGTTGCGCGACGCTTCGGCTATGGTCTCTATCAGCTTGCGTTTGATTTTGATCATGTGTATCAGGAAACAATCAGATCCTAGGATTCTTCTTTAAAATCACCTTTCGACGAGTTTGCGCCGGGCGTAAATGCCTACTGCAGTATCGATATACTTGTCAGCCATCTGGTGGTCCTGCATCTTTCCGAGTTCGGCCACGTGCCTGTCGACCGTAAACTTGCTGATATTTGGAAGCTCGGTTCTCTGTCCTTTCGCTATCTGCTCTTTCAATGTGTGTTCAAGTCGCTCAAAGAACACAGAGACGTTCCGATTTTTCATTTTCTCAGCTTTTTCGATCGGATCACTGATTTTCGCTAGTTCCGATTCTATGAAGTATGAGGATCCAGCACCATAAGACGATTTCAAAGCTGCGAAGCCGGCATTAAACTTCTCGAGAAGCTTTGATCTCTGCAGATCGGAGCGGACAGTGCCACTAGTCTCATCTGACAACCTTTCCGTAACAGCTCCGAATCCTTCGGTCTTCGATCCCAACGGATGCGGCCTTAGTGTCCTTTCCGTCACTTCACTTCCGGAGACCGCATACATCGTGACTTCATCGGCAAGTTTGAAGTAAACCTTTCCTTCCGCAGACCTGACTGCATCAGCAATCAACTGATCAGCGTCTTTAAGCCTGCCGAAATCTATATGGCGTTCGAAAACTTCCGCTGCCTTAGTGGCATCCTTTAGAACGAAATGCTCGCCAGAAAGAGACTCTATCGAATTAGCCTTCATAAGCTCATGCTGATATTTGTGATTGAGATGGATTACCAAGTCTTCCGACATTGAATTACCTCATCTCCTGCTTCGACTCTTCTCTTTTTCAATCTGCTCATCCAAGAGCTCAATCTGCCTGTCGATTTCCTTATGTTTCCTATTCATCTCGGCTGTGTCAAAGGTTTTCTGACCTATCAGAGCCGTGATGTACGCAGACCTACTGCCTGTTGTCTTGTCAAGGCGCAGCGCTCTCTTAAAGTATGTTTTGGCCGTTTCATAATCGCCATAATTACCTCGCTTGGTGTATTCAATACCGAGATTCTTGAGCACCAATATATTGTCTGGATCGAAGGACAGTGCATCTTCAAGGACTGAGATTGTTTTGGCTGTATCTGTGCTTGATGCTCCGAGATCGACCAGATAGTTTGCATATTCCTGCTCCGGTTCCAAGAGCCTGACATTCCTATATTTGCTGCCGATCATTTCTCTTGTAGGATCAACTATGACAAATCTGCTTCCGTCATATTTCAGTTCGGCCCGTGCATCGATAAAGGCCGCGACTGCGCTATGCATGGTTGCGCTTCCATCTTCTTCGCTAAATACGCTTAAGATTTTTGAATCAATCCCTTTTTCTTTCAGCATAATTAACAATATCCGCGAGAAAGAAACACAGTTTCCGCTCCCATCGATAAGTACTTTTGCGGCGTCCTTGCCTGGATTCTTCTCGTATTTCAGCTTCAGCCTCTTGAACGCTTCCATCGCATTCTGGACTGTTTCGAGGTCGGTCCTGCCACGTTCGTAGCTGATCTGCGATCTGAGCTCTTTGCTGAGTTCATATACATGGTCAAGCTTCGCCTGGCTGTGAATCCTGTTCTCGTGCCTCTGTCTTTCGACTTTCTTTTGGTGGACAGAGACGCCAGTCGCAAGCGACAAGGCAAGGGCGGCAGCCAGCAGCGGAGTCTTTTTGAACCAACCAGAATTGCTCTGAGCATGCTTTTCGCTGTGCCCTTCGCTGACCTGTTTGTGCATACAATCCATATGTTAAACTGCTATATAAATACTGCCTTTTCCTTGTCCACTCATCCGTTCATTTCATCTTCATGAACGACGTCGCTCCGGCCGGGATCAGCGGGAGGAGATCGTCCTTCCTCGCCCCGAGCTGGCGCGACAGCTTCTCAGCCACGACGTTCTTGTCGAGCCGGCCCGGTTCCAGCGCGAAGCACGTGGAGAATCTGCCGATGCCTGCTTTCTCTGGCAGGCGCTCGATCCTCCCGCCGTTCTCCTCCGTCAGCCTGCCGATGAGCAGCTTCAATGGCATGCCCCTGAAGTACCGCTTCGTCCCCGAGATGAAGAAGCTGCCCTTCTCCAGGTACTCGCCCGGCGGCGGCGACTTGCTCACCTGCTCTTTCGGCGCCGAATAGACGTCGATCGTGGCGTATCCTACCTTCCATGCGTTGGAGTTGCACGCCGCGAACTGCGCCGCCTCCTCCGCCGAGCGGTCGGGCGCGCCCTTCCCGCCCTTGAGCACGACGACCGATCCTCCCTTGATGTCGGCGTGGAAGAACAGGTCCTCCGCGGCGAGGTGCTTCTTCACCACCTCCTCGTTCTGCCCCGCGCTCTTCCCTCCGATCGCGAGCAATCCGTCCGAAGTCATGAACCAGTGATACGCGTGATACCATTCCTTCTTCGATGGGGGTTGCGCCCCCGTCGGCCCTCCTTTCTTCTCTTCCGCTTTCTCCTTCGCTGCCGCGGCCTTCTCCAGCGCTGAGATCTCCAGCTTGGTCTTCCCTATCTGCTTGGCCGCCTCCTCCGACTTCTGCCTCATCTTCTTGCCTTTGTCGAAGTAGGCCGTCGCGTTGTCGTACGCGGACCTGTTCGGGTCGATGGAGATGCGCATATATCTGGGTTCCGGAGATGGTTTATAAAAGAATGACCCCATGTTCCAGTATGCCCGCACGCCGGATACTTCTCGACACAAACGCCCTAGTGTTCGCCGTCAAGAACAAGCTGGATCTCATCAATTACATCGAGGACGAGCTCGCGGGCTCATCGATCAGGGTGGAGGTCCCGACCGGCGTCATGTCGGAGCTGGGCAACATATCCAACGCCGGCAACAAGAAGGACTCCGCGGCCGCGAGCGTCGCGATACGCATGATGCGGGCATGGATAGCGGAAGACAGGGTGCATCCGGTAAGGTCGGACAGGACTGTCGACGACTGGCTCATACTGCAGGGCAAGACCGACCCGAATGTGGTGGTCTGCACCTGCGATGCCGAGCTTAAGGAATATTTAAAAAAG
>CABMEP010000008.1 GCA_902385155.1 uncultured archaeon | reverse complement strand
TCAACACGAGCGTGGACGGCGTAGTGTCGATGATGATATCCATGGACCCGCCCCTCATGGCCGCTTCAGTGGATCCCCGGAAGACGTCCTACGCCGTGACCGCATCGTTCGTACCGGGCACGAAAGAGCCCCTGATGGGCAGCGCGAAGACGGTGACATACACCCCGGGCAGCTTCCCGCTCATAAGCTTCGCGACATGCCTTCCTCTCCTGCTGGTGGCGGGGCTCCTTGTCGCGGCGATGTTCGCGTCAGGGCAGAACCCGTTCGGGATGCTGGACTTCTCGAGGGTGGCGTTCCGCGCGCCGCAGATCAAGAGGCGCGCAGTCAAGGGAGTGACCCTCTCCGCGCCCGCGATCGTCGGAGATCTGCTGAAGGCTAAGGTCGTGAAGCCGGCGCTGAAAGGCCTCTACAAGGGCGCAGGAGCGGCGGTGGGCTGGGCTGGCAAGAAGATGTCGCAACGTGGAAGCACATTGATGAAGCCTGGATTGGACGCAATGAAAGAGAAGGCGGCAGCCGCCAAAGCAGGAACGACCGCTAAATCGACGGGCCCTTCGGCGGGCGCAAAGGTAGGCGGTCTCGCGCTCGGCAGCGTGCTGAAAGTGGCGGCCGTGCCGCTAACCCTGGCTGGCGGGCTCCTCAAATGGAGAGGAGGACAGGTCGGCGCAAGGAAGATGACTAAGGCGGAATTGGCCGAATCCGCGAAGAACAAGGCAGGAACCAACGCCATGATAAAGAAAGCGGAGGCGCTTTCCGGGAAGAAGATGATGGTGCCGACGACAGAACCAAGCAAGGAAGCAAGAACAGTCCAGGTCGGCAAGATCGTAACTCCGGAGGACTTGGCCAAGCGCAAAGTCGGACTTGAGGGTTTCACGCTGAAACGGATCGGAACTGCGCTCGGACTGACGGGATACAAGAGCGACGAGCCGAAAGGATGGGGGGCGTTGATGAGGGAAGGGCTCTCCAAGGGCATGGGTGGATACAGGCTATGGAGCATCTCGTATCAGCAACTGCCGTACATGACGGCGGCGATCTCATTGAGCTCCGATGAGCAGCTGAGGATCAAGGACAAGATAGAGAACAGCTCTAGGCTGTCAGAGAAGGAGAAGAGCGAACGGGAAGCGGAAAAGACCAATAGCGTGCTTCTGAAATACGGAATCGCCCCGTTGTACGGCATCGATGAGAAGAGACTGTCGAACAAGAATTTCTCAGTGACCATAAACGGCACCAAGATGACTGTCGGAGAGGCGATGAAACGCCTCCTGAACGGAAGCATGACACGCGCGCAGTTCGATGAGGGGATGCTGAAGGCAGGGATAGGAATACGATGGAACATGTCTGGGATATCGAAAGGCAAGGAACTGACGCCAACCCAGATGTCCACGCAGAAAATAACCGTGAACGTGGATGGAAAGGACAAGAAGGTCAGCGTGAAAGACGCGGTGGCTCTCCTGAGCAGCGGGAAGATAACGTCCAGTCAACTGACCGATGCGCTGGCGGGAGCGAAAATGACATCCGGCCCGAAAAGCAGCGGGGCGTTCGACGCCATCCTCGGCATGGACAGGAAAACGCTGTCCGAGACGCTCAATTCAGTGGAGCGTGGCCTGGCCAAGAAAGGCGAAGTTAATGCCCTCGTTAAATCGATCGTGTCCGGCGACGCAAAAACGATCAAGCAAGTCACCGGGGCCATATTCGAGGCGGGCAAGGAACGAGGCAGGCTGCTGGTGACCGAGGACGGGCTGACTGGCCTCGGGATGAGGACTGTCGCGAACAATTATGCGAAAGTATATGGCGACAGACTGGAAGCGGCGAAGAACAATACATTGTTCGTGGCGGTCGCCGCGGGCAGCGGAGTGGAACGGAAGCTCGATGACGCGACAGTAAGGATAGACGGGACGACGAAGTCCTCATTGCAGAACATAATCAAGGAAAACGTGTTTGACCCGGCGACGGGCAAATTCAAAGAAGTCCTGAAAGATCCGAAAACCGCCACATTGGAGACGGTTCTCAGAAATTACGCGTCAGGACGCATCGGAGAGGACGGCCTGAAGGAAGCGATCGGCTCGATGACCGCTAAGGAAGGGACGAAGCCGTCAGGCAGCCAGATCTCCAAGGCGGCCGCCGATAAGTTATTCGAACACGCGACGGAAGTCGTCGGCAAGTTCGATTCAGTGAAGGTCGCTCTCGACGGGAAGGACCTCACGATAAGAGAGGCGTTCGGCGCAGTCCTCGGCGGCAAAGTCGACATGCGAGAATTCAGCGAAGCGCTGAAACTCAATACCGTATCAGACAGGGGAGCAAAGAATCTCAAGCCGGAAGAAGCAGAGAAATACCTGACTCAATCGCAGTACGACAGCATACACGGCTCGATGAGGGAATACAACAGCAAGTATGAGACCGCACTGCGCAACGTGATACCTTCGACTGGACCTGCGCTCAGCGATGCCGATCTGACGAAGCAGATCAACACCGGGAAGTTCGATGCGCTCAACCACCTTGGCTCGGTGGTCGAAGAAAAGGAAGACAAGCCGAAAAGAATATTGATGGACCAGCCGTCCCAGCAGATCGCAGAGACGAAACTCTCGTACATCGGTGCGGACACAAGCGCGCCGGGAGACCTGATGAAAGGGAAGGGCACGATAGTCGATGTTTTCAGGGAGCAGAAGGACAACACCGATCGCCAGGTGGTCGTCAACTCGATCACCGATCTCGCGATCGGAAGGGTCGGCGCGATATTCAACAGCGAGGAGAAATTCAATGCGTTGCCGAACATGAGCGCTGAGAAGAAGATCGAGCAGATCGTCACGGTCCTCTCCCCCGAAGGCACGAACATCAATGACACGGTCAAGACCGTGATGGGCGCGCAGGAAGCGCAAAAGAACCTGGACAAGAAGAACGAGGCGTTGAGCAGTTTCGACTTCAGCCATCGGAACGAGTCGATAGAATACACCGTGGGGCTGAGGGAACAGCGCAGCAAGCTGGAATCGGAGGCCAATGCTGCCGAAAAGGAACTCAGGCCGTTGATGGAGACGGCGAAGCCGTACCTGAAAGAATTGAACGTGATTGATGGCATACTTGATACGCGCAAGCAGATAATCGCTGAAGGCGAGAAGACGGACCCGCAGAGCAGACTGTACGATATACTCAGGGTCGACAACATATTCAACAGCGCGGTGAACGAAAGAACATCGGACATGCTCAACTCATACAAGTCCACCGAGAACGTGAGGGAAATAGCGACAACCGCGGCGGGAAGGACGATCACCACCATAGATTCCGACGTGGTAAGGGAGCACGATATGGAGAGGAAGGACCATGATTTCTCGGTCAAGGACTACAAGGAAACGTTGCAGCAGCTGGATAGGGAATTCGGGAAGGAAGAGGCGCAGAAGAGAGTGAGCTACGCGATAGTGGAGCACGAAGGAGAGGCGAAGGAGTTAAGGAACACGCTCGAGCAACTGGAGACCGAATTCAAAGGGCAAGCGAAACAACAGCCGGGCTACGCGAGCACCGAAAATAAGCTGGATAGCGTGGAAGGCGAAATCCGCAACATCAGGGACGCGATGAAGGAGCTGGACAGGAGGACCGAACCGACACCTGAGTTCAAGGACGCATTCGCCGCCCCGACTTCGACAAACCCGCAAGAGATAGCGCCCAAACTCGACCCGTATGGGGACGGAATGGGGGCGAGCCTTGTGAGCACATACTCCAGCTTCACTGGAACGCAAGTCTCAGATCAAAGCTGGGTGGATAGTAGCGCAGTCAAGGAACGCGACACGTTCGTCGACAATTTCTGGGGCAAGAAGAGGGAAGGGCCGGGAGAGATAACCGCTCAGGAGACGCCCACTGGAGCGGCGCCGGCGGCGGTCACCGCGTCAAGAGGGCCTGCTCCGGAACTGATATACAAGCTGACGGTCAAGCCTGAAGCGCCCAAGCCGAAGGAACCGGAGCCCGAACGGCTCAAGGAGAAGGCGACGCCGCCCGAAAAACCGGCGGAGATCAAGCTGGAATTCGAGCCGTACAAGAAGTCGGAATACGAAGTGAAGGTATCAGAGGAGACGTTCAAGCCGTCCCAGGAGAGGGAAGAACGGGAAGGGAAATCGAGAGCGAAGGAAGTCGTGGAATCCTACAAGGAGGACGTGACGACCATCTGGGAATGGGCTAAATCGAAAGTGAAGAAGGAAGGGAAGAAATGATCGGCCTTGAATGAGAAGGAGATCACTGCCTCTTCGCCTTCTCGTAGTACTTCTTCGCGGAGGCGTCGTCGCCCATCATCTCGTACGCCTTCGCCATCCCGTCGTATATGACCTCGTTGGAGGCGGTCTTTTTCTTCTTCAGCGACATCTCGTAGTAGGATACCGCCTTCTTGTAGTCCCCCTTCTGGTAGTATGAGATGCCCAACCCGTAATATATGTTGCCGTTGCTGCTGTCGAGAGAGAGCGCCGATTTGAACGACGCTATCGCGCTG
>CABMEP010000007.1 GCA_902385155.1 uncultured archaeon | reverse complement strand
CGATCCTCTTGACCGTGCTGTCTATCCAGCGGAAGCACAGCGCCTCTTCCACCGCGTCGTTGTTGGGGATGCGCTTCCTGCCTGACGCCTTGTTGTAGTAGACGAGCCATATCTCCTTCTCCCTGCGGCGGTGCGCCTTGAGCCAGGCTCGCCATGCCTTCCTGCCGGAAACATAGAGGGTCTTCTTGATCTCCATGGATAGGGATGGGAACATGCGGTTAAAAATAACACGCAGCCAGCCGTCCAGCCAGGAAACCGCCCGGATCCAGTCAGCGCCATCAGAAGACGAACACGTCGTCTATCCTCGACTTCAGCGCCTTCGCCACGTCGTGAGCCAGGCGCAGGGAAGGGTTGTACTTCCCCTGCTCCAGGAACACTATGGTCTCCCTGCGCACGCCCACCTTGTTGGCGAGGTCTTCCTGCGTCATGCCGTACCGGGCGCGCAGCTCCTTTATGCGCGTCTTCATTCCACGTCACCCTTCCTCTCGAAATAGAACCTCAGCGCGAACTGGGAGAATACCATGAAGAAGAACACGAGGCCCAGCACGCTCTGCGCGCTGAGCGTCGCGAGATTGAACTGGTCGACGAGGATCAGTATCGCGATGAGCACGTACGACAGCCACCAAGAATACGAGCTGGCGAACCTGACGATCTTCTTCGTCCTCTCGTCGACGACCGGCGCTTTCCCTTTGTAGAGCAGTTCGCGCGCCACAGTCACGGCCAGTATGGCGGCCCCGATCGCCACAAGGTCTGTCGTTATATTCTCCTGCTTGTCCTTCCCGTAAAAGCCGATCAGGGCGGCAAGGAGGAACACGATCGCGGAGAATGCCAGCAGGTACCATGTCTTTCGTTCCATAAATCTCACCTTTTGTTATGTATATATCGCATTATGTTAGAAATACATAACATAGGTATAAAAGGCTGCCTGAAGGCCCGATGAACGGCTGGACGCGGAAGGCGTGGGCGCCGCCCGGGATATTCTTTTAAACGGCGGGCCTGAAGAGGGACCATGGCGAAAGCAAGCGCGATTCTGGTCGGAGTGCTGTTAATTGGGGTGCTGATGTTCGGCTGCACGGGCAAATATCCGTCCTTGGGTAATATCACCAATATCTCGCAGAACCAGACCTACATGACAAACGCAAGCAATGCCTCGCAGGCCTACCAAAACGCCTCGAATGCCACTTCGGACGCCAACGCGTCCATCATGACAGCTCCCGTGAACGTGTCCGCCAATGTGTCCGCTGAGCCGGCCAATGTATCCAAACCGCCGGTCGCGGCGCGGACGCTGCAGCTGGAGGGATACGACGGGGGCTTCTTCACGATCAGGAAGCCAGTCGGATGGGAAGTCAGCCATGCGGGCTCCTGCGCCACGTTCGCGTTCGTCATCAGAAACGCGACGAACCCCGGAGAGCAGGTATTCTATTACGGAGAGGTCGGCCCGGTCTACCTGGCCGAATCGCAGAAGGCATTGGACAAGAACTACATGGACATGGGCGGGTACCCCGTCCTCTGGTACGAGATGCCGGTCGTCGATCCCCTCACGCCCGAGAACTTCCTGCAGAGATTCCACCTGATAGCGGACACAGACATATCGAAGACATTCATGGCGCAGACGCCCAGGCTCGACGGCATCGAGATCGTCTCCTCCGTCTCGTCGCAGTCGCCGCTCTCCGGCGAGACCAAGACGATGCGCGCCCTGTTCATGCAGGACGGGACGCCCAAGGAAGGGATGTTCTACGTCACTGTCGCGCCGCTGATACCGCTGACGGGCTATGCGAGCGGGGGAATCGGCTACGCGTTCTCGTTCATGGGCATCTCCGCGGACAAGGACGAGTTCAGGGACATGGAAGCGAAGCTGACGGAGAGCGTCGGCAGCCTGACGTTGTCGCAGGATTACGTGAGCAATTGCCTCCAGCAGCAGGACAAGACGGCGCAGGCAGTACTGAACGCGGGGAAGACCCTGTCGGACACATCGGACATACTGATGGACACGTGGGAGGGCAGGAACAAGGTGGACGACATACTCTCGGAGAAGAGGAGCGACACCATGCTGAGCCGGGACAGGGTGTACGACCCGGACACAGGAGAAGTCTATGACGTCCAGAACGGATTCTACGACGATTACAACATCAACAGGGACAGATACGACATGAGCAATCTCCAGCAGTTGCCGGCCGACAGCTGGGACCTGTGGACAGCGCCGACGCAGCCTGCGACAGAGATCCGCTGAACGGAGGATGCGGCCGCTCGGCCAGCAAGATTTATAGGACGCAGCTAGCAGGTATCGATCATGGGAACGCTGATATTCTCGGAAGGGAACGGATACGGCCACGTCGCCAGGGACAAGGCCATCGCGGACCGTTTCGGATTCCGGATCATGACGTTCGGCAAGGGCGCGGAGTACTGCAGGATGCGCGGGATGGACTTCATCGAGATACCGTCCCCCTACAGGATCGAGAAGAAGAGGAAAACGACGCGGATCGTGACGGAGCTGTCCGAGCTCAGGAAGTTCGTCAAGCCGGACGTCATGTCGGCCATCGCCGACTGCTTCAAGAGGACCGATGTCGTGATCGTGGACGGATCGCCGCTGGGGCTGGTGCTCGCGACGGCCGCAGGCAAGAGGACCATACTGATCGCGAACGACATCTCCGCGATGGTCGGGGTGGGCAACAGCGTCTCGAGGGAGTTCGCCTCGCAGTTCCTCGACAGGTTCATGAAGCGCGCGGACGCGGTGCTCGTGCCCGACTTCTCTCCCCCGTTGACAGTCACCATGCTGAACCTCCAGAAGGACATCCCACTGGAATTCATCGGCCCGCTCACCGAACGGTCGTCGCAGAAGAGGCACCGCAAGAAGTATGTCGTCAGCACGCTCGACAGCGCGATAGTGAAGGCGGTGGAGCGCGTGGTCGGCGATGACGCGATATACGCCTCGGACGTCGGGGACATAAGGCCGTATTACAGGGACTGCGGGGCGGTGATATGCCACGGCGGGCATACGGCGATAATGGATTCGCTTAGCTACGGCAAGCCGCCCGTCTGCGTCGTGGACGGCACGTATTCGGAGCGGGTGAACCACGCGGCCATGCTGGAGCGCCTCGATGTGGGCGTGAGCATCGACAAGGCGAGGCTATCCGATGACAGCCTGCGGTGCGCATTGGATTATGCCGGTACCCTGAACCAGAAAAGGCTCTCCCTCTACAAGCGGACCGCCGAGAGGACGGATCCGCTGCTCGCCATAGGAAAGATATTGAAGGGATGAGCGGTCCGGCGAGCGCGTCACTTCAGGGGTCCGCCGCACTGCGCGCAGAACTTCGTCCCCGACGGATAATCCACCGAGTACTTCGCGCACGATACCTGCAGCTTGGCGCCGCAGCAAGGGTTATAACCCGCCATTGGGCCATACAACAGATACGATAGTGATGCGATGCCCAAGATAGAGCTTCTCGCGCCGGCAGGCAACCCCACCACCCTCAAGGCCGCGGTGGAATCGGGAGCGGACGCTGTATACATGGGCTCCAATGTCTGGAACGCCAGGCTGAGGGCGAGGAACTTCACCAACGAGGAGCTGGCCAAGGCGATCGCGTACTGCCACAAGAACAGCGTGAAGGCGTACGTCACGCTCAACACCATGCTCTCCGAGCCCGAATTGCCGGGAGTGGCCGAGTACATAAGATTCATCTACGACAAGGGAGCGGACGCCGTCATCGTCCAGGACCTCGCGGCCGCGAGGATGGCGAGGGAGACGGGCGACGACATGGAGATCCATGCCAGCACACAGCTGTCCGTCCACAACTCCAAGACCGCGAGGATGCTCAAGAATCAGGGGTTAAAGCGCATCGTCCTCGCGAGGGAGCTCTCCATCGACCAGGCGAAGAGGATCAAGGAGAACGCAGGCATGCCGGTGGAGGTGTTCTGCCACGGCGCATTGTGCTATTCCTATTCAGGCAAGTGCCTCTGGAGCTACTACCAGACGGGACGCAGCGGCAACCGCGGGGCATGCGCCCAGCTGTGCAGGTTCCCCTGGAAGATGCTCTGCGACGGGAAGCTTGTCGAGAAAGGGTACCTGACGAGCACCAAGGACCTCAACCTGCTGGAGAAGATGCCCGAGATAGCGATATCCGGCATCGACTGCGTGAAGATCGAGGGCAGGCTGAAGGACGCGAGGTACGTGAGGGAGACCGTGGCCGCCTATCGCGCGGCGATAGACTGGAAGGAGCCCAAGCTGATCAAGCCGGCGCTGAGGGGATACACCACAGGATACCTGTTCGGCGAGGCGAGGAGGGAAAAGCTGACGAACCCGAAGTCGCAGCAGTACGCGGGAGAGAAGGTCGGCGAAGTGACGAAGGTGTACCAGGACGGGGCGATAGTGAAGCTGTCCGGCAAGCTGAAAGTCGGAGAGCTGATCAGGGCCACGAGCTCGGGCAAGCACCTCGAAGTGTACAGGATGTTCAACCTCAGCAACAAGGAGATCAAGGAATCCAAGACGGAGTGCATGCTCAAGATCAAGACCCTGAAGAGGGGCGACGTGATATTCAAGGTGGAGAAGGCCGAGGTGGACGAGGAGTTCCTCAAGCCGATCAAGGCCGAATCCGCGAGGACAGGCAAGCTGTTCGCCTACAGCCTGGAGAAACTCGATTTCAGCAAGGCGCCTAATCTCTTCTTCCCCAACAACCGGGATGACATCGGAAGAGTGCCTTCCGGCTCTGCTTGCGTGGTGGACTGGATTGATGCCAATGAAAGAACGTTCGGCGCAATCAAACGAGCGGGTGGAAAAGTAGTCGTCGATACTCCGCGCGTGATATTCGATGGGGAGATGCCTGCTGCCGAGAAGAAGATGGAGGAATTGAGTGGCAATGTCGAGGCGTTCATGGTCTCGGAGCCGTCGCTGGTCTCCGGCCATCCGACCGTGGTCTCCCATTACGCCAATGTATCGAACACCCTCGCCGCGCGGGCATGGATGGGATTCGGCAACGTGACCGGGATCGTGTCGTCCATCGAGGTGCCGCAGGACAAGGCGAAGGAGATCGGGTTCCTGCCGTTCACAGGGAAGAACGTGGAGCTCGTGGTCTCCGAGAACAACCTCTTCAGGGAGCTCGGGCTGAAGGACAACAGCAACTGCATGCTCGTTGACCCGAGGGGCAACCACTTCCCGGTCAGGCTGGTCAACGGGAGGACCGTGGTCATGTGCCCGGCGATAAGGAAGGAGAAGAAGAAAGAACGCCGAGCCCGATCTAACTAATGGCATGCCTACAGACTATTGTGGCGTGCATGACGTGGTCCACGGGTCGAGAGGAGCATACCAGTCGGACCACACCTCGAAATGCAGGTGCGGGCCGGATGAACGGCCCGCGCTGCCGACCTGCCCTATCTTCTGTCCCGCCGTCACCGTGTCACCGGGCCGGACGGTTATCGATCCTGTCCTGAAATGATCGTACCTCGTCACGAACACATACGGATTGTCCGGATGGCGTATCACGACCACGTTCCCGCCCCAGAAGCAGAAATAGCATTGCGTCCATCCCTTCTCGATCCTCTTCTGCGCGCTGCAATAAGGGCCCAGATCAGTGCACACCTGGTATCCTGAAATCCCCCCCGGATACATGTCCTCCGAGGGTGGAGCGCAGTCCGGATTGGTGATGACGGCGTCCGGCCCGAAGCTGGTGCACCTGTCGTACCTGCCGTCGAACACCCACTGCACCACGCCGTCGGCGGCCGCGTAGACGTCCATCCCCTTGTCCATCTGGTCCCAATTGACGGCGATGTCCGTCCCCTCATGCCCCTCGTACGTGTTCCCGCAGGAGGCTCTGCCGTCCTTGTCCAGGTCAGGGTAGTTGGATATCGAGCAGTTGACGCCCAATTCGCAGCCGACGGGCCATGCGAGGTTGCCGCCGTACAATGAACGCATGCCCATCGGGATCTGGGTCACGCCCCCCGAACCCTGATCCCCGGTAGAGGTCACAGTGAACACTATGCTGCTGCTGGCGGTCTCCCCCTCCTTGTCGACGGCCCGGAACTCCAGCGTGTGCTTGCCGGCGGTGGTGAATGTCGGCCATTCGCTGCTGTCGAGCGACATGTCGGCCGCGGTCCGGCTGTCCTTTATCACAACTCCGTCGCTGAGCAGCTGGCAGTAGTCGAGGTTGCCGTCCTCGTCGTCGCATGAGTAATAGATCGGAGACGGCTGGAACGGCGCGTAGCCCGTGAGGTTCCCGGAAGTCAATGACACGACCGGAGGACGATTCTTCAGGGGGTTCGACCCATCAATGAAAGGCGGGGTGTCGTTCACGGACACGTTACCGGAAACGGTGGAAGTCGTCGATTCGTTCCAGGTCCGGGATGGCACGGTGCACCCGAACAGCATTATCGCTATGAGAAGCATGACGGCGAAGCGCTCCATGGACTGCTTATGCGTTAGTTTTAAATTAACATGCCCCTATTCTAGTATTACTGAGACAAAAGCGCATTTTCTGAGGCAGACCAACAGACGGATCGAATCAAGAGGCGCATCAAGGTGAATCATATGCAGAAGCGAAAGCTCACTATAGCAGCAGCCGCCACCGCGATAGCGCTGGCAATCCCTTCGGAAGCGGAAGGGGGATACATGCGCGCGTCATTCAACGCGCAGCCGATCATATCCGGGCCGATGGTCCCGGCAATCCATACGATGCCGACCCTGGTCTCGCCGCCACAATTGACGATCAACAGCCCGATGCTGAAGCCGACACTGACGGCGATCCCTTCGGCGCCGGCAGTGCAGTCCATGCGCGCAGCGCCGATCGCGGGGGCGATGCCCACCGCCAAGGCAAGGATAGCAGCAGTCCCGGTGGCCATGCCTGCAGAGGTCCCGGTTCCCATCCAATCCGCCAGGATAGAGAACGCCGCGCCCGCGGTGCGGCAGTCCGTCTTCAGCAGCATGTTCGACGGGACCGCAGCGAAAGGGGAGGCGGCGGAGATCAGCGGACTGATGTCGGATATCCATTCGCAGATGAAGGCGCAGGCCGCGCCGATCGGACAGGATGCGCAGCCGGCGCGCGCGCAGGGGCCCCTCCAGGCGGAGCTGAAGAAGGGGGAGACCGCCGAGACTGATGATTACCGGATCGTGTTCAAGGAGACAAGGTCCACGCCTGACGGCAATGGGACCGCCGTGCTCACCGTCCGAAGCAAGCGCTCCAAGGAGGAGACGGATCTCTTCGTCAATGACGGGGAGACAGCGGAGTTCCGCATAGTCGATGTCGGCGAGAGATGGCAGAAGATATTCAGGGTGAGGGTCGGGATCGGCAGCATGTCCATATCGCTCGAGGTCAGCGAAGTGATGCAGACCGAGATATACACCATGGCGCCAAGGACCGTTGTCGTGGAGGTAGGGGAAGGCACGGAAATCGGGTCTGGCGGGATGGACATCGTCGCGGTCAAGGGGGACAAGGTCAGGATCCACTTCGGCCATGGCGAGGTCGAGTTCGAGCGCTGGTTCACGGTCGGCCAGGCGCGCGAGGTCGTGTTCGAGGAGGAGGACTACCGCCAGGAGTTCGTGCTGAAGGTCGTCGGCATCACCACGAAAGACGGGAAGCAGGCGGTGGAGCTGCAGATCACCGAATAGCGAGCGTATAATCATCTAGTTTTCTTGTTCTTGGCCCTGTGTTATGGCGCGAATTGATATAGCGGCCGCAGCCGTCAGGCCGCCTCATCCTTTCTGAACATCCCGCCGACCATGGCAATGATCCACGCCCTGTGGAGGAACAGGTGGACGAGCACCATGAGCAGGAACAGGTAGCACACGCCGGTATGCATGCCGACCAGCTGCATCCTGCTGAATCCGAGGAACCCGCCCCATAGCTGGCCGAGGCCGGACAGCGCGAGCACTACCAGCACCAGCAGGGAGAACGAATTGACAAGCAGGTTGCGTCTGGATACGTCCATTCGATCACCATTATCATGTCAGCCCGTTGGACCTGATGTCGATCGTGCTCGAGTACACTCCCGCCTTCTTGCTGCCGGGGACGAAGAAATTGAACCATAGGTTGACAGTGCTGCCGACGACCACGTTGCTGCAGTCCTCGTCGCCCCTGAACACCGCGCCCGTGCACTCCTTCTCGATGTTCGAAACCTGTTCGGAGAACGACTCGGCCGGAGGCTGGGCGGAGTTCGCCATCATCCTGAGGTTCCCGACCGCTATCGTGTCCGGCACGTTGGTGTTGTTGAAATCCGTGCCGTTGACGGTCAGCTTGATGGCCACGTTGCTGTTGTTGGTGTTGGTCACGTCCACGGTACTGGACGACGTGGCGTTAGTCAGCGGGTTCAGCGACCCGAAGCTGATCGAGGGCGGAGTGACCTGCACCTCTATGAATTGCGACACGGTCATGGAGAACGAGATCGTGACGCTGCGCGCCCCGTTGCCTGGCGGCGCAGGCAAGGGCTTAGTGAGCGGCAGGTAATCGATATTGCTGCCGTCTCCGAGGATATCGTATGGGGCCGCACAAATCCGATTGGAGCCGGCTGAGCCGTTCGTGGTGCAATTCTCCGAGAATCCGGATCCGTCCGGCTGCGCGTAGAAGTTGCCCCCGATCCAAGCGCCGCCGATGATGTTGGTGCCTAGTGTCAGAGTGGTGTTCCAGAAATTGGGGCTGCCGTCCGTTTGAACTGGAATCGTATCGTTCAGGAAGTTGTTGTAGATGAAGTTGTCTGGGCTTGATGTGAGGTAAATACCATACCCAGAACCGTTGCCGTTTCCACTGCCGCCGTTGTTCGAATCCGCAGTGACATTAGATATTGTGTTGTTGTAGCTGGAGGAGAGATAGATCCCATAGCCGGAGCCGCCAGGACCGCCGGTGGGGCGACCGTTGCCTCCGTTGTTCGAATCCGCAGTGACATTAGATATTGTGTTGTTGTAGCTTGCGGAGAGATAAATGCCGTAACCGGCGCCGCCATCCCAGTTGCTGTAGCCATTGTTCGAATCCGCTGTAATGTTAGATATCGTATTGTTGTAGCTGGCGGAAAGATAGATGCCGTAACCCTGGCCGCTGTAGTGGTGGCCGTATCCACCGTTGTTCGAATGTGTGGTGGTATTCATTATGTTGTTGCTAGAACTGGAGGAGAGGTAGATACCATATCCGGAGCCTCCTGTTCTGCCACCACCGTTACCACGTCCTCCATTGTTCGAATTTGCGGTGACATCTGTTATT
>CABMEP010000006.1 GCA_902385155.1 uncultured archaeon | reverse complement strand
GAAGGCAATCCCTGCGAGAGCTACGATCCGGCGACCGAGATACGGTTCCTGGAAGAGGAGATAGGGCTGTGGATCGCCGGCATACTGCAGCGCGGCTGGGGCAAAGTGAAGGGCCACGACATCAAGGCGCTGCATACATTGCTCACAGGACTCAAGATATCGGAAGCGGACATAGAGCGGACTGCGAAGGGCCTCGGCCTGTCGCTCGAGCGCATAAACTGGAGCGAAGAGGACATCGCTAAGTTCAGCCAGGAGATACGCAGGAAATCGATGCCCATTGTAATCGCAGCCAACAAAATCGACATGTCCAATGCCAATGAAAACTACATGAAACTGAAGGAAGAGTTCCCGGACCGTGTCGTCATGCCGACGTACTCCGACGGTGAGCTCGCGCTCAGGAAAGCGGCGGCAAAGCATCTGATCAGTTATGTCCCTGGCGATGTAAGCTTCGGAATCATCAACGCGGATGAGAGGCAGAAGGCAGCGCTCCTCAGGATAAAACAAACGATGGACGCCTATCACGGAACGGGCGTCCAGCAAGTGATAAATGAGGCTGTGTTCGGCCTGCTAGGCCTGGTAGTGATCTATCCGGTCAGCGACGAGAACAAGTTTTCGGACAATTTCGGCAACGTCCTCCCGGACGCCATCTTCGTGAAGAAAGGGACGACAGCATTGCAGTTCGCGGAGAAGATACACACCGAGTTGGCCAAGAGCTTCATCTACGCTGTCGATGCCAAGAAGAAGATCCGGATCGGCAAGGACCACGTCCTGAACGACGGGGACATCATACGGATAGTTTCCGGCGCGCGCTGATCAGATTTTGTAGACGTGCAGGTGCGGGACCTTCTGCACGGATTTCGCTGCCGACACGTCATAACCGAATTCCTGGAGCAGCCGTACGGATCTCTTTCCCACCGCGTTTATGCTGTCCGCCTCGGATATCATGCGTTTCAGCTCCTCGCTGCTCTCGTCCAGCGCCTCTCCCTCGTAGAATCCGCGATGCTTGATCAAGTCAAGAACGATCTTTCCTTCGGAATACTTCTTGCCAAGTACTCCCTCATCGCACATGGCGAGGACATTGCCTTTCCTGCTCTTTATGAGTCTGGCCATCACCGCCATTGGATCAACCATTTATCCTAGACACGATCTGATCCGCAGTCATGCGTCCGGCCTGCTTCTCAGAGTCGATGACAATCGAAGGATAGGAACCGATCTTGAATACGCCGGCCAGTGCCGAGACCATGCCATTCTTCACGTCCATATCGAACGTATACACCCTCGCGCCGGTCCGTTCCCTTGCTGCCGTGAGCTGCGCCCCCTGCTCCTTGCAGGATGAGCAGTTGGAACTGGAGACGAAATAGAGCACGAGCGACGTGTTCGCCCCGCATCTCTCGTTGATCTTGTTGGCGACAAGATAATCCCTGACTTCCAGGGACATGTATTCGGATTTCAACGAGGGATCCACCCCTTTCCTCTCCTCCATGTAGCCTATCCTCTGGCCGAGGGTGAATGTCTCCGAGTCGAACGAGCCCATCTCTTGCGTCAGATAGTCGCAGAACGCAGGCGAGCTGTCCATGAGCATCAGCGTCTCGAGGGAGATCCATTGCTGGTCTATCTTATTGACCGTCGCGGAGAGCTCTTCAGTCACGCTCTTCTCTATCTGCAATCCGGTCCACATCCCGATCCCGAATATTATCGCGGAGATGATGAATGCGGCCGTGTACAGCTTCCAGCTTATCTCGCGTTTCGTCTTTTGGAGTTCCATATCACCACACCTGTTTTTCGCCTTTCAATTCCTTGAATATGGCTATGAACATGAACAACGTTATCAGATAGCAGTATAGTATCGTATACGCAAGGACTATCCTCTTTTTGGTCTTTTTGTCGTTGATCTCCCTGAGCGCGATTACAGTCCACCCTATGGTCAGGAGCAGGACGATGAATGACAGGACATGGATGGGCTCTATCGCCAGGAGCGGGTCGTTGTACGCGGTTTCCGCTATCTTGGTCATCGCGACCGCCACGACCGTTGATACGAGCAGCAACAGGAGTATGGACGCGATGCTGTACGTCATGACGAACATCCCGAAATCCCCGTATTTCGGATTGACCATGAAAGCGTATTTCATCGCATTCTGCATTCCTCCGCGGTTCCAGCGTATGCGCTGCTTCATCAGGGCATCGAAATCGCGCGGGACGGACGTATAGACGACGGCGTCCATGCAGCTCTCTATCCTGTAGTTGGCCGACTGGATTCGGAGGGCGATCTCCTGGTCCTCCATGATCGTATTCGTGTCGAACAGCCCGACCTCGTCGAATACCTTCCTCCTGAACGCGCTGAGCGGACCGGGGGTGACATACACCCCGTTTATCATGGCGAATAGGCGGCGGTTGAATATCGTGAACAGGTACTCCACCCTCTGTAGCTTCTCGATGAAGTTGAGGTCGTCCTTTTCCCTGACTTTGACCGCCGATGTCACGGCGGCGACATCGGTGTCGAAGTACGCGAGCAGCTTCCTTATCGCGTCTTTCGCCACCCAGGAATCGGCGTCCAGCGTTATGATCACTTCACCCTTGGAATGCCTGATCCCATGGTTGTTGGCGAATGCCTTGTTCCCTTCGTTCTTCTTCTGCAACAGGACCACTCGTTTGTCCTTGAACGATCTCACCACAGCCGCGGTCTTGTCTGTGGAGCCGTCATCGACCACCAGTATTTCGATCTTGTCCTTGGGGTAGTCGACCTCAAGGAGCGATTCAAGGGTCTTGCCGACGGTCTCCTCCTCGTTGTAGGCGGGAATGACGACGCTGACCGTCGGCTCGTATTTCTTCTGGCCGCTGCGCGTTATCCTCTCGCGGTTCCTCAGGTAGATCAAGAGCATGACTACTGTGAAAAAGAGGACAGAGAACATCATCGCGTATTCCGCTATCCTCAGCGGTTCTAGAATCATATGACGCACTATATGGTATCGATATCCTACATTGCGGTTCCAGGTTTTTAAATCATCTTCACGACGGCTAATCCTTGTCCCGGCCGCTGATCTCGCGGACAGCGACAGTGGCGTAGGACCCCTTCGGCAGCTCGAATTCCAGCATCACTGAGCGGTTTTCCCTTGCGGACGCCCTGAAATCCTTCATATTGGACAACAGTGGGCGGGCAGAACCCCTCATCGAGAGCGCCGGGAGATGGCGTATCCTGAAATTCGCGGATTCAATCCCCTCGTTCCACAGGACATCCTCTTCCGTTTCAGTTAGCGGCGTGTCATATCCGATCATCCGGCCGAGCGCGTATTCGTTCCCCCCGGTCTCCGGGTCTATGAACCCATACTCGTTCAGGCCGCATCCAGTCACCCCCCTCTCGGGATCAAGCGTTTTCGACTGTATGCGTTCAGACAGCATCAGGTTGAACAGATAGGATTGATAGGACTGCACCAGTATCATCTGCAGGTTCCTCGGGAGCTCGCCTATCGCACCGATGTAATCGCCGGGCCTCCTGACTAGATGGCGAATCACTGTCCTTTCATGGTTGAGCTTCCGTGGGAACAATTCGAGCGTTTTCTCGTTCATTCCATCCTCTTTCGCAGCTTGCCTCGCCTTCCTTGAGTCGGACGATTCCTCTTCCCCGTTCTCCACAAATTCCTCAACTGCCGCTTGGAAATCCCCCCTTACGATGTGCTTCCCCACGATATGGTTGTTTCCCCTCATCCCGAATCGCTGAGGGCCGAAATAGTTGGGAAAGAGCCCCCCTGTTTCCTTGATTACTCTTCCGGCCGCCCTGCTGTCCTTTACACCCGTTATCCTAATCCTGAACCTATTCCCGAGGAGATCGCCGACTTCCATCGGTTTGCTTGATTTCCAGCACCCAAGGATTTTCAGGCCGCTGATTTCAATCTCCAGTATCTGTTCCGGTTCGATCCTCCAGCATGAGATCAGCTGTGCTGTAACCGCGTTCCTGTCTTTGTTTCCCGCAGCGGAGAATCGCCCAGGCAGGACGCCTAGCCGGTCAGCCATCGCCTTGATTGCGTCCTGGGTGGACCATCCCCTCTTCTGCAGGGCAAACACAGAGTACTCGCCAGGCGCGCCAACAGTCTTTATCGTTTTGTCTATGGACAGCGCCTTTCCTTCCCGCGTTATCTCTTCGACCACGAAATCTTCCGGCGCTCCCGCTATCTCCCCCCCTGTCCCATTCGTCTTCGAAAGATAAGCGAGCCCCGCCATTGCATCTGCCATACGCGCACATCCAGTATTTTCCTATATCGGACATCTCATCATTAAAAATCAATACTGGAAGCCCGAAAAGCGGGGGTTATTCTACAAAATGTTTAAATATATCATATTGACCTGCCGTAATGTTTTTAAACGGCCCTAAAGAAGAAAGGTGTGAGGGTACATTCGAATTTTGTACATCTGCCTCAAATAAATTGGTCGCCTCGCCAGCGCGTTGCGCTGGCCTTTTTCTATTCACAACATCCTCTAATGGTAGAGCCAAGCTGATTCATATTCCCTATCCAGATATACGTGATACTATGGGCGATTCCATCGAGATAGACGGCTCCACCGAGGAGGGCGGGGGGCAGATCCTCCGCATCTCACTGGCGCTCTCATCCATACTAGGCAAGCCGTTCAGGTTGCATAACATACGGGCGGGGAGGCCGAATCCGGGCTTACGGCCCCAGCATCTGGCGGGAGTGAACGCCGCCGCAAAAATGACTAACGCCAAGGTCAAGGGCGCGGAAGTCGGTTCCACAGAGCTGGAATTCGTGCCCGAAAAGATCCTCGGCGGAAGATATGACGTCGATATCGGCACGGCCGGTTCGGTGACGCTGCTTTTCCAGTCGATTCTTCCCATACTGATCTACGCGGATAGGCAATCCCAAATCACAGTCACGGGCGGTACGCATGTCACCCACTCCCCGACAATCGATTACTATGAGCACGTGTTCCTTCCGATGATACAGAAGTTCGGCGCTTCCGCCGAACTTAATGTCGATTCGTTCGGGTGGTTCCCAAAAGGGCGCGGAAGGGTGACACTGTTCATCAGGCCGTCCAACCTGGCGGCGGTCGATCTCAAAAGCAAAGGAAATCTCGTATTGATACGCGGCGCGTGCTCTCTATCGGGCCTTCCCGAGGACATACTGTCGCGGGAAGAAGGGGGGATACGTTCGGTATTCTCCGGGGCGAACATCGACAAAACAGTCAAGCAGTCATTGTCCCAAGGCACCGCCGTCACGTTGTGGGCCGAATTCGACAATTCTCTGATGGGGGCGTCAGAACTCGGCAAGAAGGGCGTCCGCGCGGAGTCCGTCGGGAAAGCCGCGGCGTCCGCGCTCCAGAAAGACATCGATTCGAAAGGGACGGTCGACGAGTGGATGGCGGACCAGCTCCTGCTATTCATGGCGCTCGCCAAAGGAAAATCACAGATCCTCGTCCCGCGCATGACGTCGCACGTCAAGACCTGCCTTCAGATTATACCTCTATTCACGGGCGTCCTATTCGAAACCGATAAGAACCTGGTGTCCGTTGAAGGTATAGGTCGCTGAAGTGATCCAATGAAGCTGCTGCTCCTTGACATGATAGGCATATTCGTCGTCCTGTTAGCGGCCGCGGTGGTCGCGCTGTTCTCTGGCCCGTACGTAGTGGACAATCTCGCCGTCGCCCTCACATTCCTTATTGTCGGTGTAGCTGTCACGAAATACAGGTACGAGGAGAAGAAGGAGAAAGGGGTCTACGAGCACGAGAGGAGCTGGCAGAATGTCGTGTCCAATTCAGCGTTTCCGCTGCTGTGCTGCGTCCTCTACCATTATTCCGGCTCTCCAGCGTGGATCGCTGCTTATGTCGGGGCGTTCGCGGGCGCGATGGCAGACAAATTCGGCTCTGAACTTGGCGTTCTTTCCGAGCGACCGATCTCACTCGGCAGCTTCAGGCCCGTGAAGCAGGGCACGTCCGGGGCGATTTCTGTCCTAGGAACTTACCTCTCATTCATCGGGGCGCTCATAATCGGGGCAGCGGGGTATTTCCTGTACAATTACGACCCGTTCACCATATTCACTATAGCGTTGTTCGGCTTCCTGGGGAGCGTAGCTGATTCCTTTGCAGGGGTGCTCGAAGAGAAGGGCATAGGTACGAAGGGCACGTCCAATATGATCTGCACAATCGTCTCCGGCCTGCTCGCCTATTACCTTCTGAAATTCTGATTCACACAGATTGGGTCGATGAAATGACGAACGAGTTCCATCTCGCGATAATACCGGACGGCAACCGCCGATGGGCCAAGCTCCACGGCAAGTCAGTGCCGGAAGGCCATAAAGCGGGGATAGACAAGCTGAAGGATGTCGTTGAATGGTGCAGGGATCTCGGGGTGACGACGCTCAGCATCTGGATATTCTCCACTGAGAACGCGGGGCGCAGCAGGGATGAAGTGGAGGCGCTCTTCAGGCTGTTCGAAGAGGTATTGGACAAGATAGAGAGCAGCAAGGAGCTGGAGCAGCTGCGCACCAAGGCACGGGTGAGGTTCATAGGCCAACTGTCCATTTTCCCCAAGCGGATCGTCGACAGGGTCAAGGAAGTGGAAGCGAAGACCAATCAGGACTCGAAATACACGCTTGCGATACTCTGCGGATACGGCGGCAGGCAGGAAATAGTGGACGCAGCCAACCGGATAGCGGACGACGCAAGGAACGGAAAATTGGACAAGGTCGACGAGAAAGCGTTCGCGTCGTACCTCTATGCCCCGGACGTGAGGGATCCCGATCTCGTTTTCCGTTCGGCTGGGGAGAAGCGGCTCAGCGGCCTGCTGCCATGGCAGACCACCTACAGCGAATTCTATTTCTGCGAGAAGCTGTGGCCGGACGTCAACAAGGAAGACTTAAATAGGGCCATAAACGAATAAAGGAAGAGGGAAAGGCGCTTCGGCAAATAATCTTTGTTTAGGGGTAATTGGGAGGTTACATCCTGATGATGGATTGGTGTGTGGCGAAGGGAGACCCCAGATACAAGCTGCACATCCCTCCGCTGACTAAACAGGAGGAGCAACTCGTTTTCAAGGTGAGCGAGACCTT
>CABMEP010000005.1 GCA_902385155.1 uncultured archaeon | reverse complement strand
CGCGATGCCCCATGTACCGCCAACGATATCTATCGTAGATACTGCCGAATTGGTCGTCTTGTCGATTTTTACAACAGATGATCCGTTAGTGACCCAGACGGAATCGGCATCGGCCGCGATGCCCCATGTACCGCCAACGATATCTATCGTAGATACTGCCGAATTGGTCGTCTTGTCGATTTTTACAACAGATGATCAGTTAGTGCCCCAGACGGAATCGGAATCGGCCGCGATTTGGAATGCGTTCCCGACGTCTATCGTGGCTACGACCGAGTTGGTCGTCTTGCTGATCCTCGAGACTGTATTACCGGCGCTGGCGGGGACCCAGACGGAATCGGTGTCCACCGCGATGGCGTATGAATCCATGCCGGAGCCTACCGTGGCCACGACCGAGTTGGTCGTCTTGTCGATCTTCGAGACTGAACCGGAAGTTGAAGAGGCCCAGACGTAATTGTCGACGGCTGAAGCGGATACCGAACCCGCGAATAGCGCGACGAATAGTGCTAGAATCAGGATTGGCAGATGAGCTGCCGAACTTGACCGTGGCGCCATACAGATACATCATGAAATCTATATATATAAAAGCGATTACTATCATGGCGAAAACTGCTGGCCCGGCGCCTGAAACCATAGTCCTGGGCGGGGGGTGCTTCTGGTGCACGGAGGCGGTGTTCCTCATGCTGAAGGGAGTGAGGCAGTGACGTCGGGCTACTCCGGCGGTTTCGTCCCGAATCCAATCTACGAGCTCGTGAGCGCCGGAATCACCGGGCACGCGGAGACCAACAAGGTCGAGTTCGACCCCGGCGTGATCAGCCTGAAGACGATACTCGATGTCTTCTTCGAGATGCATGATCCGACGTCGCTGAACCGGCAGGGAGAGGACATGGGCGCCCAGTACCGCTCAATAATATTCTATACTAATGATGACCAGAAGACGGCCGTGGAGGGGTACATAGAGAAGAGGCGGAAGGATTACTCCAGGCCGATAGTCACGGAGGTCAGGAAGCTGGAGAAGTTCTACAAGGCGGAGGAATACCACCAGGACTACTACGCCAACAATCCGCAGCAGGGATACTGCAGGGCCGTGATCTCCCCGAAGCTGGAGAGGATACAGAAGGAGTTCGCGAAGGAGCTGAAGTGAGGGCGGGCGCCGCTGCCGAGATATGCTTTTTATACACCGCGGGGAAACGTCCTGCGATAACGCATGTCTTCCTCCGTGATAGAGACCAAGAAGCTGACAAAGACGTTCAACGGCAGGATACATGCCGTCCAGGATCTCAGCATCAGCATAGAGGAAGGCGAGATATACGGATTCCTAGGCCCGAACGGAGCGGGCAAGACGACGACCATCAAGATGCTGGCGACACTGCTCGACCCCACGAGCGGCAGCGCCAGGGTGAACGGATTCGACGTCGTCAAGCAGCCCTCCAAGGTGAGGGAGAGCATCGGCATCGTGTTCCAGGAGCCGAGCAGCGACGAGCTGCTGACCGGCTACGAGAACCTGCGGCTCAGCGCGCTGATGTACGACCTGCCGGCCAGCGAGATAGAAAGCAGGATAGACGGCTCGCTGGAGCTGGTGGAGCTGAACGACAGGAGGAACGACCTCGTCAAGACGTACTCCGGCGGCATGAGGCGCAGGCTGGAGATCGCGAGAGGGCTGCTGCACCGGCCGAGGATACTGTTCCTCGACGAGCCCACGCTCGGGCTGGACCCGCGCGGGAGGGAGACGATGTGGAGATACGTGGAGCGGCTCACCGAGGAGCTGAGGATGACGATACTGCTCACCACCCATTACATGGAGGAGGCCGACTCTCTCGCGGACAGGATATGCATCATAGACAAGGGCAAGTCGGTCGCCATTGACACCCCGGCCAGGCTGAAGCGCAAGGTGGGCGGCGACCTCGTCACCATTGTCGCGGACTCCCCGCGCATAGCGGAGATACGCAGGCTGAAGTCGGTGAGGAAGATAGAGCAGAAGGACGGCACGTTCGTGATCACCATGGACAACGCGGCGGCCCACCTGCAGGACCTGCTGAAGAGGGTGGGCAAGGTGGACAGCGTGGAAGTGAGGAGCCCTACATTGGACGACGTGTTCATCAAGCACACCGGGCGCGGCCTGGAGCAGGCGGAAGGCGGCTGGTTCGAGAAGATGGTGCAGAACACCACCAACAAGGAATGATCGTATGAATCTCAGGGGAGTGTACGCGATATGGTGGAGGGAGATGATCGCCTTCCTGCGGGAGACGCCCAGGCTGATCTCCGCGATAGTCAACCCTATCGTCTGGCTGTTCATATTCGGCGCCGGCCTCGGCGCCAGTGTCGACGTCAGCGGGGTGGACTACCAGAAGTTCATATTCGCCGGCGTGCTGACGCAGACGTTCCTGTTCACCTCGATATTCTACGGCGCCTACCTCGTGTGGGACAAGAGGATCGACCTGCTGAAGTCCATTCTCGTATCCCCGTTGAGCAGGGCGACCATATTCTTCGGGAAGGTGCTCGGCGGCGTGACCATATCGCTGATGGAGGCGCTGATCGTGCTGGTATTCGGGATATTCATCGGGATACCGTACACTCCCGCATCGTTCCTCATGTCCCTGCTGATCGTGTTCATCGCTTCCGCGATATTCACATCCGTGGGGCTCACCATAGGCAGCATGATGGAGTCGCCGGAAGGGTTCCAGCTCCTGTCGAGCTTCCTGCTGTTCCCGCTGTTCTTCCTCTCCGGCGCGCTGTTCCCATTGGAGAACCTGCCGGGATGGCTCGAGACGGTCACCGCGGCGAATCCGGTGACGTACGTGGTGGACATGCTGAGAGGCACCCTCCTCGGGGTCCAGCATTTCGACACCTCGCACAACCTGCTCCTGCTCGGCGTATTCCTTGCGATAACGAGCGCGGTGGGCGTGGAAGCGTTCAAGCGGATGAAGTCCTGATTGTTCGATTGCAATACGGTGAGAAAACATGTTCGGAATCAAACGGATGACGAAGCAGGAGATCAGGGTGGCCAGGAAGATGGGCCCGTTCATCACCGTATTTGCGGTGATAGTCATGTTCCTGACCTACATGGCGCTGAAGCTGTTCGGCAGGTGCTGAGCGGATACATAGGTGAACCCGATGGAAAATCCCATGACGAAGATGGCCGTGCCGCTCACATCCGCGGCGTTGGCCTGCATGTTCATAGCCATGCTGTACGGAGCAGAGATGGGGCTCCTCTCGACCGCGGCAGTCCTTCTAGTAGTTTCCCTCCTGGCATTGATCGGGGGCGCCGACAGGAAGAGGCGGAAGAAGCAGCCGTGGCACAAGCGCTTCGAGGCGCACGGCAAGCTGCCCGGGACATGGGTGCCGCCGTCGATATGGCAGAGGAAGGGCGCGGATGAGGAGAGATCCGAAGCGAAAGAAGCGCTGGGCAGCGATTTCAGCAGGCTCGACGGACTGGAATTCGAGCGTTTCGTGATCATGCTGTTCAGGAAGATGGGGTACGAAGCGGACCCCGCCCCGAAGAGGGGGCCGAAGCTCGGGGGATTCGCGGCCAACGTGATCGCGAAGAAGGGCGGCGAACGCATCGCCATAGGGACGCGCGCGGCGAACGAAGGGATCGTAGAAGAGAAAGACGTCGTCCGCCTCCTGAGGTCCAGGAAATCGCTGAAGGCGGACAGGATGATCATCGTGTCTGCGGCCGCGGTATCGGACGCGGCGCGCGGCGCGGCGAAACGGAAGCCCCTGGACGTCTGGGACGACAGCATGCTGCGCCGCATGGTCAAGACGCACTTCAGGTGACGAACGATGACACGGCGGCTCGGCCGCGGCAATCACGATCAGATGGCATCCATCCTAGACCGCTTCCTTGCGCGGCTCAAGCCAGCACGGAACGACAATGCCCGGGACATATCGCTAAGCGAAGCTGCGAAGACGGTGAAAGAGGAGGCCGAGAGCAGGATATCGCCGGCATATCCAATATACGAGAAGCTCTGCAAGGCGATACTGAACGAGGCAGAGGCGGCCAAGAAAGCGGCGAAGGGAGTAGGGGAAGGCGTGCTCGACAAGTCGCAGGCGCAGTACCAGATAGGGCTGCAGATGCAGAGGAATTTCGCCGAGCGGGCGCCTTCTGCGCTGGATGCGCTGACGATGCCAGAGAGGAATTACCTGTCGTACGCCAGGTTCCATGCCTCCGCGCTGGAGACGGTCCGCAGCATCGCCAAGATATCCAACGACAACAGGTATCTCCCGCATTTCCTGAGCGCGGAGATAGGGGCGTTCGGCAGGAGGATGAACGAGGTCGTCAGGCTCACCGACGAGCTCGGCGCCGCGCTCGCGCTGAAGAGGGAGCAGGTGAGCCGGATCAACGGCGTGGAGAGGCTGGAGAAGGAGATCCTCTCGCTGCACGATGAGCTCGTATTGCAGGACGGCCTGAGCGCTGAGATCGCGGAGGAGCGGAGATCGCTGGAAGCGGAGATCTCTTCGGCCGCCGCGAGGAACATGGAGACGGAGCTGGAAGAGCGCGCGATAAAGCAGAAGGTGGAAGGATTGCGCGGCCAGGTATCGGCCGAAAGGAAGAGGCTGACGGACCAGCTGTCGCCGTTCCAGCGTCAGTTCAG
This sequence comes from uncultured archaeon, assembly GCA_902385155.1. Lineage (GTDB taxonomy): Archaea > Micrarchaeota > Micrarchaeia > CABMEP01 > CABMEP01 > CABMEP01. The sequence goes on along the minus strand of CABMEP010000005.1, from coordinate 20,471 downwards.
GAAATTCCAGAAGCAGGTGCCGGACAAGGAGATGTCCAGGACGATCGACGCTTACATAAGCGGGCCCGAGGACACCGCGATAGGCGAGGTCAGGGGCTCGGGAGACTACCCCGCCCTGCGGAAGATACTGTCCGAGATGAAGACCTCCCTCGAGAGGGGGAATATCGAGGACGACGCCAAGATCAGGGCGAGGCGGATCTCCGCGATAGGGGATATGCTTGAAGGCAGCCTTGCCGCGCCGTGCGGGCGCGCGATCGAGCTCGAGAAGGAGCTTGAGAAGGAGGAGAACGCCCTGAGCGGCGTGTCGAAAAGGTCTATCCATATCGAGGAGCTGCAGAGGAGGATGGCGCACGGCGCAGAGCAGCTGAAAGGCATCGGATCCGAGAAGGAAGCGGGAAGGAAGAGGATGGAGGCCGCGTTCGCGGAGATGGAGTCGCTCGTCGGCGAGACGACGGGCGAGAAGGCCAGGATCAAGAGGGAATTGGGTTAGCCTATCTCTCCAGCATCTTCTTCAGCGGCTTCCAGTAGAAATCATGCCAGCCCTGGCTGATCTCCTCGACGAACTTCTCCGGGACGCCGGTCTGGACGAACTCCAGGGCGGCCCCCGCCTCCGTCGGCTTCAGCGTGATCGTGATCGTGGAGACGTCCTCCTTCATCCAGTCGTTCGCGCGCCAGGTCTGTATGATCCGCCTGTCCTGGACCAGCTCTATGAATTTCCCTTCGGCGTACCCGCCGAACGTGGTGAACTTGCCGCCGACCTTCCTGCTGATGACCGCCTCGCCGCCGGTGAATCCGGAATGCTTCTCGGAATCCATCAATGCCTCGTAGACGTCATGCGGGCTCGCCCTGATCTCCATCGAGTGCCTGATAGTGTGTTTCGCCATGATGACCACTTATCGCCAGCATCGATCCGGCATCAGCCGCTGGCAGGCCTGACTTTCCTCACGAATATGAGCTTGGAGAATATCCTCGCTATCCTGGAGCGGCGCTCCTTCCTCGGCATCCTCTTGATCGCCATCAGCGCGGACATCTCCTTGTCCGCGGCCTTCAGGCGCTTGACCCCGCCCTTCAGCTCCGCGCACATCTCGTCCACGAGCTCGTAGTCCTTCCTCTCCATCGCCTTCTGTATGCCTTCCGCCATCCTGCTGGCGCCGTTGATCATGCTGATGCCGCCCAGGAGCTCCTTGATCATCTCCTTCTTGGCCTTGCACCTGTTCCTGTCCACCGTCCTGATCATGACCCGCCCCACGAAGCCAGTGCTCCCGTCGGGCTTGCCCAGCTCGTCAAGGATCCCCCTGATGTCGCCCTTCTCCGCCTTCTGGAGCAACGCTTCGGCCCTCTTGCTGATCTCGTGGAGCTCGGACGCCAGCCTCTGCAGCGGCGGCCTCATGCTCTCCTTGTCGGCCATCCTGGATATCTCGTCCAGCCTTTCCGAATACCGGCCGCCCGCGATCGCGTCCGCCACCTTCCTGACATGGTCGACCGCGGCCTCGTCCGCCCTCGCCCTAGCCTCCTGGAGGTCCTTGGGCCTGCCCTTCATCAGCTCCGCCAATGACCTGTTGAAATCGTCCAACGGCTTGTCCTTCATCTTGCTGGCCTTTGTGAACTTGTCCTTCCACTCTTCCCTCTCTTTCGCGTCCTTCTTCGCGTCCGCCTCGAACAGCTTCTGCTTGGTGAAATCGATGGCCGCGCCGATCCACTTCCTGCGGATGCCGTCCAGCATCTCGCCGTCTTCCGCGAATATCCTCTTCGCCTTCCTGATGAAATCGTCGGGCACCGCTATGAGCTTCTGGAGATCCTCCGCGCCCTTCTCCAGCGCGGACATCTCCTTGCCCAGCCCCTTGGATATCCCCTTGAGCGCGTCCGCGATCTGGCCCTGGGACATCCTGTCCCAGCTGTCGAGCAGCTTGTCCACTCCCTTCAGGGCGTCGAGCTGCCTCGAATGCTCGTCTATGAAATCCTTGACCTGGTCGATCGCTTCCTGCTTCTCCATGCCCTTGAGATCCTTGACCAGCGCTTCTAGCTCCTTGCCGAAGTCCGACTTGTCCTTCTCCGCCAGGTCCTCCACCGCCTTGGCGAGGCCATCGGCGCCCACGCCCTTGTCCCCGGACATTCCCTCTATCTCGCCCGCGAGCTCCCTGATCAGCTCGCCCCTCTCCTGCACGCTCTCCACGAGCTCCTCGACGCTCTCCTTCGCGAGCTCCAGCTCGCCTTCCTCCACCATCTGGTGGATGGATTCCACTTCCATGGCCAGGCCCGTCTCCTCGAAGACCGAGATGACGTCCTCGAGCGACTCCTTGATGTCGGATTCGCTCTCCCTCATCCTCTCCTCGATGAACTCGCTGGCCGCCTCGAGAATCGCTTCCTTCTTCTCCTGGACCTCCTCCGCAAAGGACTCCTTGCCTTTCTCGCCAGACTCTTCCTGTTCGGCCTTCCTCTCGAGCAGCTCTTCCTTGCTGTCGTCGTGCTTCTCCCTGACGTCGGCGGAATCGAAGCGTATCTTCGCCTGAATCATCTGGCTGATCTGGTCCATGGAGATGCCGGTGGCTGCCTGTGCTGCGGCATTGGAGAAAGAGGAACGAATTGCGGGGGCTGAGGTAATTTTATTTAGATTACTCTGAGAATAAATGGCTTTTTCAACTGCCCCAATGTCTGCGACTATCTTTTTTTGTTCAGGCGCATTGAGTTGAACCATACTAGACTATCTTAGAACAAGGTTTATTAATTTCTGATTTTTCCATTAAGCAGAAGGTCTCCCTCTTTAGTTATCTGCATTATTACTGAACTGTCTTTATCAGTAAATTTAGCATCCCAATTACAACTATCTGATTGTATTAGACTAATATTTGTGCCATCGGCAATAACTCCCGTATCAACCACATATGCAATTATCTTTCCTGAATCTACTTTACTGACTACATCAGTTACAAGATAAACTCTGAATGTTTTAGCGGAGACTCCCGCTACAATCCAATTAGAACATGCAGGAGCATCCCCAAGAATAATTTCCCGTTTGATAAATTCTCCATGAAAATCTTCGCGTATTGGAATCGGCGAATTAACTTTGAACTGATGGTCATCAAAATACTTCGTAATGTAATTCCAATTGTCACAAGTCTCGGCAGTGAATGTGCGAGTAACCCCGTTCTTCGTCACATTCTTCGACGCCTTCGAGCAGTGCGGCTCCTCTTTTTGCGCCGCTTTCTTCACAGTCTGCTCGATCTTCGTCTCCGCCTTCTGCTGAACCGTCGGTTTCTTCACGTCGGCCGTCGCGCAGCCAGAGAGACCAAGGAGGAGCGCGCTTGTGACGAGCATCCTTCCCCATGCGGATGGTCGGGAGACGCGCCGCTGGGGCTCTTGGATGTTGATCTCCTGTTCGGATTTTGCGCTCCTCATGGTAATACCTCACTTAACTGGTATTTAAATGTTCCTTTCTCCTTCCCCGTGGATTATCTCAGCACAGTAGTGCCGAACTGAACCGCAGATTACAGATACCAAAGAGAGATTAGTATTATAAACGGCGCAAATATCCGCATGAAGCACGACATATGGAAGCTGGTCATAGCGATCGCCGTCTGCCAGATGGCGGGCGTGGTGGGATCGCTGTTCACGCTGCCCAACATACCGACATGGTACGACGCGTTGGCGAAACCCGATCTCGCGCCGCCCGGAAGCCTGATCGGACTGGTGTGGGTCACGCTGTTCACCCTCATGGGGATCTCCCTCTACATGGTCTGGGCGAATGGGCTGAAGAAGGAGAAGGTGAGGGGCGCAGTCACCGCGTTCGGGATACAGCTCGTGCTGAACGCCGCTTGGTCGTTCCTATTCTTCGGACTGCGGTCGCCGTTCTACGGCCTGATCGGCATCGCCGTGATGTGGATGGCGATAGCGTACACGATGGCCATGTTCTGGAAGGTGTCGAGGACGGCTACGTACCTGCTCGTGCCGTACATCGCCTGGGTGACATTCGCGGGATACCTGAACTTCCTGATCTGGCAGCTGAACCCCCACTGAATGTGTGCCTCCGCAAGCTGATGCGGCACATATTGCGAGGGGACGCCTAACGGCGATGCTGCCATCGGTTTATATATCTCAGGAGGGCCTTATCCTACGGTAGTTTCATGCCTCGCAAGAGCAAGAAGAAACCAGCGCAAGAACCTGTTCCTGCACAGCAGACGGAGCAGCCGCCGGCGTCCGCACCCGCCGCTGAACCCATCATGAAACCGGCGCAGTCAGCCCCTGAAGAGGCAAGGCCTGTTGCTGAAAAGCCGGCTGAGACCAATCCTGCGCCGACGGCCGTGGAAACGAAAAATGGAGAGGCGCCAACGCGGCCTGAGGCATCAGTTCCGCAGGAGCCGAAGAGGCCAGCGGTAATGCTGGCGCAATCCATCCAAAACGGCGGAAAGGCAGATAACGGCGCGACCTTGATCGCCGTTGACGCCTCGGGGATGACGCCCGCTCCGGACAGGGTCGGCACATTGAGATCGTTGGACATGGACGGCGTGCTCGCCGAGGCCAACAGGTTCGCAGTAGCGACAGGGAGGAGACCCATATTAGGAGCGCTCAAACGCACGCCTCTCCCTGAGAAAGACATCAGCGAGATGGAGCCGGAGCTGAAGGAAGCGGTCGTGAAGCTAAGGCACGCCAGGATCGACGTTAAGCTCGATGGCATATCCAGGATAGGCAACATGAAGGATGCGGCGGCAGCGGTGCCCGCATTGGTACGGCTCCTGAACGACCAGGACGAGAACGTGCGATTCAACGCCGCATGGGCGATAGGAAAGATAGGCAAAGGCGTTAAGGAAGCGGCGCCGTTCCTCATGGACGCCCTGAACGACGCCTGCTGCGATGTCAAGCGCGCTTCGGCAACAGCGCTCGGCGAGATAGGCGATCCTTCGGCCATCAGCCACCTGGAGACGCTCGCGAACATAGACAGGGACTGGACGCTGAGGCACGCGATAGGCGCGGCGTTGAAGAAGCTGAAGGCGTCACAGGCCTGACTCGTCAAGCTCGTTTCTTGGTCCCTTTCTTCCCTGGTCTCTCTTCGGTCTTGAAGTCCAGCGCGGCGGAGTTGATGCAGTATCTCAGGCCGGTCGGCTTCGGCCCGTCATCGAACAGGTGGCCAAGATGGCTCCCGCACCTGCTGCATAGTACTTCGGTGCGCTTCATGCCGAGGCTCACGTCCTCCTTCAGCTTGATCTTGTCCTTGGAGACCGCGTCGTAGAAGCTGGGCCAGCCTGTGCCAGACTCGAACTTGGTACCGGAAGAGAACAGCGGATTGCCGCAGGCGGCGCAGGCATACATTCCCTTGCGCTTCTCCAGGTAGTATTTGCCGGTGAAGGGCAGTTCCGTCCCCTTCTCCCTGAGGACGCAGTATTGTTCCGGCGTCAGGCACCCCTTGAACTCCGATTCCGTCTTCGGCGTCTTTTTCATGTCAGGCTATTTCCGGCAAGCATTTAAAATCAGAGCCGACCAATCCGACGCATGACAAAAGCGCCGCTCATTATATTATCAGTATTCATCTTAGTGGTCCTGTTCGCGGGACTCTCGTTCGCATTGGAATGCCCGGCGACCAGCTCGGACTGCATAGTCGTAGGCGGTTCCGACGAACCGCAGACGCTCTGCCATAGGGCCTTAGGGCCCGACTGCCCTGGAGGAGAGGTTCCCGATTACCCTGGCGACAAGTGGGTATGGATATGCGGCAGCACCACCGGATGCACATGCTTCTGCCCCTATGTGGACAAATGCATCGGGGTGACGTGCAAAGAAGCGTACTGCGACGGTGACATACTTGAGGTCGGCTCAGGATGCAGCTCCGACAGCGGCCAATGCGGCTACGCGTCGCACTGGTGCAAATTCGGATGCGACGAGGCCACGGCGAAATGCAAGGACTTCGTCCCTGAGATCTGCACCAACACCTGCTCTCCGAGCGAGCTGCAGGCTCCTTATCCGGACTGCAACTGCTCGCCGATCACATGCAACCCAGGATACAAGCTCATTGCCGATGCCTGTGTCTATCAGGAGAGCTGCCCGGCCGGCTACAAGCTCGTCGCAGACACATGCACACCCGTATGCGATGCCGCAAGCTGCACCGATTCCTGCCAGGACTCGGTATACGACACATCATACCTGTTCAAGAAGCAATGCAAGGACGGCGAATGCGCCGACATCGGAGACCCGAAGCTCTGCTACATCGGCTGCAAGGTGGAGGCCAACGGAAAGGGCAACTGCCTTGAGGACTGCGATAACAAGATTGACGACAACAACGATGGCAAGGTGGACTGCGCCGACCCGCAGTGCAAGGACAGCCTCTACTGCAAATGCTCAGACATGGGAATCCACACGGGCAGCGCCGGAGGCAAGACACTCAACGTCATCATAGGCGGATACTACTACCCCGCCACCAACGAGTCGTACAACTACAGGAACCGCGACCAGGACACCCAGATTTATGCCAACATGGTCAAGGAATGGTTCACCAAGACAGACCCGATCAGCACCATGAACATGCACTTCTACGTGACGAGATTCGCTCCGAACGACTGGGTGCTGACCAAGAACGACCTCCTCGCGAAATGCCCGCAGGCATCCGACGGATTCACCACGTTCATCAACTTCTACACCAAGGGCGACTCGTTCAGCTACATGAACTCCATGAGCGCGACCATATACCGCGCCTCCTGCGACAGGATGCCGGGCAACACCGAGACGTCCTACTGCGGAGAGGAGGCGGTGCACGAGTTCGGCCACGGATTCGGCGGACTGTGGGACGAGTACACGGTGATAGAGCAAGGGGGATTCCTCTCTGCGCTCGGCAACACCATAGACAAGGCATACTTCAGCATACACAACAAGAACTGCGCCGTCGCGGACAACGAAGCGGACTGCAAGACGTACTTTGACAGGTTCAACGTGAGCTACAAGTGCGTCCAGGGATGCAGCAACCCTCTGTGGTACAGGTCGTCGGATGACAGCGTGATGCACTGGGACTTCTCCAGCGGGGAGTACAATGAGATAAGCAAGGCGATCGTGAGGGAGAGGATAGACCGGTTCTTCAATCCGGACAAGTACATCACGAAGGCAGTCAGCACATTGACGTCAGTCCCGCTCACGCCGGGCGGAGTGAGGAAGCCGATAATCGGCCCGATGCCGAAACAATGAGATGATTGATATGAAGACACCGATAATCCTTATCGCATTGCTGCTGACGGCATCCGCCGTCCTCGCGGACTCGCTGCTCGTGACCGTCGCCTACGACAGGGGAGCATACAGCATCAAGCATGTGGAGATGCTCGGGGGCGCGACCCCCGGCTACAGCGCCAACGGAGAGCTATTCCTCGGATACGAGATGCCGGACAAGGTGATCGTGGCGACGTTCTTCGACATGCCGCTCATATCGTTCAGCAACGACAGCGTGACGCTGAACGATTCCGTGGAATACGCGCTGGAGATCCCGGTGCAGGCTGGCGCCGAAGCGGTCTCAATCTACAACATGTCCGGCAACCAGCTGGCGACGTTCTCCCTCAGCGGGATCAGCAAGGCGGGGGACGCGAAAGGAACGCCGCCGACAGGCAGCATCGCCGCCAGGACAGGCCAGACCTCTGTCGCGAAGGCGGTCAGCGACTCCCTGGGCGGGACCACGACAGGGACGACACAGACAACGACCACGGACGGGGATTACAGCACCACCACGACCAAGAGCGGGCTGTGCCTGATCACCTACATGGTGCCGGCGCTCGGGGCTGCCGCCGCCTACAGGAGATTCAGGAAGTAGCCGCAAGAACTGATGTTTAAGGAATGAATCTGCCAGCGGACGCTCAAAACCTTATTATACGACAACCCAGCATATCATTATGCCCGAGACAGTCCCGATCATCCCTCACAGGTTCCTCAAGGAGCGAACTGCGCTCGGCGACAGGGAGCCGAGGACATTCCTCAGGATCAGCAACCCGTACGGCGAGCGCGACGATATCTACATCCATGGCTACGACGCAAAGGGCGCATCGCACGAGCATGTCATAAGGACGGTGCAGAGAGCCAACAGGAGATGGAATGAGATCTCCAGGAACGACAGGATGGCGCCTCAGGACCGGCTGAACGCGATGACCAGCGAGTTCCCGTACATCAGGGAATCCCACCCTTTCTCCAGCTGGTTCCACAGCGCGGCCCAGTTCGGAATGTACGGCATACGGGAGATGAAGGAGGGGCTGTCCAGGCACCTCGCCGGCGCAGTCTCCGGGAACAACATAGAGTTCGGCTCCGGCGCCTACATGTACACCCCTTCCGTCTGCGTGGACTTCTGCGAGGAGGCCCTGCTGAGGAATCCGGCCGGGACGAGGCTGCTGTTCAATCTCAACACGCTCAGCGATGGCCTGAGGCTGCCGTTCGACGACGGCACGTTCGATTCCGCGACCATGCCAATCATGATGTCGTACATCCGCTGCTGGAAGAGCTTCTTCGGCGAGATGTTCAGGGTGCTGAGTCCCGGGGCGAACGGATTCATACTGCTATGGGAGAACACGGGCGGGACGGTCGTCCAGGAGGACTTCGGGGTCAGCACCTGGCAGCAGCCGGGCCCCGCACCGCGGCTGGAAGCGTACAAGGCGGAGCTGGAGACGCTAGGGTACGCCCATCGCACGAGGGACCTCGTCGTCTTCGACGGCGAAAGGGTCGGCATGAAGCTCATAGAAGTGTCCCAGACGCCGTTCAGGAACGGACGGAAGAGCGCAGGGATAGATGGCCGTCCGGATACGCGGAAGGCGGCTGGAAGGCCGCTCCGGAACGCCTTCGAATCGGACGTCCTGGAATTCCACCGGAGGCTCAAGGAGAAGGGGATCGACGCTTCGTTCGTCCTGCCCCCGTGGGAAGCCGGCATAGACAAGCCGGTGCGTAGCTATGAGAGCCGGTCTGTACAAGTCTATTTCCACTGCGAGCTGGAGAGAAAGGAGGAGATGCACTTCCGGACGATAACGGAATTCAAGAGGTTCCTGGCGGAGAGGAAAGGCGCAGTCAGATTCCATACCACCTGGCATCATGTGCTCGACATGGAATCCGAGCTGGAGCAGGCGGTCGGCAGATTCAAGCAGAACGAGATCGACCAGTGCGTGTACGGGGTCGAATACAACGTCCTGCTGAAGTCGAGGGTGATGTGCGGCAGGGCCGGCGGGATGAAGGAGCTGGCGTTCCGGAAGCTGATGGGCAGGGTAGACCTGTACCTGCTGTACAAGGCGCTGCTGTTCTCCAAGGAGGGGATCCAGACGAACGAAGTGATAAGGAACATGAGCATGGACTTCGACCATGATCGCCCGGGGATGAAGGCGGCCATCGAAGCGGACAGCGAGATCGTGTTCAGGCTGTGGAAGCAGATGAACGCGGACCGGCAGGCAGGGATCGGCCAGGAGGAGCAGCTGCGCCTGCAACTGGACGCGTAGGCGCGCGGCCGGCGGCTAATTAGTATAATATTTAAGAATAGACAGCCATAGCCATCTATGGGCTGTCCAGACCCCTCTGTTCATAGGAGCGAGACCGACGCCACACCAGCTAAGCGAACAGCCCCTGGCTGCGTGCCCATCCTGCTCGCATTATTGGTGATCAGCGCCGCAGCGTATGCGCTGCCCCCGATGAGCGCATGGGATGCCGACAATGCGGACGGCAACATCGCCGTAGACGCCGTAGGCGTGCACAACGGCACGATGAGCGCCGAAGTCACCATTGGGAACGGCGAGGGCGGCAGCGCGGGATTCCATTTCGACGGGTCCGGCGGCCATATAGACATCCCAAGCAGCAACGCATTCGATTTCCAGTCCAGGGATTTCACAATCAATTTCTGGCTGGACGCTTCCTCGAACGCAGGGAACTCGAATCTCATATCCCAGGACAACGGGACGAACGGGTGGACCGTAGGCGTCGTGGACCATTCGATGGTGTTCATCCTCGCATACGATTCGGTGACTCCTAACGCCATAGTTACTACGTGCATGCTGGGGTTTAATCCTCTCGGGCACACCGTCGCAGTGGGAAGCGCACAAGCCGGCGGACCGGGCAGGAGCGTAACAATCTCGTGCGATGGCGGGGCGCCGACAACGAGCGCCGTAGCGCCCTTCCTGATGTCTTCCGTGTCCTCGATAACGATCGGCGGGACATCCCAGCTCATCGACACGGCATTAGGAAGCCAGGCCCCGTACACCGGAGACATCGACAACATGCAACTGTTCGCCGATCCTGTGCCTCCGGGCCCGTCATGCGGCGACACGATCACGGACGACACCGCGCTCACCGGAGACATGAACTGCAGCGGGACGGGGCTCATCATCGGCGCGGACAGCGTCACGCTCGACTGCAATGGAAGCACGATAAACTATTCGCAATCCACTACGGGGTATGGGGTCAATGTCACAGGATACAACTTCACCATAATCAAGAATTGTAATATCATGCAGACAGTCGGATTCAGCGATTCATATGGGATATACCTCTCGACAGAATCTGGCGGCTTAATCTCTAACAACAACATCACCACGCTCGGCAACTACGCTTTTGGCACGTTCCTTGATGCATCTGAATCCAACGCACTCATCAACAATATCATCTCCACAGCTGGTTCCGGCGCCCACGGCGTGCTTGCATACGGCGTCTCCTCATCCAACACCGTCGATAACAATACCATCACCACAGCAGGTTCTGGCGCCAACGGCGCATACATAGGAGTTTCATCACTCAATACATTCCTCGACAACAATATCACCACATCCGGCTATTACTCGCCTGCCGTTTACTTTACTTCCTCTTCATCCAACAATTTCAGCAACAACATCCTTTCCACAGCAAATGACTCCAGCCAAGGCATCAGGATTGAAACGGGCTCGGACCATAATACAATCGACAATAATTCCATCGCCACAATCGGCTCTGACTGCAACGGCATCTACGCCATTTCTTCCCTCGGCAGCACCATAACCAACAATGTCATCAGCACAATAGGGGACGCCTCCACGGGTATTGCTGCCTATAACTTTGCCCCATCGAATACCATCACTGGTAACACAATCACTACCGCCGGCTCCAATTCGCACGGAATGACCGTTTATGACAATTCCCCATCGAATTCCCTCGCCAACAATACGGTCACTGTATCGGGCACCGATAGTATAGGTGTTGCGATCGGTTCAAACTCCAACATCACAGATAATATCATCACCAGCACATACAGCTACGGCGCGTACCTTGAGTCCGGTTCCGACAACAACTTTACGAGCAATAGGATCACAAGCACGAATAATTACGGCGTTTACATCATCTCAAGTGTAAACAACATATTCTACAACAACCTCATCAATGGCACAATCCCAGTACAAACGGACGGCAGCCCCAACTACTGGAATGCCACTCTCGACTGCATGGGTGTCACAAACATAATCGGAGGACATTGCATCGGAGGCAACTTCTACGCGAACCCGGCGGGCACCGGATTCTCCGAGAGCCCGGCGAACTGCACCGATTCCAACCTTGACGGCATCTGCGACTCGGCGTACGACATCAGGGGGGACGGAACCAATGCGGACCGCCTGCCCCTCGCGGTGTTCGTCCCCGCGGTGCCGGATGTCTGCGGCAGCCTCGATGAATCCGATGCGGTGTACACGCTGACACGCAACGTCAGCTCCGCAGGCAACTGCTTCATGATCGCCGCCGACAATGTCACGCTCGACTGCAACGGATACACGCTCAGCGGCGACAGCTCAGGCAACGGCATCGACAATTCCGGCGGGTACGACTATACGACCGTCAGGGACTGCATCATCACGAACTTCAGCAACGGCATCTCCTTCGACGGCGGAGCCAGCAATGGCGCCATCGACAACAACACCGTCAGCTCGAACAACTTCGGGGTCTTCCTCCAGACCGGTTCGAACAACAATACGCTCACAGGCAACAGGGTGGTCTCGAACATCAACCGCGGGATCTACATCTCCTCGTGCTTCAACAGCACCGTCGCGAACAACAACGCCAGCCTGGACGGCAACGTCGGCATCGAGCTCTCCGGCTCCGGCAACAGCACGGTCATCGGCAACACCGTGGATTCAAACGTCTACGGCGGCGCGTCAGGCATCCTTCTCGGCTCCAGCTCCGGCAACAACGTCTCCGACAACACAGTCGCCAACACCAACGGCAACGGCATCCGCCTCGAATCCAATTCCGGCCACAATTCCATAATCAACAACACCGTCAGCGGCAACAACGACGGCATCGTCTTCAGCGGGGGCTCCGACAACAACGCCGCCGGAAACAACGTCAGCCTGAACAACGGCATCGGCGTCTGGTTCATCGGCAGCTCAAGCAACGCCCTCTCCGACAACACGGTAACCAATAACAACGGTATATGCGTCTTTCTCTTCTCCAGCTCCGGCAACACCGCCCACGGCAACACGATCTCCAGCACCGGCGACCAGAGCCACGGCATACGGCTGGACTCCAGCTCCGGCAACAACTTCACGGGCGACAGCGTCACCAATTACGGCGCCTACGCGAAAGGAATCTGGCTCATAAACAGTTCCATCGACAACATCTTCACAAACGAGACCGTCGCGACGCAAGGCAGCGCCGCTTCCGCGCGCAGCGTCATACTCCAGACGGGATCCAACAGCAACACATTCTCCAGGAATACGGTCACATGCACAAACAGCACCGCCGTATACCTCAACAGCTGCACTGGAAACAGGATATACAACAACTTCCTCAACGGCACCATCTCCGTGGACTCCAACGTCAACGTCTGGAACACCACCATGACAGCGGGCGTCAACATCAAGGACGGCCCATGGATCGGGGGCAACTTCTACGCGAACCCGGCGGGCACCGGGTTCTCCGAGAGCCTGGCGAACTGCACCGATTCCAACCTTGACGGCATCTGCGACTCGGCGTACGACATCAGGGGGGACGGAACCAATGCGGACCACCTGCCCCTCGCGGTGTTCGTCCCCGCGGTGCCGGACGTCTGCGGCACGCTCGACCAGCCGGATACAGTATACACCATGACGCGGAACCTTGTCTCCGCAGTCACCTGCTTCACGATCGCGGCGGACAACGTCACGCTTGACTGCAACGGCCACAGCATCACCGGCAGCCCGTCCACCGAATACGGCATCACCGCAAACGGATTCAACGGAGCGACCGTAAAGAACTGCGTGATATCCAAATTCTCTATGGGCATCTTCATGCCAGCAAGCTCAGGAGACACCATACTCAACAATTCCATAAACGACTGCAACAGCGGCATCCGGTTCACGAGCAGCCCGAGGAACAACATGCTCACGAACAACACGATCCGCAACGCCGGGGCGGGCATCAGGTTCACGGGCGGCTCGAACAACAGCGCCATCGGCAACATAATCGTCAATGTCAGCAGCGGCATCCAGTTCGATTCGGGCTCCAGCGGCGGCACGGTATCCGGCAACACCGTGAACGACAGCACCAACCGCGGATTCTACTTCGCCGCCGGATCCAACCACATCATCGCCAACAACGCCGCCAACAACGCGACTTCGGGATTCTACATCTCCCAGAGCTCCAACAGCACGTTCACGAACAACACCGCGATAGGGGGCACATACGGCCTCCAGGGCGGCACCTACGCCAACAGCGTCGTCTCCGACAGCACATTCAGCGGCAACACCAACGGCATCTACCTCAACAGCGGTTCGAGCAACAACAATCTCACGGGCAACGTAATCGGCGGCAACACCAACTACGGTGTCGCTTTCTACGGCAGCTCGAGCGGCAACCTGCTCTTCAACAACCGCTTCAACAACACGCTGAACGTCCAGACCAACGGCCTCTCCGAGCTCTGGAACGCCACTCTCGCCGCCGGGACGAACATCATCGGCGGGAACTGGATCGGAGGCAACTTCTACGCCACGCCGGCAGGCGACGGTTTCTCGGAGAATGCGGCGAACTGCACCGACGCGGATGGCAACAGGATATGCGACTCGGCGTACGACATCAACGGTGACGGCAGCAACGTGGACGGCTATCCGCTCGCCCCGTACGTGAACTCGCCCCCCGTAATCAGCATATCCTCCCCTTCGAACGGGGCGACGCTGTCCAGCTGGGCCATAACCGTGAGCGGGACCGCGAACGACACCAATCTCGATTACACCAGGGTCTCGATCTTCCAAGGAAGCACCTTGATAACCGCTGGCACATCAACGGCGTCATCGTTCAGCATGACGCTGTCCGTGCCTTCGGATGGCGCGTATATCATAACGGCGACGACATACGACCTCGGGAGCGCCAACGCCAGCGCTTCCATCGTGGTCACCGTATCCACATCGGTCTTCGCGCCGGTCGTGCGCTCGTCGTACTCCTGCGCGCCGAACTGGTCGTGCGCGGAGTGGAGCGAATGCAACTTCCTCGGATCAAGGTCGAGGACATGCACTGACGTCAACGGCTGCGGCACGGTCGCAGGCAAGCCGCTGGAGAGCCAGCTCTGCGGAGCCCCTGCGGCGGCAACATGCGAGCCGAACTGGGCATGCACCGAATACGGGGAGTGCGCCCTGAACGGGACGCAGTCAAGGAGCTGCACCGATACCAACAGGTGCGGCACCACCGCGGACATGCCCAATCAGACGATAAGATGCTTCTACATCTCGCCCCAGTTCGCCCCCTTGGCCGGGAGGGAGAAGAACGCGATGTCTCTCGCGCAGCTCAAGATAGGCGCGGCGGACGACGCCCTGGACAGGGGAGACAACGACGCCGCGGTCGCATTGCTGAAGGAAGCGGTGGACGGCGCCGACGAGGTGATCTCGACCGCCCCCACGGAGCAGAACGCGGCAATCACAGGCATGCTGCTCGATGCGGTCCTCAACGACACCGCCCTGCTGATCTCGAGGGGAGCCGGCGTCGGGGCCTCAGAAGTGATACTGAAGGCGTCCGACACGAGCAGGAAGGTCGTGGCGACGGACAGCCACATTGCGAGCGGCATCGTGATGGGCATCATCTGGCAGGGAGACAGCCTCGTCGCCGACGGGAAAGTGGACGAAGGGGCGAATGTGCTCTCATCCGCCCAGCTCACGGAGAAGAGCATAGTCTCGAACACGCTGGACATCCTCGACGAACTGAAATTGCTGAACATCGACCCGGCAGGAACGCTCGGATTCGATGAATTAGGCGTGACCACATCCGGCGCATTCGCCACAGAATCAAAGACAGACGAAGCGGGCCGCACCATATCCGACGCGATCGCATCCACCGATCCGAACGCGAAGAGGAAGGGGCTCTCGGATGCGGAGAAACTGATCAAGGACGCGCTCTCGGCGCTGCCTGAAGTGAACAAGGTGGCCGTGAAGAGCGTGCCGACCCGGACGACCGCGGACATCGCCCGCTCCCTGTTATCCGAGGGGATGACGAACGACACCGAGGCCGCGATAATGGATATCGAATCCAAGATAGCGGCAGGCGGGGGCCTGAACGCCCAGAAGGACCTCACGGTATTCAGGGTGACGAACAGGGAGCTGACGGACAGGGAGATCAACCGCTCGATGGTGAGGATAACGCTGAGCGCGCCGGAGCAGATGAACAACCTCACGATAATGGAATACATCCCGAAGTCGATAGCGCCGTCAGCGAGCGACATCGTCTCTGTCGGGAAAGAGATGAGGATCGTCCAATCCGACCCCATCGTCTCATGGACGTTCGATTTCGTGACATGGGACGAGATGAAGGATGTCTACTACATGGTCGACGGGCGCATGGACAGCCTCGACACCACCACCCTCGCGGCCGGCGAACCCGCCACGGCGCCGTACTTCGGCCCGCCGGAGTACATAGAGTTCAATTTCCCCGAGAGGACATTGTCCATAAGGATGGGGATCGCGATAGTGCTTATCGTGGCTTTCCTGCTGCTCCTGGCGCGAGGAAGAGGCGACAAGAACCTGGCGGACAGGATAGGGGAGAAAACAGAAGGAGCGGGGGCTGGACCGATCGAAAAGATACGGGAAGAGATCAAAGGATCGAGATGAGCGCGATCGCCGATCAGATGGACTGGATCGGCCTCATCCGGATCGCGCCGGCGCATATCGTCTTACTGGCACTCGTCGCAGGTGCAGCATTCGCAGCACGCCTTCTCCTCGAGCTTCTTCTCCTTCAGCTTGGCGACCTTCTTCCTCTTGATGGAGGCGAGCTCCTTCTTCTTGAGCCTGAGCATACGCTTCTCCTTGGAATCGATGGACGATTTCTTCTTAGCGACTGACTTCTTCTTGACAACCATGTGAGCACCCCTCTGTTGGGGAATGATTGGATGCCGATTTTAAAACTCTTTCGTCGGGTTGCCGAGAAACAGCTGTCAGCGGAACGCCTCTTCCATGGCCCTGTCGAGGTCCGCGAAGCCCCCGACCGCGACCGCCATCTCCGGGTGCGCCCTCACGAACTCGAGCAGCCTGGGCTCGCTGCTGTGGCTGTACTCGTGGACCAGCGCGCCGAACTTCACTCCCGCCTTGAGGCACGCGACCCCGTCGAGCAGCATGTCGCCGAAATAGATGAGCGCGTCCCCTCCGATCCCGGCCTTGTATTCCGCGAGCGCTGTCGCCTTGTCCTTCACGAACATCGCGTCCTTGAACACGGACCTCACCCACGCCAGCCCGAGCTGGAGGTCGACGTTCGCCTCTCCCGCCTGCGTCAGGAGCATGAGGTGCTCTCCCTCTGATGCCCAGCGCTCCACCGCCTCTTTCGAGCCCGGGACCATCCGTGGCGGGTCGTCCTGCAGGAGCTTGCAGTACGTCTCCCACCAGTAGGCGTCGTACGCCTTGAGCTTGGACTCCGGCACGCCCAGGGCGATCTTCTTCTCCCTGAACCCATTGGACGAGTCGCACTCCTTGTAGAGCTCGAGGGTCGGAGCGAGCAGGTTGAAATGGCAGTGGGATCTCACCGTGGCGTAATGGCAGAGGCCCAGGCTGTCGCTGAGGACTCCATCGACATCAAAACCCCTGATGATCCGCCCCCGCATGCCTAATTGGCGCGCGTGAGATATTAAATGGTTCCCGGGCGCCTGGCATGGGGCTCGGGCGCAACCTATCGTGTGCGGCCCGGGGCCGATGCGCAACATGTCGATGGCGCCTTGCGGAAGCTAAGAAGAAAAAGGGAAAAAAGGAAAAAGAGGAACAGCAGAGCTCAGGCGGACTGCTTCTTGGCCTTGCGCCTGAACACGCCGGCGATCAGGATCACGACGGCCAAAGCCCAGACGTACCACAGCTCCGAGAGCCTGTCCGTGAGGGTCTTCTGATTGACTGGGAGGGAGAACTCCACTGAGTCGGAGAGCTTGTTGCCGTCCAGGTTCTCGTAATCGATCAGCATGCTCAGCAGCTGCCTGCCTACCGTCGCGTCCTTGTCCACATGGATGGTGTACGCGAGCGCCACGGATTCGCCCGGCTTGAGCGATTCGACGTACCTCACAGTCCCGTCGGTGCTGAACGGGAATATCGGCTTTATCCTCGCCTTGAGGCTCTTGGCCTCGTCGTGGCCGGTGTTCGTCAATGTGAGGGTGATTGGGACATCGTCTCCGCTCATCATCTCCCTGCTCCCGTCCGCCACCGCGAAATCCGCTTTCTTGGCGAGCGGGAGATCGAACGAGAAGCTGGCGCTGCCGTTCGTCTTGTCCTCCGAGGCGTAGTCAAGGACCGCGTTCAGCCTGTAAGTGCCGGGATCAAGGTTCTTCGCGGTCTCTATTGCGAATGTCGCCGCGATGCTGCCGCGAGCGGCGACCTGGCCGAGCTCCTGGGTCTGGCCCGCCCACTTGACCTCGACGCCATCGGATGCGGTGAACGCCACACGCGCGCTCTCCGCCCTTCCGCCGCCATTGTTCTGGAACACGACCGTGATGTATGCCGTGTCGCCAGGATAGATGTCGACAGGCTTGGAAGAGGCCACTGACGCGGTGAATGACGGCGCGCCGCCCACGCGGACGTTGATGGTGTTGCTGTCGGCGAACTTGGCGAACCTCTGCTGGTAGCTGGATGAGACCATGATCTGATATGTACCTGTCTGCGCCAGTGAATCCACGGGAAGGATGAACGAGGTGGTGGACTTGCCGTCGGGATCCGACGCGCAGAGATCACCGAGATAATGGGTGTCCGGCCCTATCAATGACAGCGGATAGGACAGCGAGAGCTGCACATTGGCCTGCTCAGCGCAGTTGTCCCACTCCATGCTCTTGAACACCAGGGTGAGATTGACCGAATGCCCCGGCTGCGCCGGCGTCTCGCTGATCGAGTAATTGACCAGCTGCAGCTTCGGGTTGACCGAAGCGAAGCTCAATCCTGCCAGCGCGAGCATCAGCGCCACAAACATCATTCCGAAATTCCTGTTCACCATCTCAAACACCTCATTGAATGCAATTCCTTGACTCAAACGATTCATCAATCAACTTCTCAAACAATCCATCAATCAACATCCGAAATCAAACGCTTCGCCGGATCAGACCAGCTCCCTCTTGAACACCACCAGGCTGGCCGCCACGGTCACGAACGCGAAGGCCGTGAGGAACACCAGATCGGGCACCACCGCTCCGATCGTGAATCCCTTGATCATTATGGCCCTGAACGCGTCGGCCGCGTATGTTATCGGAAGCACGCTAGCCAGCGACTGCAGCGCCGGCGGCATGGTCTGTATGGGGAGGAACACTCCCGAAAGGAACATTGTGGGTATGGTGATCAGCATGGAGAACGCCATGTACTGCTCCTGGTTCTTGGAGAGGACCGAGATGACCATGCCGATACCGACCGCGCCCATGGCGTAGATGACTATGATGGGTATCATGTCAAGGAAGCTCCCTTTCATCGTGACTCCGAACATCAGCGTGGCCGCGATGATGAGCATGATGGACCTCGCGATCTCAAGCCCGAGATAGAACAGCTGCGTGCCGACGATGATCGTGGTGTTTGACGTCGGCGTCATGAACACCCTAGTCAGCGAGCCGTCCTTCCTCTCTCCCGCGATGGCCCTGCCGAGACCTGCCGTCGCGCCCTGGAACACTGTCATCGCGAGCATGCTCGGGAGCAGGAAATCAATTGACGGCCTGCTGCTGCCGTACGGCTCTATGACCGACATCGAGAGCTGGGCCGGATTGGCGGACGACAGCTCGCTTGATACAGAGGATAGCTTCCCGTCAGCCGATTCCAGGCTCTTGTAAGCGGCGGAGACCGCCGCGTCGTCTGCCGCGGATATCGCGGCCATGGTCTTCGTTGAGGAGTAGATCTTGCCCGTATCCACCGTTATCCTGGACACCCCGCCCATGATGCCGTTGTAGTACGCGACCTGCGCCAGCGTTGATGACTGGGCGGCTGCTGTCGAGAGAAGATAGCTGGCAGGAGCCGCATCGGCATGAGTGGTGATTCCGAGATCGATGATCTCGTTTGAATTTATCAGGTAACCGACGGTGTTGCGCAGCGCCTGGGATGTAGTAGAGACGCCCGAGACCAATCTGGACGAAGTGAATGTTGCGTCCCTGTAGTTGGCGTCCGCGGACGATACCGCGCTGTCCACGGCCTTGCTGTCCATCGCTATCACCATGGTCCTCTTCGCGGCCGCCAAGTCCTGCTGGGCGCTCTGGACCTCACCGGCCGCCCCCGCGATCTGGCGCTGCAGCAACGACTGCGATAGCTGCTGCACGAACACCTGCGTGGACGCCCGCGTGATCTGGGCGATGGAAGGATCGGACTGGTCGAATATGGCGTAAAGGACAGCGCCTTTGCCCGCCGCTATGTCGCTCTCCAGCCCTTCCGGGATTATGAACAGCGCCTTGATCTCCCCGCTGTCTATGCTCTTCCTGCCTTCGTCCTGGCTGCCGAACTGCCTCTTGATGGAGAACAGCTGGCTGGAGTACAGCGCATCGGTCACTGTCTGCGACATTGTGGAATGATCGTAGTCTACTATCGCCGCGGAGATGTATTTGGGCGTGGCCCCGGACGTGTATCCGAATATTGAGATCATGATGATCGGGAAAAGGAGCAGCATGACCAGCCTGAACTTGTCCCTGCTGATGACGAGCCAGTTCTTCCAGATGATGGAGACCATCTTGCTGAAGTCGAGCGCCCGCTCTTTTCCATGATCCCCGTTCATCTTCGCCATGATTTCACTCTTTCTTTGCTGCCGCGTATTTGTCGCCGGTCACGTACACGAACACGTCCTCGAGGGAAGGTTCCCTGACAGTTATCTCCCTCGCGACGACCTTCCGCTTCGCGAACAGGTTGGATAGCTTGTTCACCATCCCGCCGGACGGTTGCGCGGTGCGCATGATCACATAATCGCCCTCTATGTCCACGGACAACGCCTTCACGAGGCGCCCGGCCTCTTCCATGACTGACTTGTTCGCCCGCTCAAGATGTATCTCCACCGTCCTCTCGCCTTTCATCAGCGCCTTCAGCTCGGACGGGGTGCCTAGCGCGACCAGCTTGCTCAGGTTCATGATGGCTATCCTGTCGCAT
>CABMEP010000004.1 GCA_902385155.1 uncultured archaeon | reverse complement strand
TTCTCTGGCTTTATTTTCAGCGTCTGGTTCAGGAAGTCGAAGTTCCTCTGGAGGGTTTCTGGATTCTGGCCGAGCAGCTGCGCATGTGAGGCTATCTTCTCTGGAGCCAGTCCAAGGGAAATAAGTTTGTCATGCGCTGCATTTGCTGTCTCGATCGGCGCTCCCTGCAAGTGTTCTATATTGAAAGCCCCAACATTCTCAAAATTCTCTCCGAATAGCCTTTTTAGATTGTCAAGCCGTTCCTGGCGCTCGTCTGCAGTCAGTGGCGTACCGGTTGGCATAGAAGTAGATATCCTTTCCTAGTATTTAAATGTTTTGTCCCAGTGTCTAGGAGGTTAGGAACGCGCAGGGAGGAGATAGCTTCTCTGGAGGGACCGCACTAATTTGTCTCATTAGGCAGATTTCGCATAGTCCTTCCAACGCAGGACTTCGACAGGACCCACGTTCTTTATTATTTCCTTTGCGAGCAGCTCCCGGATCGTGAATATGTGGCCCCAACCCGCCATCGCAAGAACCGTATCGTGTTGTTTCAGCGCCTTGATACATTCATCTATCATGCTCTTGTTCCTGTAGGCGTTCCACCACGCCCGCACCTTGTTCATCTTGTATCCCCTGCCCCATGGATATGGGGAGTCTATGCCTGGCTTCTCCACGACGGACAGGAATGGCGCCTTTTCTATATACTTGTCGGTCGCCCCCTGAATCACTTTCTTCATGAAATTATTGAGACTCAATCTATGGTACCTTTTGCGCAGGGCGATGAACTCTATATTGAACTCCGAGAATCGTCCTGGTCTCACGAAATCCATGGCGATACTCATTACCACCATATCATACAGGTCCTCTTTTGAGAGCCCAAGCTCCATACTGAGCAGATGCTTGTACTCACTGATAGTCCACCTGAGAAGGCCCGCCTTGATGCCGTCCTTGTCACCCATCTCCAGAAAAGAACCGAACATCCAGTTACTTGCGGCATCCATCCCCCTGAATTCTATCTTGCGTTTGTCGGCCAGGTTCACCAACCATTCCACTTCAGTCCATTCGCGCTCTGGCCGTTTCAACTTGTCCCGCATCCGGTGCCCGGGCATATCCATCGATTGCTCTACCAGGACGACATCTGGATCAAACCTCTTGAACGCCTTCTCGATGAATCCTATGAACGGCGCACGGCCTCGCACATGAGAGCCACCGATGAAAATGAGAGTCTTGCCTTTAACGGTGTAGATTGTTGTTTCGGACGAGGAGGAGTCATATTCTCTCCGCGTCTGCTCGTCATTTAGTTTCAGTCTGAGGGTATGGGCATAAATTCCATCGATGGTAGCCATGAACTGATTTCAAGGACTGGTTTATATCTTGTTTGCTTTAGCCGGCCACCGCCTATAACGCCTTTTTCTTATTCCTCCTTCTCTCCCAGATCTTCTCCCTGTTCTTGATATAGTACTTCCTCATCATCTCTAGTTTGTGTTCTTTATTCCTCTGATAATAAGCGTCTCTCGCCTGCTTTCTTTTCGCGGTCTGCTCGTACTTCCTTTTCATCTCTTTTGCATGCGGCTTGGCTCGATATCGCGCTTGGATAATCTTATTCAACTTGATAGTCTCTGGCCTTTGCCTGTACTTCTTTTGGTATTCCTTTATCCGCGCGACATGCCTTTTGTAGTACGCTTTCCCTTGCGCGCGCCGTCTGGCCTTCACTTCGGGGTTCTGCCCGTACTTCCTCTCGTACTCGGCGCGTTCCTTGCGGTGCTCCTGTTGGTACCTGAGCTGATACTTCCGCTTGTGCTCTCTCTGCTCGCCC
Source organism: uncultured archaeon (assembly GCA_902385155.1). Classification (GTDB taxonomy): domain Archaea; phylum Micrarchaeota; class Micrarchaeia; order CABMEP01; family CABMEP01; genus CABMEP01. The sequence goes on along the minus strand of CABMEP010000004.1, from coordinate 43,116 downwards.
TTGCTTCTGCACGTCTGTCAGTGCGCCGAATCGCTTCAGGAGAAACGAGGATGGCATACGCTCACATGGTAGATTGTTCTAATACTTTTTCTCCGTGACTGTATAAAAATGGGTATGCTGGCTGGTTTCGGGTGATCCCGCTGATTCGCGGTTCAGCGGAGATATTCTGGGACGGCGAACTGCTCGAACTCGTGGTACAGGGGCTTGCTGAATATGAGGCGCGAGAACGCCTCGGCCGCCATCTTCGCCCCTGTGAGGGCGCCATGGGGCTTCGGCTCCGCCGGAAGGCCGACGTAGTTGAGCACCTTGTCGAAGCCGAGATCCGTGCGCCCGTCCTTCATGGGCGGCGCTATGCCCCGCTTCAGGTGATGGGCATAGCAGATGGAATGCGTGTCGACGATCCTCCTGCCGGGAGACCAGCTGATGTTGTATATCTCCACCGCGGACCGCAGGAACGCGAGATCGAACGCGAAGTTGTGGCCTCCGAGCGTCCTGTCCTCGGCCGTGTTCGTCCATGCGATGAATTCCGTGAGCGCCTCGTAGAGGGTCTTCCTCTTCGGGTCCTCGAGCTCCTCCTTGGTGAACCCGTTGATCACGAGCGCCTCCGCCATGTATTCCGCCCCGTTGAACGGCTTGCACTCCGCATAGAACGTGTTCTCCGGGTGGGAGAAATCAACTGCACCGATGCTGACGATTGAGTGCTTTTTCGGATCAAGGCCGGTTGTCTCTGTATCTACAATAAGCATAGGAAACGCCTTCACTGCTCATGCATCTGCTTAAGCAGATCCACCGCCTGCTTGATATTGGAGAACGCGACGTCCGCCTTCTGCTTGTACGACTGCTCTAAAGCGGAGGCAAGATTATCGCCCTGGAAGCCGGCGAAGCGGTAGACTCACCTCGCGTCCTCTATCACGCCGGCCTTCTTCAGCTGGGTGAGGTGGTAACGGACAGTCTTCTCGTTCATCTCCACGTTCTGCGTCTTCAGGAAGTCCTGGATGTCCTGGTAGTTCGGCTCCCTCCTCTCCTTCAGATGGTAGTAGAGCAAGGCCTCAAGGAGCTGCAGCACCGACTGCCTGGACTCGCGCGGGGTTATCAGCCCGAGCGACAGCGCGAGCCATCGCACGAGTGACTTTCGTGCGAGCTTGACGTCGTCCGTCAGCTGCATGTCCCTGAGAAGGACCTCAGAACGGATCAGTTTCGCTTCCGGAAGCTCCATGGTATTGATTGGACGGCAACGTTTAAATTGGATGAGGTGTTTGGAATAGTATTATTAACGTCTTATTCTCCGACGTTTTGGGATAGGGAATCGCATGCCGAACGACATGGATGTAGAATACGAGAAACTGAAGAAGGCGCACGACGCCAACTACAGGCCTTCGCAGGGAATAGCGGGCGCTCCGGTCAGGGGATACGATTTCGAAGGCGGATTCGACCTCCAGAGGTTCCTGAAGGCGTACGGGACCACCGGCATGCAGGCCACCAACCTGGGCAGGGCCATAGAGATAGTGAAGGAGATGAGGAAGGAGAAAGCGGTAATCTTCCTCGCGTACAATTCGAACATGGTGAGCTCGGGCCTCCGCGAGGTCATAGCGTACCTGGTGAAGCACAAGCTCGTCCATGTCCTCGTCACCACCGCGGGCGGAGTGGAGGAGGACATCATAAAGACGATCAAGCCGTTCGTCATCGGGGACTTCAAGGCTCCAGGCAAGGAGCTGAGGGCGAAGGGAGTGAACCGCATAGGCAACGTGTTCGTGCCGAACGATAGATACATAGCGTTCGAGAAGGTGATGCACCCGTTCCTCGCCAAGCTGCTGGAGGAGCAGAGGAAGACCGGACACTTACATACTGCGTCCGAGTTCATACACAGGCTCGGAGCCGAAGTGAAGGACGAGAACTCAATCTACTATTGGGCTACGAAGAACGGCATACCCACGTTCTGCCCCGCGCTGACCGACGGATCGATCGGCGACATGATCTACTTCTTCAAGCAGAGCGACAGAAAGAACGCTGACTTCAAGCTAGACATCGCCGACGACATGGTCAGGCTGGTCAACATCGCCATAGAGGCGAAGAAGACGGGCGTGATCGTGCTCGGGGGCGGATTCATCAAGCACCACGTCGTGAACGCAAACCTCTACAGGGAGGGAGCGGATTACGCGGTCTACATCTCCACGGAGACGGAGGAAGGCGGCTCCGACAGCGGAGCGACGCCGGACGAAGCGGTCTCCTGGGGCAAGCTGAAAGGAAAGGACAGCACGGTGAAAGTCTTCGCCGACGCCACGATCGCGTTCCCGCTTGTGGTCGCCGGCGCCTTCATGGACAAGAAGTGAGAGCAGAACAGCCATCCCGACGGCCGAGGCGTCGCCCCTTGTAATCTTTTTAAAGGGTCCGACCAATTATCCCCATGGCAGGCAGGACTAGGAGCACGGCGACCAAGGACGAGGGCATATTCAGGAAGACCTTTTTCATGAACAGGAACGTGACCTTCGAGGAATCGAGGGCCTGCGTCGTCCCTGTCCCGTACGCGACGACATCGTACACCGAGGGCACCAGGGACGCCCCGGAGCAGATACTTCTCAACTGGAACGTGGAGGATTACGACCTCGAGCTCGGCTACGCGCCATGCTCGGTCGGCATATACCCGTTGCCCGAACGCGAATACGAGGGCGCCGAAGGCCTCGACCTCGTGAGGAAGGTCGCCAAGGAGCTGTTCAAGTTCAAGAAATTCCCGGTGTTCCTCGGAGGGGACCAGGCGATCACCATCGCCACCGCGAAGGCAGCGGCAGACGTCTTCGGCGACATGACGGTCATATTCCTGGACGCGCATTCCGACATGAAGGCGGAGTTCGAAGGGAAGAACGTCACCGGGATGTCCGTCGTGAAGCAGCTCGGCGACATGGACACCCTCCAGATCGGTGTGAGGAACATCGGCAGCGAGGAGCTCGACGACATGTCCGAGAAGGAGGCGTTCAACAGGATAACCGACAAGGAGCTCGCAACCGCCCTGAGCAATGCGAGCAGGAACGTCTACATCAGCATAGATGTGGACGTGTTCGACCCGTCGCTCATGCCTGCGACGCCGATGCCGGAGCCGGACGGATACACGTGGAGCGAGGTCATCGGATTGATACGCAAGATCGCGGCCAGGAAGAACATCGTGGGCTGCGACATCGCAGAGCACTCCCCGATACCGGGTTTCACCGCGCCCTCGATAATGTGCGCGCAGCTCGCCTACAAGGTGATAGGGCTGAAGTTCGAGAAGGAGGCCAAGGAGAAGGGATGGGAGAACGGCGCAGAACCGAAGAAGCGCGGCAAGAACGGCGATTAAGAGGAGATAAGATGGACAACAAATCGATCATTTTCATGACGCTCATCGCGGCAGGCCTCCTGCTGTTCGGCTGCCTCGAATTCATCAACGGCGGGAAGTCCATACCCGGCGTGATCAAGGTGAACCAGACTGGGAATGAGACGAACCAGACGACCGTGAACGAGACGAACCAGACGCCAGTGGTCACGCCGAAAGCCTGCGAGGACATGACGGTAGGAATGGAGGGCTGCATCATACAGCGCGCGTTCAACAACAACCGCTATTCCGACTGCCAGAAGCTGAACGGGAGCTGGTACACGGAGTGCGTCTACAAGCTCGCCGAGATCAGCTACAGCAACTGCCTCAGGCTCGCGAGCTCGGACGAGGCGGACGACTGCCTGATCAACGCCTCTTCCAAGGCAGGGGATATCGCATGCAAGAGCGTCATCAACGCCACGAAGAAGGACGAATGCATTCTGCAGACGGTGAGCGTGGACTGCAGGCAGATAGCGGACGATTACAACAGGTATGTCTGCGACGCGATCGCGAGCAACAACGAGAGCATCTGCGAGAAGCAGGCGGACCACACGGGACACGACAACTGCTACCTGGACTTCAGCATGCGGAAGAGGAACGTATGCAACCTCATAGACAACGAAGGCATGAGGGTGGCGTGCATAGGGCTGCTCAGCAACAATTCGGGCCAATGCGCGGGCATCACGTCCGCCACGCTGATCAGGGACAACTGCTACAGCTATTACGCGTTGAAGAGCGGCAACTGCGCGCTCTGCGGCTCGGCGGTGGACAGCATATACAAGGACAACTGCTACGTCGACTGCGCGGTGGCGAACAACAATTCCGCCGCATGCGCCCTGTCGAACGACGAGCAGAAGGCGGACAACTGCTACTGGCAATACGCGGTGAAGGCGGGGAACGAGTCCGCATGCGATCCGATAAAACTGAAGTCGATGAAGAGGGTGTGCGCGGAGGATGTCGCGAAGGCGACTGGAAGGCCGAACGCCTGCGAGATAATGATCGGCACGTACGGCCTTACGCAGGGCGACGTGGCGTTCTGCTACCTGAACGTCATAGCGACGGTCAATGTCACGTTCGAGAACTGCAGGCTGATGAACGACGCCTATTACGAGGACACCTGCATAAACAACGCGATACAGCGTGACAACCTCTCCAGGGACTACTGCGCATACGTGGTGGACGACAGCCTGAAGGCGTCGTGCTTCAAGAGCTGAGCCCGCAAACGGATTTTCTTTGTTTTACCGCCATCAGCCGAAGGCGCGATGACACCTGCAGGGCTCACGCTGGCGTTCTGGAAACAAAAGGAAAAGGGCAGGCGTGCTGATTCCGTATGCCTGCGTGCTCAATCCGACTCGGCTGCCGCGTCTTCCGCGTTCGTCTGCGCGTCAGACTCATCCTCCGCGCCTTCCGGAACCGCGGACTCGCGGATGCCCCCGAGCTCGAAGTCCTCGAGCTTGGTGGTGAACTCCTCGTCGGACTTGATGAGGCCCTTCGCCTTCATCAGCTCCTTCGTGAAGAGGTAGAATATGAACGGGACCGACTTCTTGCCTTTGTTGTTGCACGGGATGAAGTAGTCCAGGTACTTGAGCGAGTTGTCTGTGTCCGCGAGGCCCACGGTGAGCACTCCGAGCTCAGTCGCCTCTATCAGGGCCTGCCTCTCCACTCTCGGGTCGCACACGAACACGATCTCCGGCTCGAAGAAGTCCTTCCTCGCCGGGTTGGTGAACGTTCCAGGCACGAACCTGCCCGCGAACGCATGAGCGCCTGTGAGCTCTGAGAACTTCCTCGCGGCTGGAACCGCGTAGACACGGGAAGCGATCACGGCCATCTTGGAGAGGTCGTACTTCGCCACCATCTGGGCCATGTCCTGCACGCGCTTGTCGATCAGATCGACGTTGAGCATGACGAGCTTGTCCTTGCGGTACTTGTAGACGAACTTCTTCATCTGCTTGCTGGAGACGCGGGTCCCGATGTGGACTCCGGCTTCAAGGTACTTCTCGTGAGGAACGTTTGCATCCATTCAATCAACCTTCAATATCATCGTACATTTCCTGATTTTCGATCCTGTTCTCATTTCCATGAGCGTAATGGGGCCGCCGAGATTGCCGCCGGAAGCGGCGATTCGAGCCGCGGCCGGATTCGAACTCGGGTCGCCACCACCCCAAGGTGGAAGCATACCAGGCTAGCACACGGCCCCGTGCCACTATTATCTCAATGCCCCCTATATGAAATTATCTCGTCCACCGCGTCCAGGTGCGACAGGAACATCCTCCTGCAGCAGTAGCGCTTCACGCCCATCTCGTCGAGTACCGCGCCGGCCTTCTTGTTGTGGCTGACCTTGTCCTTGTAGTCCTCGAAGAGGTGCCCGATCGGGGCTCCGCACGTGAAACATCTGACGGGTGGCATCATTGTGAATCCCTCGCAATCAGCATGGAGATGAGCTCCTCGATCTGCCTCGCTGCGTCCTGGGTCTCTGCCCTCACGCGTATCTGCCTGAGGTTATCGGTGTTGAATGTAAACTCGTCATTGATGGTCGGCCTGATCGACTTCGTGATGTTGTCCACGGACTTCACGTTATGGGCGCAGAAATACACCTCGTCGACGGGATCCCTCCTGTGGTTCACGGACGTGATCTTGACTCCGGTATAGGTCGGCTCGAGCATGATGTCGAGCGGCTCGCCATGATGCCTGCCGAAAATCCTGCAGAACTTCCAGTCGCTCTTCGTCTTGACGAGAGTGTCATGGAGCTTCGGCTTCACGGTTGCCTGGGTCTGCGTAGTCATGAATACCACATATCATCTGTACGACTTCTGGAACCTCGCGCGCGCCTTGCGTCCCTTGTACTTCTTGGGCTCGACCTGGCGCGGATCCTCCACGAGCAGGTACCTGTCATACGACAGCATCGCCTGCTTGAGCTGCGGGTCCTTCGTATGCATCACGAGAGCCCTCGCGATGGACGCGCGTATCGCCTGCGCCTGGGACATGGTGCCTCCGCCACGGACTGTGACGTCGATCTCCACGCCGTTGGCGTAGTCGCCCGCTATCTTCAGGGGCTCGAGTATGAGCGACTTGACGTACGGGTTGCCGAGCGACTCCACGTGCATCTTGTTGATGCGGACGCCGTTCTTGCCCAGCTTGATGCTCGCGCTCGCGACGGACATCTTCCTGCGCGCGGAGATCGTGATCTGCTTCATCTTCTTGGCGGAGCGCTTCTTCTTCGGCGCCTCTGCCGCCTTGGTCTCCTCGACCTTGGCCACTACGGGCTTCGCTTCCTTCACGGTCTCGGCGACCTTCTCCTTCTTGACGTCAGTCTTACTCTTTGTTACCATACCAACCCAACTCTCTTGAGATATCCAGAATCGTGATGAATTTCCTCGGGACCTTCTTCTCGAACTTCGTGGCCTTCGCCATCTGCGCCTCGAACTCCGTCGGGACTTCCATGTAGACCTTCAGCCTCTTGTAGGCGTCGCGTCCGGTCTGCTTGTAGAACGGCAGCATCCCCCTGAACATCCTCCGGACGAGCATGTCCGGCCTCCTCGGGAAGTGCGGCGCGTGCTGCGGGTTCGCCTTGTTCACCAGCGCCCTGCGCACCTTGAACCTGTCGACGGTCTGCGTCGGATCGCCGCTGATTATTATCTTCTCCGCGTTCACTACCACGACGTCCTCGCCCTTGAGGAGCGCTTTGGCGACGGTCGTGCTCACTCTTCCGAAAATCGCACCATCAGCATCGAAAATCATCATAGAAATACCTTCGAAATATCAACGTGAATTCACTTCAGCAGTATGACTCCCTTGGAGCCGTTCTTCACCAGCCATTTGAAGTCCCTGGCCGCTCCGCCCGCGTCCTCGATCTTCTTCGTCGCCTGCTCGCTGAATGTCAGCGCGACGATGTCGACCGGGTGGCTGAGCTTGCCTGCGCCGAGCACCTTGCCGGCGATGACCACCACAGACTTCGGCTGTGAGAATCGCGATATCTTGTCGAGATTGATTGACGGTCTCGCTCGCCTCGGCGCCTTCAGCGTCTTCGCGAGGAGCCCGAACATCTTCGACTTCTGCGCCGTCTTGCCCGCAGTGAGCGTCTTGATCGCTTCGATCGTCCTAATATCTTCCGGACCCTTCACCATTTTACAACACCTTTGAACTTGATTGCTTTTTCCCGTTTGATTGCGATTCCTGTCTGAGTGCAGGGGAAGGGATTTGAACCCTTGTAGCCTCTACGGCACTAGCCCCTCAAGCTAGCGCATTTGACCTAGCTCTGCCACCCCTGCAAATCCATATCACATATCTTTACTCGGCCTTCTCTAGCTGCTTCTCTATCTCTTCAGCGTTCTCCTGGATCTGCGTGAGCGCCTTGTTGAGCATGTCCTCGGCGTCCATCTGGCCGTACGACTCGACGACGAACCTGAATTCGCCCTCCTTGTCGTATCCGTAGGATGCGATGCCCGGCTGGAACCTCGCGTGCTTCTTGCCTGTCGCGAGTATCGCCTTGCCCTCGATCCTCACCCTCTGCCCTTCGAGCAGCTTGATCACCGGTATCTTTGCCAGCGTCGGGTGGATGTTCTTGTCCGTGGTCTTCAGGCTCTCGGCATATATGGTGCCGGGGCCTTCAGCGTCTAGCATGAGCGTCGCCTCGTCGCTCGCCTTCGCCTTGAGCGGCGTGGTCAGCGGGATGAGCCCGAGGCGGTGGACGATATACTCGTCGAAGAACGAGCTCGTGTTCTCGTATACCGCCGCGTCGTCGATCGCGAACACCGGGACCGAGTTGATCACGTACCTGCGGAGCAGGTTCGCGAACTCGATCGTCGCGTCGCTGAGAACGAACTTGACTTCCTTCTCTGTTTTCGACTCGATTGCGATCTTCATTTTTGCACCCTGTCAATGCTTCGATTAATGCGACTCAAACTCTGCGTCCCCTGCGTCCGCCCGGCCTCTTCGTGGTGTCGGTCGGCACCGGTGTGACGTCCTCGATCCTCTCGATGCGGAGTCCTGACCTCGCGAGAGCTCGGACGACCGCCTGCGCCCCCGGACCCGGCGTCTTCTCGCCGTGGCCGCCTGGCGCGCGGATCTTCACCCTGATACGGGTGATGCCCTTCCTGACGGCGATTTCCGCCGCCTTCGCCGTGGCCCTCATGGCCGCGTACGGGGATCCCTCCTCACGGTCGGAATCGACGACCATCCCGCCGCTTCCGCGGGCGATGATCTCCCCTCCTGTGAGGTCTGTTATCGTGATTATTGTGTTGTTCCTGGATGAGAAGACGTGTGCTACGCCGACCTTTCCGTGCGCCAATGACGGCAGCACTGAGCGCGACCTGAATCCGCCGCGTCCGCCGAAACGTCCGCCGCCACTGCTGCGTCCGCCGTATCCGCCGCGGTGCTCCTGCCTTTCCTCGGTCTTCGTCTCGGTCTTCGGCGCCTCGGCCTTGACTTCAACTTTTTCCTTCGTCTCTACTTTTTCGTCTGCCATGAACATCACTTTTTATTTACTCTTTCGACGGCTTCGGCTTCGCTGCATGCGGCTTGGCAGCCTTCTCGCCCGGTGCCTTCTCGGCCTTCCCGTCCGGCGCCTTGTTTTCCGCCTTCTCCGGCGCTGCCGGTGCGGTTGGAGCGTCGATCGCCTCGATCGTCTCCTGCATCTTCTTCTCTGACGCGGATGGCGCGGAGACGTCGATAGTAATGGGCTTATAGTATCCAATCTTGTCCTGGATTGAAACAGGGACCTGGTAGCTAGGGGACTTCACTTTCCTCCCGTCGAGAGAGATGAAACCGTGGGTGATGAGCTGACTCGCCTGCTTCACTGACTTCGCGAGGCCGTTCCTGAACACGATGGTCTGGATCCTCCTCTCGAGGATGTCCCTCGTGGTGAGAGAGAGGATGTCGTCGACCGAGGCGGCCGGCTTGCAGTATCCGAGGTTGATCGTCCTCTGGAGGAGGGCCGCTTTCTTGTCGGCTGCCTTCTCTCCGAGCGCGAGCATGTTCTTGTACTGGGTCCTGATCTTCCTGAGCTCGGCCTTGGCGGTCCATACCTCACGGACGTTCTTCAGCCCGTACTCCTGGACCATCCCGCCTTCCTCGGCGATCCTGGCGTCGTCCCAGATCTGCTGCGGGACTTCATACTTCTTCCTGAGTTTTCTTGGGTCTCCCATAAATATCAACTCGGATCATTACTTCTTCGCCGGGGCCGCAGCTGGAGCGGCTCCCTTCGCCGGGGCTGCCTTGGCTGCTGCCGCGGCATCCTTCAGCTTGGTCTTCGAGACTCCCATGGTCAGACCCTTCCTGCCCGAGGTGCGTGTGCCCTGGCCGCGGACCTTCTGTCCGTAGGCGTGGCGGTAGCCCTTCCAGGTGTAGATAGCCTTCTCGCGCTCGATGTCGTTGCGCATGGAGAACACGACGTCGCTGCCGGAGATGTGCACGTCCTTCCCTGTCTCGAGATCCTTCCTCCTGTTCAGGAGATAGACCGGGACTCCCTTGGCCAGCGGGTTCTTGACGATTTTCTCGACCTCGTCGACCTGGGCCTCGGAAAGAGTTCCGATCGGGGTGTCCTTGGGGATGGACAGCTCCTTGGATATGATGTCAGCGAAAATGACAGAGAGCCTGACGCCTACGCCCTTCACCTGCCTGAGCGCGGCTGAGAGCGGCACCTGACCCTTGACGTCCTTGCCTATGAGGTGGACGATACCTCTCATCTCTTCCTTCTGCTCTGCGCCCTTCGGGGGAGCATTGCCTTTGATATCTTGATTCTTAGCCATTTAATTCACTCTGGAAATCGGACAAATAGAACAGTCCGTCGAACGTCTCAACAGTCCGTGTGAACAAAAAACTGCGAGAAACTATCTATTACATACCACAAACAGCCTTTTAAACGTTGCCTTGACTGGAGCTCCGCCTTCGAGGTTAGGGTCCCTTCAGACGGCGTTTTCCGGGCCGAATCGCATCATCTCCTGTATTTTACCGGATTGAGGAACTTGTCCTTGAACAGCCCGTACTCGAGCTCCGCCTTGTTCAGCGCGGCGCGCATCTCGCTTCGGACGTACGGATCCGCCTCCTTCGACGACAATTCCTTCAGCTCTTTTATGTCATCCGGATAGTTGCTGCGCGGCCTGCGATAGGTGGCCGCTATCGCCTTGGCCGCCTGGACGCGGACCGTATCCGACGGATCATGAAGCCCGTTGAACATCTCCTTGACGAAATGCGCCGATTTCGGGCCCATCTTGCCTATCTCGGCGATCGTCCTCCACCGGACATAGGGGCAGTCGTCGTTCAGCGCTGGCGTCAGGCTCAATACGCAGGTGCCCTTCAGCCCTAATCGCACCATCTTGCACACCGCTTCCGCGGCAGCCGCGCGCGCCATCGGATCCCCGTGCGATATGGTGAGGTAAAGCAGCAGATCGGCCCTTGGGCTGGCGCGCGCGAGCCTCGCAGTGGCCCATTCCCTTCTGCCGCCGTTTCCGCTGTTCAGCGCCATCGCGAGCGGCTTGAGCTTCGGGGACATCCTCTTGATCCTGGAGAACAGCAGCTCGGGATCCCTCTTCGGCACCGGCGCGTCCCCATGGGACTTGGCGTCGTTCAGTCGAGCAATGTCACCGTACATCAACACACCCTGGAAATCATAGCCTTCGGAGGAATAAATACCTTGCTGAAGCTGGGGCACGCATTTTCGAAGAAAAAGGGAGCGCGGAGTGTGGGATTTGAACCCACACGGCCGATTAAGACCACAAGCTTCCCGGCCCGATAGTTTCCAGGTTCGCAGAACAGTTAACGATTGAACTCGTTAAAAGTCCTCTTGCGCACTACCAGGTTATGCGAACTCCGCACAGATAGAATAGGAGTGCTCCAATATTTAAATCTAATTTAGCAGATCGATTGGATGGACGTTTTTCGTCTCTTTCCCTTCAAACGTTCACGCATTTTGATTATCGCACATCTAGGACACCACTTACCTTGCTTAATGTGCCGTGGAGTAGTCGCCCATATGTGCCCTTTTTCGCATTGCCAAACATGTTTGGTTCGACAATTAATATAGCGCCCGGTTAGGAATGCCCCGCCTTTCTTCTTGACGATGTCTCTCATCTCGTCTGCTCGTTCTTTATTTGTCGAATAGACATCGAAATTCCTAAAATCAATAGTCGGAATGTGTGCAGGTAAAGCCACACCTTTCTTCCTGCATTCTGCAAGGATATATCCTGTCATACACTCAAAACCGATTTCGTGCGGGACTTCTATCAGCATGACGTGGTTCTCCGCACATATCTCCCTTTTCAATGCATCTGAACGTTTTTGGCCTTCCAAATTTCTCGCAGTATGGAAGATACGAGACGTCTTGTAATGTTGAATCCCGTTGTATTCGAACGCAAGGCTGAGCTTCTCGCAGTAGCCATCCAATTCTAATGGCTTGCCTGCCTGACCCATCAGCCATTTAGGCCTGGATTTAGGGAACGACTCTCCGAAAATCGTCTCGAAGAATTTACGGCAGATTCTTTCACTGACGTTACGGGAACAGTAAGGGCACCAATGCCCCTGACATACGTGATAAGCTTTCGTTTCCCACTCATGCCCTTCGCTGCATTGCCATTTGAGTTTAGAATGGACATTTTTGAGTCCAGATGAAATGCAACGCCCATGTTTCGACAAGGCTAGCGCTTGCATGTCTTCGATTGTACGTCTCTTCCTCATAATGAATACGCTGAAAATAGTGTTTATAACCAGAATGAGACCTCATTTCGGATGATATTATCCGCACCAAACAGATCAGTCTATTGCTTCGTCCAACGAGGATAGATCCCTCTTTCCATGATGACCCGGCCCGTCTTGACCGCGACGCCGCCCTTGGCGGATATCATCTCGTCCGGCGTCATCGCGGCGGTGCCGAAGGCGACGAGCTCGTCCTTGAGCGTCATGACCGCCACCGTATCGCCATCCTTTATCGTCGATTCCGCGCTGGATATCCCTGGCGCCATCAGCTGCGCGCCGGAGCAGACGGGATCGACGGCGCTGTCTATGACCCTCACCCGCCCCATGCCGATCACGTCGATGGTGCGCTCGAGCGGGAACACGATCCGCCGGAGGGCGGAATCGTCCTTCTTCTCCTTCCAGAGCCAGGCCGCCTCCGAGATCGAATGCAGATTGGCCGATGACTGCTCCGGTATCCTGCCGACGGCGGTGCGCCTCAATTCGACGAGATGCGCGCCCTTGCCCGTCGTCCTGCCGATGTCGTGCGCGAGCTTCCTGATGTAGGTGCCGGCCTCGACATGGGAACGGAACAGAACGTCCCTCCCGTGGATCTCGAGTATCTCCAATGAATGGATGGTGCGTTTCCTCAAACGCCTGGCGACAGCCGACCTCACGGGAGGCAGCTGTTCTATCTCGCCTACGAATTTGCCGAAGGCGGAGCGTATCGCCTTCTCGCCGATGTCGGCCTGGAACTGCATTATTCCGACGTAGACCTTGTCCTCTGACATGAGGAACGACGCCGCCCTGGGCGCGCGGCCGAGGAGCACCGGCAGCACGCCGGAAACGTTCGGATCCAAGGTGCCGAGATGGCCCGCCTTGCTCGCCCCGACGAGGCTCTTCACCATGTCGGAGGTCTGGTGGCTGCTCGGGCCGCACGGCTTGTCGACGACGACGAATCCGCAGGCCAGCAGCTCGTCCATGCTGCGCTGGGCCGGACGCTTGCCGTAACGCTCGTCGGTCGAAGCCTTGCCCCTGAAAAAAGTCAGCGGAACCACAGCCATATCAAGCTGTGGAGAGAGCCGCTTTTATTTGTTCCTCAGACTTCGGGTCGACGGTCTGGTCGAGGGGCACCAGGTGCGAGATGTTCACCTTGCGGGCCTGCTTCCTGCCCTTCGTGACGATCTCGACGAACGTGTCGTCGAGGACGTTGATGATCACGCATCTCTCTCCCGTGTCCCTTCCAGTCTTCTTAGTGCATACTCTTCCAGCATCGATCATGAAACCACCATTTATGAGTATAGAACTCAAGGTTGTATTATCGCGTCAAGCGTTTTAAATGATTGCGCGCTCAGCGCTTCCTGCTCCTGTAGGCCGCGACGACGATGTCCGCGATCTGGTCCACGGAGTACTTCTCAGTGTTGATGATGATGTCGAAGTTGGAGTGGTCGTAGATGTCCACCCCGTAGAGCGCCATGTACCTGCCGCGATTGTGCATGTCCCTCTCGTTGACGTGCTTCAGCGCCTTCGCCTTGCTCATCCCGTCGCGCTTCGATATCCGCTCCGCGCGCGCCTTCGAGGACGCCTCGAGCCATACCCTGATGGCCGCGTCCTTGACGAGCCATCCGCTGAGCCAGGTGGAGAGGATGGAATCGGTTTTCCTCGCCTCCTTGATCTGCATCTTGTCGAACTCCTTGTCGATGGTAAGGTCCTTCTCGACGTAGGCGTGGTACTCCATCAGCGTGATGCCCATCCTCTGGGCGGCGTCCTTGAACGTGAGCCTGACTCGGTGGTACTTCAGCCTCTCCGCGACCACGTCCGCGACGCTGTCCTTGCCGGATCCGACGAGGCCGCTGATGCAGATTATTTCCACCATGATACCACCGATTGATGACTGGAGCGCAAGGCTGCGCTACATGTAGCTGCCTTGGAAAAGAAGGGATAAAAGCGTATGCAACTGCCCGTGCGGGCGATGCGATGTCACTTCTTCTGGTCCTTGCCGTCGGTCTTGGCCGCCGGCTTCTTCTGAAGCTGCCCCTTCACGACCTGGGCGAACCCGCCGAGGAATATGAACGAGAGCCAGAACCATCCGTACGCGCCGAACGTGTCCCTCCATGTCAGGGAGAAGAAGTCAGGCCTGAACGGAATGGGTATCTGGAACGGCAGCGTGATGATGAACGCCGGGAACAGGAAATGCTGCAGCAGGTAGGGGAGCCCGAAAGCCACGGGCAGCGTGACCGCCATCGACTTGAACTGGAGCATTATGGTCTCCATGGACATCTGCTGCGACTCCTTCATCTTGATGTCGAGCTCGTCCAGGCGCTTCATGTCCTTCTTCTTCAGGGCGTCGAAGTAGTCCTTGTTCACCTTGTTGGTGAGCGTCTGTATCTCCTTGAGCCTGGCGCTGATGCCGAGCTTGTTCAGCACGAACGCTATCGCAAGGGACGCAACGATGCCGATTATGGATATTATCGCGAATTCCATCATACCACTATCACTGAAGATTATGAGCATACTATGCGCTTGGCTGATTTAAATGTGTTTGTTGGGCACGCCCGGGGTTCATTCCCAGCCGAGGGAGTCGAATATGTCCCTCAGGCCCCGGATCGCTTCCTTGGACCTGCCTTCCCTGTTGGTGATCACGTAGATCGGGGCGCCGGTCGACGCGGAGTAGACGCTGATCGCGGACAGGGAGAAGCGCCTGATCTCGTCCAGCTCCTCAACGGTCATCGCGGGCCGGGCGCGCGCCGGATCCGCCTTCCTGCGCCTGGCGATCTCGTCGGATGGCGCATCTATGAACACGAGCGCGTCTATCGTGACCTTCTTGAACAGCGACGGCGTCAGGCCCGGGATGTAGCCGGAGGGCCTCCGCTTCAGGACGGCATGGGTGTCCAGTATGGTCTTCGGCGCGTCCTTCAGCTGCGCCACGACGGCGTCCTGCAGCTCGAGATGCGCCTTCACGGGCAGGGAGATGAGGGCGTCGCGATCGGTCGTCATCTTCCTCTTCTTCGCGACCTCGATCGCCACGTCGCCGTAATTGATGACCTTGATGTCCCTCCCTTCCAGTGCGCCCTTGAGTACGGATGATTTGCCGACGCCGGGAAGCCCCATGACCACTAGCATGGATCTCAGCCCCCGAGGAACTTCTGTATCCCCGGATACATGTCCAGCAGGTTCTGCTGCTTGAAGTCTTCGTAGAATTTGGCGACGATGCTCACGGTCAGCAGTATGCCTGTGCCCGTTCCGATGGCGCCAGTGATGTCGGCGAGCACCGCGAGGAGCCCGACGAACATGCTGCCCAGGACTGCGATGGTGCTGATGTACTTGTCCAGCAGCTGCTCCACGATGCGGGGGTCGCTGCGGAATCCTGGGATCGATAGTCCTGTGGTGGTGATCTGCTTAGCCACCGCGGACGCGCTCATGCCCGATGCCTCGAGCCAGAACTGCCCGAATACCACGCACATGATCACATAGATGACCGTATAACCGAGGACATGGGCCCATTCGGGTATGCCGAATACCGGCGTGGATCCCGCCAACTGGGCGAGATACCCTTCATACGAGCCGACATAGAGGGGGTTCTGCAGCGGCGAGATGAAGTATAATGCGCCGTCCCTGAGTATGCCGTTGGCATCGACCACTCCGAGATACTGCGCGATGTTCGTCCCTCCGACGTCCCAGTTCGCGTTGAACAGGAGCGACCTGGACAGCAATTGGACGTTCATCAGCAATGCCGAAGTGAGGATGACGGGAAGGACTGAGACGTACAGCAGCTTCACGGGGAACCTGCTGCCGAATCCCCTGAACGACAATGGGATCTCGACGCGCACCCCCTCTGCGTAGAGCGAGAGGATGATGATCACGAACATGAAGACGATCGGCAGGAACGCTATGATGGCGTTCGGGATCGCCGTCGCGCCGCCTGCGGCGAGACGCCCCATGACTGTCTGGCCTGCGTCCACTCCGGTTCCTCCGAATATGAGGGTGAAGCTACCCTGCACGACAGCGAGCGCCACACCCGCCGCGATGAACAGCGAGATTCCGGAGCCGATGCCGTACTTGGACACCACTTCGTCGAGGAACATGAGGAGTATCGACGTGAAGGCGATCTGCGCGATGATGAGCCCCATTACGAGGCCGGGGTTGCCGAAACTCGCGTCCGGCCCGAGGTATACGCCGGGCAGGACGAACAGCACCGTCTCGATGATCGCGAGGAGTATGGCGAGCGTCTTCTGGGTGGCGTTGAACATCGCCTTGTCCCTGGGCTCCTGGAAATTGACCTCGATGATCTTGGCTCCCGAGAACAGCTGGAGGAAGATGGAAGCGAGGATGATTGGGCCGATACCGATCTTCAGGAGGGTTCCGGTCCTGCTGGCGAGCACGGTCTGGATGAACTCCACGAACGCGCCGCCCCTGATCTCGGCTCCGAACGGCACTACGTGGTACATCACGTAGAATAGGAACAGCACCACTGCCGTCCAGAATATCTTCTCCGTCAGCGCGGGCGGCCTTGCGGGCGCCTGCACCTCGGGTAGGAATGGCACCAGCGGTTCGATGAAGTCGAGTTTCAAGAAGTCACCTTAAGTTGATCGTTGATCAATTATTGACTTCCTTTTGTAACTTACTTCCTTTTAATTCTATCTTGCCGCCGGCCTTCTCGATCTTGGCCTTCGCGCTCTCGGAGAACGCCTTGGCCTTGACATGCACGGGCATGGTGATGTTGCCTGCGCCGAGGATCTTGCCGTTGAAATCGAATGCGAGCATGCCGCCCTCCTTCTTCAGCTTGCCCCCGAGAGCCTGGCTCTCGATGGCGCTGATGTTAGTGGCGTCCAGCTTCGGGGACGCGTTCCTGTTGACGAATCCGTGCCTGCCGAAGTGCTCCGGCTCGTACTTGAGTATCCATGCCCAGCGGTGCTTGTGGGAGCCGGCATAGCCCTTGCCTCCCCGGCTGCCCTTGCCTCTCCTGTTCTTGGTGTTCCCCGCGCCCCAGGTCCTGGTGGCGAGGAACTTATTGTATCTAGCAGGTTTCCTTCTTGCCATATTTTCACCGCTGTATGAATTTCATCTCGCTGGATCAGATCATTCTCCTGAGAAGGGCGTCCATCTTGTCGCCGCGCGGGCCGAGCGCTCCCTTCGGGAACCTGTCCTTGGTTGACTTCCATCCCTTGCTCGGCGGGCTGAGCCTGAACACCGACTTGATGCCGGTCTTCTTCTCGCCTGCCTCTATGAGCTTGATGACCTTGTCCACCGATTCGGCCGGGACCCTCTTGTCCCCAGGGAGCCTGCCGCGCTTCTCTATGAGCGTGCGCAGGACCTCTTTGGATACGGTCCCCCAGGTGACGAAGTCCTTGCAGACGTTGAGCATGCCCTTGATGGTCACTGTCTCCTCTTTGTAGAGCACGCAGTGGTGCTTGGTGTTGAGCTTGAGGAGCTCAAGCGTCCTCTTGATGTCCGGTTTCATCCCGGAGATTCCGCGAACGAGAACAATTGCGATTACCATATGATCACTTGTCTGCTTTCATTGTATGAATGCCACTCAGGACCACGGCTGCTTGATCCTCATCCTGTTGAGCTCGTCGATCGCGTTGACGACGGCCATTGCGGTGCTGAACCTGTTCTTGGTCCTTCCCTCCGCCTTGGTCCACACGTCCTTGACCCCCGCGAGCTGGAGCACCCTCTTGACGATCTTGTTCGCCACGATGCCCGTCCCTCTCGGCGCCGGCTTGAGGAGCAATGTCACTCCGCCGTACTTGCCTTCCGCCTGTATCGGCAGGCTGTGCTTCGTCCCGCAGTTGCACTGGGACGAGCCGCATCCGAGATTAGTGTGAATGATGTTGATCTTGGCGTCCTTGACTGCCGCCTCGATCGCAGGCCTCACTTCGTCCGCCTTGCCGGAGCCGATGCCGATGTAGCGCTCGCTGTCACCTACGACGACGACCGCCCTGTACTTGGCCTTCCTGCCGGAGTCGGTCATCCTCTGGGTGGACGACAGCTCGATGGTCTCCTGCATGAGGGTCGGGACCAGAGTGTCGACGATCTCGGACTCGAGTATGGGTTTGCCCTTCTGGAGGATGTCCTCCAGGCTGCCGACCTCCTTGGACTTGACTGACTTGCCCAATGATGTCTTCGGGACCCATGCGTCGATGTTCTCCGCGACCGCGGCCGTTCTCCTTACTTTCCCTCGTCTAAGCTTCATAATTATCCCCTAATGAAATTCATTTCTTCGCTGCCTTCGCGGCCGGAGCCTTCGAGGGCTTCGCCGCCGGCTTCTTCTCGGACTTGGCCTTCGGGGCCTTCGCCGGGATCGCGCCGGATGATATCTTCTTCTTGGCGTCCGCGAACTGCGCGTCAAGGTTCTCAGGCTTCGCGCCCGCCTTGATGTAGTCGCCGAACTGCCTCTTGTAGGCGTCGCTTCCGGCGATCTTCTTGGCGTACTCGGCGATGTGCTTGCCCGATATCCTCGCCTCGTCGAATGCGACCTCTCCGACAGGCACCTTCAGCCCGCCGTCGAGCGCGCCCTTCAGCGCTGCGAATATGAACGCGCCCTTGGACGCGGACTGCAGCCCTATGTCGAGAACCGCGTCCTCGACCTTGGCCCCCTTCGCGCGCTCGGCGCACAGCAATGCCGTGAGATAAGCGGTGGGCAGGTTCGCCTTCGGGTGCCATCCGACCGACTTCAGCTCCGCCGAGTTGGCGGACACCAGGGTCTTGTCGAAATTCGGTGTGAACTGTATGAGCTGGATGATGATCGCGCGGTTGGTCTTCCTGACGACGAACCTCGGGATCCCCGACTTGAGCAGGGCTAGCCTCTTCCTGTAGTTGGTCAGGTTGAGCCTCCTCCTCTTGAAGGAGAGGTTGTATGTCGGTCCAGTTGCTCTCGCCATAATCATCACTTCGAATAACCTGCGGTTTTCTCGACCTTCCCGGATCGATTCCCTTGGTTTATCCATTCATAATCTTGAATCACTTCTTCGCTTCCGTCTTCTCGGCGGCCGTGAGATAGTTCTTCTCCTTCAGGAACATCTTGACGCGCGCCCTGTCCGGGAACGCGCCGCCCTTGATCTTGAGATAGGTCTCGCGGTACGCGGCGTTGCTCGCGATCTGGCCCTTCTCCTTCAGGGCCTTGAGGAGCTTCCTCTGCGCCCTGACCCGAAGCAGCCATTCCTTCTTGCCGCCGGCCCTCGCGCCGTGGGTGCCTCTCCTCTTGGAGAAGCCGTGCCGTCCTCCCTTGCGCTTCTTCGCGTCATGGAGCCGGCCGATTGCCCTGGAAACGCCTTTCTTGCGCACGACAGTGACGACGCCCTGCCTGATGAGGCCGCGGACATCGTCCTTGGTCACCGCCTTCGCGGCGTCTTCCGTGCGCTGCGGGTCTATCTTAATCCTGCTCTCCCCAGCCTTGAGGATCGCAGCCGCCATTCGTCTCACAGTCGAGATTGCCATAAATATCACATTTGTCTATTCGTTCAGCCCTTGGTGTACGGATTGAGCACCCTCAGCTTCAGGGCCTTCGCCTTCTCCATCACGACCGCCCTCTTCTTCGCTCCGAGAACGCCCGCGATCCTGAGCACTATCCCCTTCATGCCACCGAGATTGTCCATGTCCTTCAGGGAGTGGATCATCACTTCCTTGTTGCCGGACGGGTGGAATCCGCGGTCATCTCTCGGGCTCCTCCATCCGATGGATGGCGATGCGCCCATGATCTTCTTGTGGATTCTCTTCTTGTTGTCTATTCCCCTCGGCTTCCTCCACCTGGCCTTGACGCGCTTCTTCCTGTCCACGTTCGGGACGTTGAATTTCGGATGCTTTCTCATGAGTAACACCTTGTATCATATCACTGCGGCGCGTCGTATATGCCGTCCTGGAAGACGCGCGGGTCCTTGAACCTGATGTGCGTCGCCTGCTTGAGGTTGGTGGCGGTCTGGCCGATCGCGTACTTGTCCGTGCCGCTCAGGCTAATGAACTCCTTCTCCACCTTGACCTTGGTGTCGCCGACGACCTTCGCCTTGCGTGGGTTCTTCTCCCCGAGGAAGTTCTTGATGACTATGGCCGCTCCTTTCTGCTCGAGCGTGATCGGGAAATGGGCGTAGACGATCTGGAGCTTCATCGTGTACCCCTCCGTCACTCCTTTCGTCGCCGACTTCACGAGCGCGACCGCCGTGTTGACGAACGACTTGTCGCTGCCGCTGATGGTGACCGCGTTGCCCTCGACCTTCGCCGTCACCGGCGGTATGGCCGCTGTGACCTTGCCCTTCGGGCCGCTGATTGTGAATTCGTTCCTCGCCAGCGAGATGCTGACTCCAGACGGAAACTCGATCTTCTCTTCAGCCATATCTAACACCATGAAACATTACTCAATATATGAAAGCGACCAGCCTGCCGCCGCTCTTCAGGTCCTTGATCTCCTTGTTCGTCACGATCCCCTTCGGTGTCGTGATGATCAGCACGCCGAAATCCTTGCTCGGCAGGTACTGCTCCTCGGCCTTGCTGACATCGACCGCCTTCAGCGGCGCGCGCGGCTTGATTGTGCCGCAGTCGTTGATCGGGCCGATGTCCTTGACCACGAAGTACACGCTCGGGCCCTCGGTGACCTGCTCGAACTGGCCGATGTAGCCCTCGCGCTGCATGATCTTGAGCACTTCGCCGGTGATCTTGTTGGAGTGCACTCTGCACTCGCTCTTTCCGGCATTCTTGTGCACGCGTATGATGTTCAAAGCGTCAGACAGGATATCCATAAACACACCTTGCAATATGACCTTAATCGCCGAACTTGCGGAAGCCGACCGACTCGCCGACCTCGCGCAAGCACCGCCTGCATATGTTGAGGCCGTACTTCCTGATGTTCCCTCTCGCGGTGCCACACAGCTTGCACTTCCTGGTGCCCTTGCCCTTCTGCATGTTCGCGAGGCGTTTAACGTCAACCTTACTCATAGAAATTCACCTTGAAATTCTTCACGAGGAAATCCGCGGTCTCGTCCGGAGTGACCCGGTGCCTGCTCCTGATCGTTGACCTGAGCCTCCTGCGCACTGTGACGCGCTTGCCCGGCCTGACCATGGTGCCGCAGACGTCGAATCCGATGATTCCGATCGTGGGATCGTACTTGGCGCCCGGGAAGTCGATGTACTCCTTCACTCCGAACGCGAAGTTGCCGTGATTGTCTATGGAGCGCTTGTTCATCTTGTACTCCACGGCATCGAACGCCTTCTTCAGGAACTCCGTTGCGTCCTCGCCCCTGAGCGTGACCTTCGCGCCGATGGTGTCTCCCTTCCTGATTCCGAAGGCCTGAACCCTCCTGCGCGCCTGCGTGAGCGCCGCTGTCTTGCCGCTGAGCTTCTCTATGATAACCTTGGCCTTCTTCAGGCGGTCGGTAGACTCGCCCATGCCGACGTTGACAGTCACCTTCTCAAGCTTGACCGATTTCATGTCCATTTGTACCACTTGCAAACATTAAACCCTGATTCACTCTTTCTTCGCCTCGAACGTACCGTCCGTTATCGGGAACAGGTACTCCTTCAGCGTCGTGTATACGATTCCGTCCTCCAGCTTGCATTTCGCCTCGCTGAGACGGGTCGCTGAGCCCGGCACGAGCTCTTCGATCGTGCCGATTCGTCCGATCTTCTTCCCGCCGATGACGAAACACTTGGATCCGGCCTTGAGGGCGATCTTGCCCTTCGGCTTGCCGTCCGGCAGCGACACTTCCACCGTGTCGCCGACCTTGGCGTCGAATCCGATGACATTCCTTCCGTCGTGGAGCGTGAGCTGTACCTTGCCGCCCTTCATCCTCACTTTCTTCCTCACCTGGCAGAGCTTGAGGTCCGGCTTGGTTGTCTTGGCCATGACGATGCGGCCCTTGCCGTCGAGGATGGCGCGCCAGTTCTTCTCGCCTACCGTGATGACGTCCATGAACCCCACCGGGTCCTTCATCTCGACGCGGACTATTCCGTCGACGAGTATCTTCCTGTTGGCGAGTATCAATTTGGATTCCCTTGAGTTCATGGCGAAGCCTAGGTCGCGGACCGCCTGCGAGAGCGATATCGCCCCCTTCACGGCGTGCCTGCCCGGCAGCGGCTTCTTGATCCATGTCATGACCTTGCGCGGCGCGCTGAACGACTGCGGCATCGCAATCCTCTTCAGGTGCCTTGTTCCTCCTTTCTTACCCATAATCATCACTTATCGAATGAATATTGCCTTTGAATCTCAGTTGATCTCTGCGCCTATCATGACGAGAGTGTCGCTCCCATCCACCTTCTTTTGGTGGCCGGCCCTCATGCAACCGGGCACGAGACGGCTTGGGATCAGCACTGGCTGCCCGCCCACCACGGACCGCATGTTGCTGGTCGTCAGCCTGCGCAGCAGCGATTCCATGCCCAGCTTCTGGTGCTTGAAGCGCGCCCTCGCGAGCGTGAACTCCTCCGTCTTGGAGGCGGTTCTCCGTTCCGGCAGTTGAAGTGTTGTTGGCTTCGCCATGATCGTCATCTCAGTTCCTGCGCGCACCCATGATTTCCACGGGAGCGTATAGCGGCCCCTCGGACTGTATCCTGCGGAGCGCATTCCAGTCGATGTGCACCTTGCCTTTGCGGGCGCAGACCACTAGTGTGCCCGTCCTCTTCACGGTCGGGGCCGTTGTCCTCTTGTCTGTCATTGTCGTCGTTGTCATGATAATCATCTCAGTTCCTGCGCGCCCCATTCCTCTTCGCAGAGGCATTAAGCGGCCCTTCAGACTGCAGCCTGCAGAGCACGCGCCAGTTGGTGCTGATATCGTTGCGCACGTTGGCGCCCACCGCGCTCGTTCCTTTCGTGGTTGGGATCGTCGTCCCTGTCTTTGGCTTCTCTATAGTTGCGGTTGTCATGCTAATCATCCTTCATTGCTTACTTCCTTTCCGTCATTTCCGTGATCATGAGATTCGATGGCTCGAACGCGAGCGGGACTTCCTTGCCCTTCTGCTTCTTCGCGGCCATCCCCTCGATGAAGACCTTCGCCCTCGTGAGGTTGACCGACATGATCTTGCCTTCCTTGCCGGCGAACTTTCCGCGCATCACTTTCACCTTGTCGCCCTTCTTGACGGCGATCGCGCGCTTCTTCATCTTCGCCCTCAGGTCCTTGCTGAGGTGCACGTGCACGAAATGCGTGCGCAGGTGCAGCGGCGCCGTGTACCTGAACTTCCTCTGCTGTCTCGGTTTCTCTGACGTCTTCAGCATATGAACACCAATTATATGATACCCCAGGCGATCGCAGCCACCTTCGGGTACCTCTCCGCTACTTCTCGGGCGATGACGCCCTTGATCTCAGTGCCTTTCGGCAGGCCCGTGTCGTCTATGAGGGCGCACGCGTTGTCCTCGAACATGACGCGCATCCCGTTCGGCCTGCGCATGGGCTTGCGTTGCCTGAGTATGAGCGCCTTCTCCACCTTCTTGATCATCTGCGGGCTCCCCTTCTTGACGGCCACGATGGCGACATCGCCGATCCCGACCTTGGGCAGCCTGCTCCTCTTGGTGGGCGCCTTGAGCATGCCTATGATCTGCACCACCTTTGCGCCGCTGTTGTCGTCGCAGTTGATGACCGCTCCGACCGGGAGCGAACGCGGGATGTTGCTTGGTAATGCCTTCATAATCGTTCACCTGGATGCCTGATTCACTTCTTCTGCCCCTCTCCTGGCTTCTCCGTTATCTCTACGATCGTCCATGTCTTGGTCCTGCTGAGCTTCCTGCACTCCCCGATCTTGACAGTGTCGCCGACCTTGGCGTTGATGCAGGGGGGGTTGTGCGCCGCGAGCCTGGACCTGGTCCTCGCGTACCTCTTGTACTTCGGGAAGTAGATTATGCGGGGCCTCTCCACTATCGCTGTCCTCTTGGCCTTGGCGCTGACAACCGTTCCGGTGAGCATCTGGCCACGGACTTTCACATCGCCGTGGATGAAACACTTCTGGTCTCCGCAATCCTTGTCTTCCATACGATCACTTGATTATCATCAACCTGTCTTTCCTTCTTCATCGCGTCTTCTTCGGCCGGTCTTCCGGCCTGAACGCGATATCCGACCCGTCCACATCGAACGCCTTCCCGCCTTCCTTGAAGCGGAACGACGAGCTCTGTTTCGGGACCGTCACTTCCTTTCCATCATCCTTCTCTATCACGAACGTGTTCTTCGTCTCGTCGACGACGACGCCGGAGATGCCGATCCTTTCCTTGGACGGGCTTCTTGTCACGGCCACGCGGAGCCCGATGTACTCGATCGCGCGATGCGTCTGCGACGCATGCGCACTCGCTGACAGGCGAGTTGCGCGCTTCATGACCTCATCTCCTTCTTCCGCGGCCGCCGCGGTTTCCGCCGCCCTCGATCATCGACAGGGTGATGTTCTCCTCGGGGTATCCGAGCGCCACCAGCATCTTCTTGATCTTCATGCGGTGGTCTCCCTGCAATATGATCTTCCCGTCCTTCACGGTCCCCCCGCAGGCGAGCGTCTGTTTCAGCTCCTTGCCCACCCTCTCGATGGCGTTCTTCTCTACGCCCACGATCATTGTGACGAACTTCCTGAACTTGGCCTTCGTGATGGTCACCTTGATCTTCTGCGACGTCTCTTTCTCGAGAGCAGCGCAGGAGCAGATGTCCTTCGGAAGACCGCATCCTGAACAGATGTCACCTATGAGCTTATGGACCCCACATGTTGGACAGTTATCGGACGTCTTCATTCACCTCTGATATTTGACATTTCATGAACATGATCATTTCTTCGCGGCCGGCGCGGCGGCCGGCTTCGCGGCTGCTGCCTTCTTCGCGGGCTTCGGCGCGTTCAGGCCGAGCTCCTTCGCGCGTATCGCGGTGAGCATCCTCGCCACTGTCCTGCGGATTGTCCTCATCTTGCCGTAGTTCCTCGACTTGCCGCCCGCGGACGACCTGGTGCCGTGCTCGATGCTGAGCTCACGGTGCAGGTCCGCGATCTTCGCCTTCATCTCTTCAGGCGCCATTGCTCGGATGTCCTTTGCTTTCATATTATCACGATTGTGAACTCATTCACTCCTTCTTCTCTTCCGCCGGCTTCGCGACGGCAGCGGCCGCCTCGGCCTTCACTCTTGATTCGGACTTCTCGTCCGCGAACTTGATGACGCCCGGGACTGGAATCGCCTGCTTGGCGACCTTGTCCGGGAAGACCACGTTCGGCGGCGTGATCGAGACGCGCACGTTGATGGCGCCGTACTTCGGCCTTGCCGTCACCTGCGCCTTCCTCACGAGCCTGGTGACTTCTCCCGCCTTCGGGAGGTATCCCCAGCTGACACGCATGGAGCGCGCCTTCGCGCCCTTCGCCGCGATCTTTCCGCCTACGACGATCTCGGCGCCCAATGCGCCGGCGTCTATGATCCTCTTGAGCGTCCTGTGTATCGTCGCCCTCAGTGGCTTGTCGGACTCGATGTTCCTGACGATCGACTGCCCGACCAGCCTGGGCTCGAGATCGATGTTCTCCACCGGCACGACTGCGATCTGCGGGTCATTCACTCCGAATTCGCTCGCGATGGTGTCGGTCAGCCTCTTGATGGAGCGGCCCTTCTTTCCGATGAGCCTCCCTGGATTGGCGACTTCCACGGTTATCCTAGTGACCATGGGGGTCCTCTGGATGGTAACGCCGCTGAAACCGACGCGCTCCAGATTCTCCTTGAGGTACTGGGATATCCTGTATCTCGCAAGAGCATCCTCTATGAATTTCCTTTCGATTGCCATCAAATCACTCGATTGACATGAATATCGCTCACTTCTTCGCTGCCGGCTTCGCCTCTACCTTCTTCTCGGCCGCCTTCTCTGTCTTCACTTCCTTGACGACCTCCTCTGTCTTCTTCTCGACCTCGGACTGCACGCCCTTCACCATCTCGGCGGCTGCCTCCTTGGCCTTCGCCTTCTTGGCTGACTTCTCCTTCTTCTCTTCGAGGAGCTTCTCGTTCTTCTTGCCCGCGAGCACCACTTCGACCCGGGCGGTCTCGTAGTTCGCGCGGAACTGCTTGCCCTTGGACTGGGTCCTCGGATAGATGGCCTGCTTGTTGGCCTGCACATGGACGATCGTTAGGCTGTCGAGTCCCTTGCCGGACGCGTTGGCGATCGCGTTCTTCAGGACCAGCAGCACGTACTTCGCGGACTTGACCGGATACCTTCCCTTCCGCCCCCCGAGCTCCTTGCGGTGGCCGAGGTGCTTGTTCCACCTCTTGTAGAGCACCGGGAATCCGCCGAGCACGGCCTCGAGGTACTGCACGCCCTCGTCTGCGGTGAGGCCGCGGAGGTTGCTGCAGACTGCGCAGAGGTCCTTGTAGGACGCGTCTATGTTGTACTGCTGCGCCTTCGCCGTCTCCTCTTCGCGCATGCGCGCTCCGAATCCGTATCTGTACTGTGCCATAAACATCACGCAATGACTAGCTCACTTGAGCGGCAGGAACTTCGATCCTCTCGTGGCGCCGACTCCGGGGCCGCTGTGGAGCACACGACCTGTCGTGTGGACGAAATCGCCCAGCCTCCTTCCTACCATGTCGGGCTGGATGGTGACGAGCTTGAATTCCTTCCCGCCGTGTATCTTGAACTTGAGGCCGACCCACTGCGGTATGATGACCGCTTCGCGGATGGTCGTCCTAATCTCCTTCTTCTCGCCGACTTTCCTTACCTTGTCGAGGAGTCGCTTATAGTCCACGGGCATCCTGTTGACGTAGCGCCTGGCGCGCGAGTCTATGAGCTTCAGGAACTCTTCAGTAGAGAGCGCCTGGAGCTCCTCAAGGGACTTCCCACGGAATATGAACTTTCTCGCCATTCAATCACTCGTTAAACATTACATATCAGACGCGCTATCACAGCCTCTTCCTCTTCCGGCCACGGCCGACAGATGCAGCCGCGATGAGCCCGACCTTCCTTCCTGGCGGGGCGTTCCTCGCCACGACAGTGGAGCGGCCAGGGTGGTGCTGCTTGCCGCCGAACGGGTGGTCGTAGGCGGACATGGCGACTCCCCTGACCTTCGGCCAGTATCTCGCCGTGGAAGCGACCATGTGGTGCTTCTTGCCTGCCTTGAACACCGGCCTGAGCAGCCTGCCTCCGATGGAGACGAGGCCGACCTGGGCCCTGCAGTTAGCGTCAAAGACCTTCACCTTCTTGGATGGGAGGCCTACGTAAACGGAACTCTCTGTGTGGGATATAACCGAAGCGGACGTGCCCGCCGAGCGCACCATCTTGCCGCCGTCTCCCGGGACGAGCTCGATATTGTACACCGGCATTCCGTCGGGAATCTTCGCGAGCGGGAGCACGTTGCCGAAGTTGACCTTCGCCTGCGCTCCGAACTCGATTGTGTCTCCGAGAGCGATCCCTTCCGGCGCGAGGAGCACGATCTCCCTGCCCGTCTCTTCCTTGATGACCATCATGAGGCCGCTGTGCGCGGAATCGTTCATGAACCTGACGACCTGGCCCTTCACGAGAGAGGTCTTCTCCTGCTCGTCGTAGCTGCGGAAGGCCACCGCTGCCTTGAACAGATGGGATGGCGCCGTGAACGCAGGCGATCCCTTCCCTCTCCTCTGCTGGTTCAGCATCTTGCCCATGTTTTACACCTTATGATCATTCGGCTTCTATCAAACTCACAGTATCTTCAGCTTGGACGCGACGTCCATGGCCGGGAATTCCTTCTTCAGCCTGACGAACGCCCTCTTCTTGCCGGAGAACGTGTTCATGATCCTGATGTTGTCGACCTTCACGGAGAATTCCTTCTCCACGTAGTCCTTCACGGTCTTGCGCGTCTCGGTCTTCGCGACCTCGAACACGATCGTGTTGCCTTTCGCGATCTGGTTGATCGCCTTTTCGGTCGCAACAGGATAGATCATCATATCGTTTCACCGTATTATCGTATTACTTCAGCGCCTCTATGGCGGCCTTCGTCCAGACGGTCAGCCTGCCCGGCACTCCGCCGGGGGCGAGATCCCTCACCTGGAGATTGTCGACGGTCTTGACCGTCACGCCCGGCATGTTGCGCGCCGCCTTCAGCAGCGGCACCTGGGTCGCGGACACTAGGAGGATTGACCTCGGGGTCTTCGTCCCGCCGTAGCGGTGGCCCGTCCTCGCCTTGCGGCGGTCCGCGGCTCGCTCGATGTCCTTGGATATCTTGATCTTCTCGAAGAGGGCGAACACGTCCTTTGTCTTCTTCATCGCTTCGCATTTCTCATCGAGTATGATTGGGATTACGACATCGGAGAAGATGTGCTTCTTTGACACGATCTCCTTCCTGGAGGTCGCCGCGATCGCGCTCCTGAGCGCCTTCGCCTTCTCTCTCTTGTTGATGCGCTCCACGAGGACCTTCGCCACCTTCGGCGGGTGAGCCCTTCGTCCCTTCACTGCCCACGGAACCACTCTGACCCGTCCGATCCGTCCCTTTGGGTAGAGTTCGCGCGGAAGCATGGCGCCACCACGGTTCTTCAGGGAGTGATAGGCCTCCTTCCTTCCGACGTATCGCGCCGTGGTCTGGAGACCTGCGCGGTAGAAGGTGCCCTTCGGCTGGAACTCCTCGGATTCCTCGGAGAGCACCGCGCGCTTGATCAGCTCGTCGCGCACGTCCTCTGCGAACACCTTCGGCAGCTCGACCTTCCCTGCGGAAGATCCATCAGCGGAGTATATCGGAACGCTTGTCATAAGTATCACAAATGAAAATCAATCAGTATCCCCATACGATCTGCGGCTTCCTCGACTGGGAGGTCGCGCGGGTCGCCTTCCTCACGAAGACGAATCTCTTCTGGGTCCCTTGTATGGAGCCCTTGACGAACAGGAAATCCGTCTTCACATCGCCGTAGTGCGGGTATCCGCCGGGGATGTTGGCCTTCTTCACGTCGTCTCCGACGGCGAGGACGCGGATGTTGAACTGCGTCCTGCGGTGGAAGCCGTGCTGGCCCGCCTGCGGCGTGGTGTACATGACGTTGTGGGGGGTCCACGGACCGAGAGTGCCGACGTGCCTCCTGCGGCCTGTCGCCTTGCGCCTCTGCTTGTGTATTCCGTGCCTCTTGACGGCGCCTTGCCATCCATGGCCACGGGTGACTGCGATCGTGTCGACGAATTCGCCCTCCTCTATGACGTCCTTCACTGAGACGTCCTTTCCGAGGATTGACTTCGCGAATTCTAACTGATCGGCCGCAGTCTTCCCGCCGATGCCGATCTCGACGATGTCCACGGCCTTCTTCGGGATGCCTGCGACATCGGTGTTGGTGAACGCGAGAGCTGTGAGGAAACCGGTCCTGACCTTCGGAACGTTCTCCGCGAGCCAGCTGGCGTCCTTGTGCTTGGTCTCCTCCTTCATGCCGAGCGTTCCTGCGGCCTTCGGGGTGACTGAGATGGCGTCGCCGACGCAAACGTCGCCGGCGTAGGTCTTCTTGTAGAGCCTGATGCCAAAAATCGTGACTTTCGGTGCTTCTAGGACGGTGACAGGCACCGTGATCTCCATTCCCTTGGTCGGCGATTGAGAATCATCGACCATGCCGGCCATGCGCATGCCGACCTTGTAGACTGGGAAACCCAGAAGCTGCGCCTTGTCGGTGGAGCGCCAGCTATGAATGCGCGGCGAGATGTCGCGCGACCTCTTCCTCGGTTTGAATGCGAGAGAACCTGCTCTCGGCTTATTTGCACTTCCCATTGTTTACCACGGTGTGGTATTGCCCGCGTCGTGCTTTGCACGCGCACGCAGTGTACTCATCAATGCTAGATGACATTGAGTCCCTCGTGTCAACGAAACACAGAGACCACTTCATCTGTACGCCGGGTTCGATTTCTGGAAAAAATCGACTGTCTAAACTATGCTGATAGAGTTTATAAATATTCGCCCGACCCACGATGCCCCGATTCCACAAATCCCGCTCTTCCCCGCAGGCAGCGGTACAGATATAAAGCTCGGAAGAGGAAATATACCATGCTGATTGATCAGTTCGGCGAACGCAGACCGAAAGGGATAACGACTGATAAGAAGTTCGATATCGTCTGCTTCGGCAATCCCACCGTCGACACCATAATCATCCCCACCGACAGGCTCATCAGGCCGGGCGGGGCCGCGATGAACACCGCCGCAACGTTCGCGGGACTGGGCGGCAGGACGGGCATTATAGGGCGGATAGGGACCGACAGGAACGGCAATTTCCTGCTCCAGAAGCTCGATGAATGCAAGATAGACATCACACGCGTCAGAGTCACGGACCAGCCCACATTCACGAATGACATCATGGTCTCCTCCAATGAACGGAACATAGTCCACACCGCGGAGTACCATGGGGTGGACCTGCTCAACGAGGACGATTTCGCGTACATCGGAGCCTCTCGCGCGATGCTGGTCGGCTTGAGGAACGGCCTCTTCACCCAGTGCGCGGAGTTCGCCGCGAGGAAGAAGATAATCCTCTACGTCAGCGCCCACCGGTATCTCGAGGAGAAGGCGAAGGGGAACGAGCACTATCTGACGCAGTATCCGATCGAAGCGATAATCGGCGACGAGAAGGAGATCGAGACCGTGAAGGCGCACTGCGCCATCGGCCCGCGGACGCCGCTCGTCGTCACGAGGGGGTCGCAGGGCAGCGCCGTCATCTGCGAAGGAGTGGAGATGTCCGCGCCCATCTACAAGGTGGAAGCGGTGGATCCAACCGGAGCCGGCGACGCGTTCGCTGCCGGATACATGTTCGCGGACCTGGACGGGATGCGCCCCGAAGACTGCCTCGCATTGGGCAACGCCTGCGGCGCTGTCGCGGTCACAGGATATGGGGCGCAGCAGCTGATAACGAGCGCGGCCGTGGAAGCGCTGCTGAAAAGATGAAGATCAGCGGATATTCTTCCAGCTGCCATCCGTTTCTACGACGTCAAGGATGGATCTGGCATGCTCCCTCGCCCATTTGTCCGCCGAAAGGATGTTGCCGAGGCCGGGGTTCATCATGAGCGTGTGATCGTCCATAGTCTTCCTGACCACCCTGGCGATGTCGCCGAAGGAGCACCTGTTCTTGAGGAAGAACTCCGCCACTGCGACCTCATTGGCCGCGTTCATCACCGCTGGCATCGTCCCGTCCTTCACGCCCGCCTCATACGCATACGCAAGGCAAGGGAACTTCTTCATATCTGGTTTCATGAAGTTTAGAGTCATCTCCTCGCCATCCTGACTGTCTTGAATCGGGATTCCAAGGAATGCATACTCCTCTGCATTGAGACGCGATGGATAGGATAGGGCGTACAGGATAGGAACACGCATGTCGTGCACCCCCCGCTGCACTATTACGGAGCCGTCGCAGAACTCAACCATAGAATGGTCTATTGATTGGGGGTGTATCGTGACCTTGATCTGATTGTATGGAACATCATACAGCCAGTGCGCCTCGATCACTTCGAGTCCCTTGTTCATTAGCGTGGCGCTGTCGATAGTGATCTTGCCACCCATCTTCCATGTCGGGTGGTTCAATGCCTCCTCCTTGGTGGCATGATTCATCTTCTCCTCATCGGTAGTCCAGAACGGACCGCCGGAACAGGTTATGATTATCTTCTTCAGGTCCTTCCGCCTCTCGCCGTTGAGGCATTGGAATATCGCGGAGTGCTCGCTGTCGATGGGCATCAGAGTGACGCCGTGCCGCTTGACGGCAGGCATGATGATGGATCCGGCGCACACGAGCGTCTCCTTGTTGGCGACCGCGACGTTCTTGCCTGCCTTGATGGCGCCAAGGGTGGGTAGCAGACCGACGCTCCCTACGACCGCGGTGACGACCGTGCCTGCCGTCTCGTGCGTTGCGATTTTCATCAGTCCTTCGGAACCGTAATGCACCTTGATACCGCGCGTCTCCTTGCGCTTCCTGAGCCTGTTTTCGAGTTCGTTCGCGGCGGCAGGCACGGATAGCGACACCGCTTCCGGCCTCAACTTCAGCGCCTGCTGCTCCATGAGTTCAACCTCATTCAATGAAGCGAGAGCGACGATCCTGAACTTGCGAGGATTGCGTTCAACGACGTCGATTACATTCATGCTGATGCTGCCTAATCCGAGAACAGAGAGTTTCTTTATGGGAGAGACGGTTTTCATAGGATATAAGGCCCCATTGACCCATTTATACCTTTCCACATTTTCAATGAAAACCGCAGATGACGGCAGCAGGATTATATTACTGATTATATGTAAGCGGAGGGAAGGCTAAGCCGGACAACTGAAACGGCATGAAGAGGTTTTGGACATGGCAATTGAATTCACCGAATTCCTGGCACGGATATTGACTGCTGTGATACTTGGTGGTGTCGTAGGGGTCGAACGCGAATACCACAAAAGGCCGGCGGGAGTGCTGACCCTGCCGCTCGTGGCCCTCGGCTCCGCTTTGATGACGATCATATCGTTCTCCGTGCCGGGCGTCCCCGACCCGACGAGGATCGCGGCGGGAATCGCGACAGGCATCGGCTTCATCGGCGCCGGATCCATACTGAAGATCAAGGACAACGTCAGAGGCATCACGACCGCCGCAGCGATCTGGGTGGTCGCCGCCCTCGGCATGGCCGCTGGATTCGGGATGTATATAGAAGCGATAGCGACCACCGCCATAGTGGTGCTCATAGTGTTCATAGGATTCCCATTGAAGGACTATCTGGAGACAAGACCGGACTTCAAGCATGTGAAGGGGAAGAACTGGTAAAAGCGGATGATATTGGGTGGGAACGAATCGAAGGCGGTTGAGCATGGAACCCGACGAGCCGACACTGGAGCAGATACTGGAGAATGGCAGCGCGGAACTGCGCATCCACCGCAAGGGGATGTTCCAGCGCGTGCTGTTCACAGTGAAGAAGGTCCATGAGCCGTACGGGACATATCCGATGCTGTTCACTGACCGCGTGATTGACCTGAAGGAAGCTGTCCGGATCGCGGAAGAGCTCCGGATACCGGTGGAGATACCGCACGCGAAGGTCTACCCGCGCGGCAAGGCGGGCAATGATTTTGTCCATCTGCTGAAGGAGGAGAAGCACCATGCGAAGAAGCAGACCGGCGGATGGAGAGAGGAAGAGCTGAGATGAGATGGTCATATGCCGATACAGGACGAGATACATCTTGAGGGGGATCCGGGCGAGTCGCTGTTCGACCGCCCCATGATGGACCTGGTGAAAGGCAGCGAAGGCGAGATGAAGGAAATCAGGGAGAAACTCAACACCTATCTCGAGCGCTACAAGAAGACTTCGGATGACAGGGCGCTCGCGCTCATAGGCGCCATGACCATAGAGAAGGAGCTGGATGAGCTGCTCGAGACCTGGCTTCCAGCGTACAAGAAGATCGCCGAGGACAAGGATTTCGACTTCTCATCGAAGATCAACCTCGCGCACGCGGCCAAGCTGCTGCCGGGCAAGATACTGAACGCCATGGATCCGATCAAGAGGATCAGGAACATATTCGCGCACAACCTGGACGCCAGCACGTTCAAGGAGCTGAAAATGATCGATGCGAAGGCCCCGCAGAAGCAGCAGGCGTTCCCGATGATGCACAACAAGATCAGGACGTTCCTGCCGAACTGGAAGGAGGAGGACGACCGGCTCGCGTTCTTCGAGCTGACAGCGTTGATCGTGCTCGGGCTCAGCGTCTACACCAAGCACGTCGCGAAGCTGGGCAAGCACATCAGGGACAGGAAGAACCTAGAGAAGATAATGAAAGGCTGAGCGAAGAGGACGATCCGTCAGTGCGAGAATCTAAGACTGGACAGCGACTTGATCTCCCTGTCCAGGAACTCCTTGTCGTATATCCCTTCCCTGATCGCCAGCTCGAGAAGGCCTATCTGCTCGTTCTTCGCTTCTGTAAGCCGCGAGGCTACGAACTTCACCATGTCGCGCATCCAGAATCTCGCGGCGTCCAGCCTGAACGCGGCATCGAATACTTCCCCGTAATAACTGCCCATCTTGCTGAAGAACTCCGCTCCCGCGACTATCTCCTTCTCGCCGAAAGGGATTGCCGCGCTCGGGCAGTCCATGCTGATGAGCTCGTCGGTCCCATTGAGTCCGGAACGTGAGAGGGGAAATGCCCTGCACACCATCGGCCTGTCGTCGTAGATGGAGCATCCTTTGCTTCCGTCCGCACTGGTTGCCAGGAAAGGGCACACCCCGTTCTTGCTCCTGAGCCCCCACTGGAGTATGATCGTCATCTTGCCGGCTTTCGCGGTGACGCCCGGCCTGACGTCGAGGTCCGGCTTGAGGCCGAGCAGGCGTTCCTTCTCCAACTCGAAAAGGGCGAGATTGTCCATGTTGGAGCAGCACTTGCCGCACCGCTGGCATGAGAATGCAGCAGGAGAACTGTTAGGGCGTTTTCCCTTCGCCATCCGACTCGCCTTATCTGATGTATGATAGGTCTTCCTTCTTCTTCGGCATCTCGATAGGCTGGGCAGTCTCTCCCTTGGCGAGCTCCTCTTCGAGCTTCTTGATCATGCCCTCGCTCTCCTTGGCCTTCTTGCCGAGCTTGTCGGTGTTGATCTTCATGCCGACGATCGACGACAGGACCTCGATGACCCGCTGGGCTGACTTGTGGTCGATGTAGTTGCCATGGGTCTCGCCCATGAGGCAGATGCCATTCATCCCCTTCAGCCTGCCTAGGCCAAGGAGCATGCCGGCGGCCCCTATGATGGAGCCTTCCACCTCTCCGAAGGAGACCCCGTGCTTCCTGTACGCGTCGATGTCCTTCTTGTCTGTGACCGCCCCGAACACGCGCGGCTTCTCCACGAGCTTGCCCATGCCGTACCCGCCGAGCGTGATGATCCTGCTGCCCCCTGTATCCGCGAAGAAGTCCAGTATGATGTTCATCACCTCGTACTGGGACTTGGAGGTGGTGGGCTGGACATCGCCCGTGAGTATGACGAGGTCGTTCCTCTTCTTCGGATCCTTGTAGATGTAGAGCTCGTTGGTGAGCATCTTGATGGTGCCGTCCTTGTTGATGAGTATCTGATGCGGGAAGTGATGGGAGTAGAGCGTCGCGACCTTCTTGGCGCCGAGGTCGTCCACCACATGCTCCGCCGCGAGCTTGCCGACGAATCCGATGCCAGGCAGCCCTTCTATCAGTATCGGGTCGACCAGCCTGCCGATCGGCGCTATTATCTCGAAATTGGTCCTGACGCCGTCCTTCGGCGGGAAATACGATGCGCGCTCGGATTCTGATCTCTTGGCCATGTCAATCATCCTTCCTTGACCTCATCTTCACCCTCTGCTCCACATGCTTGCCGACCCCTGACGAGATGGGGTGCGCCGTGACGGTCGGCTTGTCGTGATGCTTCGGCTGCATGGTGTAATCCCCGCAGACCTGGCATCTCTTGAGCTTCATAATGGACCCTCTTCCTCGCTCGGCAAAATCGGAGAGGTCACTCGTTCCTCTCGAACTTCACCGAGCAGTCCTTCTTCTCCGCGGTCTTGGTGACCGAGTCGACGATGGTCTTCATCTTCTTCTCGCACTTCTTGAAGTCGTCTCCCTCGACCGCGAGCAGATAATTCGGGGCGCCGAGGTACGCGACCTCCGCGCCGTCTATGGCGAGCAATGACTTGATCACGTTGATCCCGTCCTCGCCCGTGCATTGCAATGTGAGTATGCCTGTGATCCGCCTGACCTGTTTCTTGATGTTGTCCTTCGCGATGGCTGTGATCGCGGCCGCCCAGTCCGAGGTTATGCCTATCTTGGTGAGCGCCGATTCACCGTCGGACGCTGCGACCTCGAATCCGCTGAACGCGTCCCCGAACTCCACCACCATCTTCTGGGATACCTCGGCTATCGTCATCGTGGGCTTCGTCTTCATCTTGGACTGCGCGACCTCAAGGAGCTTGGACACTCTCTTGTCGCGCTTGAAGCCCTCGAGCTTACGCTTGGTGTCCGCATCGCTCACTCTCTTGAGCGACACGTCGATCATGTTCTTCTCTGGGACCAGCCTGTAGATCCTGACGACGACGCGCTGGCCTTCCTTCAAGAAGTTCCTGATGTTCTTGACCCATCCGGACGACACCTCGGAGACGTGCAGGAAGCACTCCCTGTTGTATTCCTCCATCTGGCAGAACGCGCCGTAGGGGAATATCTTCTTGACAGTGACTATCACCAGCTCGTCAATGTCGGGTGTCGTCTTGTTGGCCATTATCCAATCGCCTTACTCTGTCTTCACGACCTTGCCGATGATCTCGGCGAGGCCTCCGGTCGGCTTCGCGATCGGCTTGCCGCACATCGTGCACTTGACAACGGTCTTGACGCTGTCGTACACGTGCTGCTCGTTGCCGCACTCGTGCTTCACGACCAGGAATTTCGTCTCTGATTTCTTGTCCATTCAATCACCAAATATGACGCGCTTATGTCGTGCTGCGCGTCGAAGCCTTCTTCTCCTCCTTGGAGAGCAGCGCGCCCTTCTTCACCACCTCGAGGACCTTCTTGGTCCTCGTGCCGATGATGCGCTCCTGCTTCTTCTTGCAGGTCGGGCACTCGAGTATGATCTTCTGGTGCTTCCCGATCTTCCTGACGGACTTCTTACCCTTGACCTTTCCGACATAGCCTGTGAGCTTCCTGTCGTACCTGGCCTGTCCGACCGAGAACGGGGACTGCTTGCCCTTCTTGTAGAGCTTGACCTTCTGCAGCGTGTGCTTGTTGCACTTCGGGCAGTAAGTCCTTATTGTGTCAACGATCTTCGCCATATCATCACTTCCTATCAACATACATCCATGTTAGCATGAACTGCTTGCGGAACAGATAACCAGACCCGTCCTTTTATTCCTTCCTTATCCTCACGGCGGACTCCATCTTGACGAGAGACTCCGCCTCTTCCGGCGGGAGTTCGACCTCGTCATTGACCCTGTACGGGCCGAATGTCTTGCCGTTCAGGCCGACGAACTCGTCCACGTCCTTGGATATCTTCACTTTCATGAAGGCCCCGCGGGACTCCACGACGGGCGCTTTCCCTTCCGGATCGCACATCGCATCCAGGGGGCAGAGCATCACATCGTCCACGGCCCTCTCGTCCGTCTTTACGAGGGAGACGATCCTCTCATACAGCTCCCTCTCTCTTGGAAGCATCTCAGGAGGAGTCTCGACGCCCCTGAAGGAGCTGATCGAGGAGTTCACTATCTTCTCAAGCCTTCTGTAGTAGATATACTTCAGCATTTTTAAAACGTTGTTGTATTCCCTCATGCCGGACGCGTCCGACCTGTTGTAGGTGGACAGCAGTCTGCCCGCCATTACATAGAAGTCAGGCTGGATCGCTGAGATGGTCGGTCCTTTCTCGCGCGCATGGACGCGCCTGAGCTCATCGTATGTCAGCTCTTCCATGATGAGGATTCGATGTATAGGTATTAATTGCTTGCTCCGCCCGGCAGGCTATTCGAAGAGCTCCTGCTTCAGCTTTCCGCGGTTTTCTCGGATCTGTTTCTGCCTTATTGGGAACAGCTGCCGGTTTCGGAGTTGGTATTCTGACGCTGCGCCAGCTGTTCCGCGCGCTCTATGTCCGCGAGAGCCTTGATGGCCGCGCCCCTCACTATGGGTTCTGAATCATCTTTCACTAGGCTAGCCAGCTCAGTCTTGGCACTCGAAGCCTTGAGCTTTCCGAGCGATTTCGCGGCAGCCACGCGGACGCAGTGGCTGTTGTCCTTGAGCGCCGGTTTCAACGCATCGATCGATGTCTGGCACAGTTTAAGCCCTAATGAATTGACGATCTCCCTCTTCACCATCCAATTCTCCCTGGGGTTCAGCGCCGTCGCAAGGATGGATGCGGTCTCCGCTTCCCCCCTGATCCCGAGCGCCCATGCGGCAGCCTGCCTGTACACGAGGCTGTTGTGCCTGATGAGAAGAGCTAAAGATGATATCGAGATGGAATAAGCCAGGTCTGGATCCCTCTTCCGGGTTATGCTCTTTATCGCTTCTATGTCTGCTTCCGGCAGTTGTATCTGGGCCCGCGGCAGCGAGTCGGTCTTCACTGCCGGCATGGCCGACCGCGCGCCCTGGCCGGAGCGATCCGTCGATTTGAGGTTCGAGTTGTCTGGCTTCAATTGCATTATCTCACGTTATAATATCAGATAAGTTGAAGATAAACCTTTGCTTTGCGTGAAAATAAGCTACACTGGGGCCTGGGGCGCGGGTTCCGCTTTCTGGACGTTCTCAGGGAGGATTGCCGCCTTCTTGCACAGGAGATAGACCGCCGCGTACTCAGGGAGGCCGACCAGCTGGCCCTCGTACGGACCGAACGTCTTTCCCATGAGGGTGAATCTCTGCGACTTGACGACGTGCAGCTCCACTATGTTGGCGTTGAATATGACCGCCTTCCTCGTCCAGTCGTACTTGGCGAGATCGTTGATCGGTATGTGCTGGGCGAGAAGGCCCGTCTTGCCGTGGATGCTATCCGGCATCCTGATGAGCTTGCTGGTGTCGAACGTGACTCCCTCGTCGACGAAGCATCCCTTCTCCTTCTTCACCGCCTCGAACAGCGTGGCGAAGAACTTCTTCTTGTCGGTGATGTGGACCCACTCCCAGTTGCCGCCTTCGATCTTGTCGGCCGCGTCCGTCCGGTCGTAGAATTTCCTGGCGGTAGCCTTCGTGATGCCGAGGCGCTCCAGCGTCCTGTTCTTCAGTTGATGGATGAACATGGTGGCGATCCTTCCCTTCCATCCGCCGTCAGAAGGCTTCGGCCCGACCACTTTCCGCCTGACCTTGTCCTCGACAAAAATGTTGTCGTACTCGATGCCGTTGCCGTTGACATAGTCCGCGATCTCCTTCCGCGCGTATCCCCTGACCCTCTCGTAGCCGGACGTGACATGGACGTGGTATCCCCTGTTGCCGGAGAAGTTGATCTCGATCTCATCCTTCGGCACCTTGAACTCCTTCGCCAGGAACTCGTCGATGAGCTTCATCGCGCATTCCTTCGCGCGGGACATGCAGACGTCGCACACCCAGTCGCTGCCATGCTGTTTGACGCATTCGCACCCGAGCTCGTTGGCGTCGATATCGAACACCAGTTCGCCGCCGTTCCAGTCCTTCTTCTGTATGGGCCGGCCGGCGGGTTACCTGTAGAACGCCTCCGAGTACGAGATGACGAACGGCACGTTGCGCTGGAGGTAGGCGTTCATCTCCTTCTCGTTAGCGAACGCATAGTGCCTGGACTCGATCGTCTTCGTCCAGCTGCCGAAGCCGAACTCACGGGAGCCGACGCTATGCGGCGACCTAGTCCAGTGGCTGGCGTAGTATGACTTGAACCTCTCCCTGACGAATGTCTCCTCATCCATCTACTTCACCGAATCCTCCGCTTCCCCTGCGCCTCCTCATCCCGCCGCCGCCCGTGTCCCCGTAGGAGTCGCTGGAGCTGCCCCCGACATAGGAACCGGATGACCGTGTTCGCCTGCCGCCCCACTTGCCCCCGCCCTCGCCTTCCCCTTTCGATGCGCTCCTGCTCGTGCGCTTGAATCCGTACTGCATCGGGTTCTTGACCTTCGTCACGCCGAGGCACTTGCATTCCGGCAGCCTAAGGCCGTAGGTGTCCATGTTCTGGCATGACGGCGGGCTGTATCCCTTCTTCTGTATGAATTCCAGCTGGTAGCGCGTGGTCTTGTCATTGAAATTCGGGGTGTGCGAGAATATCTCCATTATGTCCTCGATGCTCTTCCCTATCTTGAAGAGATAGGTCGCTATCGCGACGCGCGCGAAATGGGGAAGATTCTCTCCGGCCCTCGCGCGCTCTATGATCTTCGTCATGCAGGGCGCCATCACGCCGCTCGCCCTCGCGGCGATCGCCGCCCTCTGCTGCTGGGCCTCCTGCATCCCTTTCAGCTGGACCTCCACGTCCTTGATGGCGGTCTGCACGTCCTTCTTCAGCTCCGCGGGAATGGAATCGGGCATGATGGGAAGTCCTGTCTCCACAAGGTTCCTGCTCGCCTCCCCCGCAACGAGGAGGAACTTCCTGTCGTCGAGGATGACGTTGCCGTCATGCACCCTCTGGAGTATGAGCCTGCAGTCGAGATCCTTCGGGATGCTGAGGAGATAGGAGCGGAGGGACACCACCGTGCCGCTGTGCTCGATGCCGAGCTCGTCCGCAAGGCTCTCGGCCTCGGCCATGTCCGGCTCGCTCGCGCCGGGGGGGAAGAGATACGTCCTGACTCGGTTCACCTCGCCGTTGATGTAGCGGTGGCGGAAGGGGGAATCGAACGAGGAGACGATCATTCTCGCGATAGGATAGGAGAGGAGCTCCGCCTCCAGCAGGGACCGGTCGCTCGTCTCAAGGACAGGAATGCTCTCGCGCAGTATCCCGTCGGCGACGCGCTTCGTCGCCCTCTCCATGACGCGGAAGTCGATCTTCACCGCCCTCGACGACATGATCTCCTTGGCTGCCCTCGTGAAAGGGTATCGCATCGCGAACTTCAGCTTCTCGAGAGGCACTTCCATCGCATCACTGGCTCTGCCGCGCAGAATGTAAGTAGGAACGAGGTTTTAACGGATATGAATGGGCTCAGATTATCCTCTTGACTTCATCGCGCACAAAATCGGTAGAAATCGCGCGCTCAGGAATACCTCGTATCATCACACCCTCTCTTCCGCGCTAGCGTTAATATTCCTATCCATTCGGGATTTCGGGTGATCCGCGCGATTAATCATAATCAATATAAGCGCTGATGCGCTGAGTGATGCAGTGATCATTATGACGCTGTTCGAGAAGTCAGAGGGCTCTTCGGCCCTCACAGGTTTCAGGAAGAAGATAGGCGAGGTGTTCAGCAAGCTCGGCCTCTCCCCGAACCAGTGGACCATGGTGTCGCTCGTGGTGGCCGTGATCGCGGCCGCGTTCATATTCACCGGGCAGTTCGTACTGGGCGCGGTGTTCATCGCATTGTCGGGATTCGTCGATCTCATAGACGGAGCCGTCGCGAGGCACACCGGCCGCGTGACCAAGGAAGGGGCGTACATAGACACGATCGCGGACAGGT
The DNA here is from genome assembly GCA_902385155.1 of uncultured archaeon. GTDB lineage: Archaea > Micrarchaeota > Micrarchaeia > CABMEP01 > CABMEP01 > CABMEP01. The sequence goes on along the minus strand of CABMEP010000004.1, from coordinate 2,220 downwards.
ACGCGGAATTCCTCTACATCCTTCCGCTCGCGTTCCTCGCCCTGCCCACCGTCTTCCTGCCGCTCAGGGCATGGCTGCTGCTCTATCTCTTCGGCGCCATGATGACCACATACGCCAAGGCGGCCGCCAAGGAGAAGGAATTAGGCATTGAGGAGATACGCGGCGGGCTGCTCGAAAGGGCTGAGAGGGTCACGGTATACGCCCTCGGGCTGCTGCTCGCATCGGTGGACACGCTCTACCTGACGTACGCTGTCGTGGTCCTCGCGGTTCTCGTCAACATCTCGGCAGTCCAGCGGATAAAGAAAGCGATCGATGCCCTGCATCAGTCGGCGCCGGTGATCGAACCCAAAGCCGCAGAGGATGAGGCCGTCGCTGCGGTCAAGTTCGAGAAGAAGGGCAAGTTCGACGACAGGACCGTCGGCGGAGACATGGGGGAGGAAGAGGAGCCGAAACTCAGGCTTCCCTCGCCCATGAAGAAAAAGAAGGAAGAGGAGAAAAAGAAGATGCCGGCTCTGAAGACATGAGCCCTTGGCAGTCTCCCGGCATTCAGTCTTTCGGCCATAACCCGAGCAGGGAATCCTCTATGTTTTTCAGGATGCCCGGGATTTCGTCCGTGCTGCTCGTGCCGGAAGCGTAGAACAGGGATTTCTCTTTCAGCGACCGCTGCAGTTCATTGAACTGGTCGGCCGTATCCCGATCCAGCATCTTGCACAGCGAGATGAGGGCGTCGTCAAGCTGCTTCACGTCTTCCTGTATGGACTGCAATTCCTCGACCTTCAGTGTCATCCGCCTCACTCGGTTAAGGAGTATGCGCAGCCCTTCCTTGCGGGCGTCCGCATACGGCTGCTGCGGCTTCTGCCTGACCATATCGTGCGCCAGCGATATCGATTTGGTGACTGCATCGGGCTCGTTCCTCGAAGAAGGATACGCGTCCAGGAGCCAGTCAATCCATATCCGCAGCGCATTGTATTCGTTGCTGCCGTGCGGCACGCGGTGCGGCTCGGAATCGGAGAACACTTCATTGAAACGGTGCACGACCCTTGAAATCTCCTGGATCTCGTAGTAAACCTTCGCGATCGTCTTGAGCTCGTCCGGGCAGGTGTCGCAGTCCGGGGAGAGATGGTGCGACCTGTAGTAGTCGATGAATACCGAGAACGGCTTCTCATGCAGCGCGTAGTTCTGCAGCGTGGTCCGCTTCTCCGCGCTTATCGTAGGAAGGGACGGGGTGCTCCCCTTGACTAGGAACTCGTCGCAGAGCTCGATGTACTTCGTATAGAGCGCGGACACCCGCCTGGACGCCTTCGGGAGATACATCTGCCTGTCGCAGATGGACCTCAGCGTGCCGATCATCGAATTGAATATGTGCCGGACTTTCCGTTCGGCCCTGCGTGCCGTTTCGGCATCCTCTTTCAGGGGGCTGAACCTGCAAAACTCGTTCCGCGGAGACTGTGTCTGATGCGCATCTGCTGCCTGGTTCTTCGCCAGGGACCTGCCTTTCCGCTTGCTCATCGGACGTATTACTGCCACGTCGTATAAATACGTTGCGTGCGCCGCAAGGCGGGATCAGAGATCGATCTCCTTTATGCGCTTGGCGATCATTTCCTTTATCCTGTCGATGCCGACGTCCGTGCCCGTTTCCCTGACGACCTTCTCCGCGAGCGGCTCCAGGACGTTCGGGTTGCCTCCGGTGTAGAACGTGACCTCCCTGATGTTCGATTCGAGGACGATGTCTATGGCGTGCTCTATCATCGGCATGGCGACCGCCAGATTGTAGCCCTTGTACAGCCGCTCTATGTCCTTCTGCGCCTTCTCTATGAGGTCGTTGACCTTGGCGTCCCTCTCCCGCTTGAACGCCTTTATCTTGTCGTCCAGCTCGTCACGCTCAGCCTTGAACTTCTCGAGCTCGTCGTCGAGCTTCTTCATGTTATTCCGGAGCTTCCTGCGCTTGAAGTAGTTCACGACGAAATGGTTGTACGACCCGATGAGCAGGTTGAACGTCAGTGCGCCGACAACCAACTGCAGCGCCGGGAACTGGTTGGTGAGGAACTGCTGCACTGAAGAGAAGCTGGAAAGCTTGTCCATGACGAATTGCTTGAAATTCGGCGAGAGCACGAGCTCTATCGAGCTGTACGCCGCGAGGCTGTACGAGAGCAGGATGTGGCCCAGCGACTTCAGGGTCAGCGACTTGTCCACCAGGTCCTTGATGTCTCCGAGCTTCTT
>CABMEP010000003.1 GCA_902385155.1 uncultured archaeon | reverse complement strand
GCCGTCAGCGAGGAATCCAACAAGAAACTGGCAGAGTGCCAGTCACAGCATGTCACGGTCACAGCGGGCGGAGAGACCGAGCAAAAGCCGTCCACTATCGCTGTATCCACCACGGCGGTCGCCGCATCGTCTTCGATTTGCGAAGTGCCTGCCGATCTCCAGAAAGCGTACGATGCGGCGTGGGCGCAGTACAAGACCGCGATAGAGAACGGCGATGACCAGGCGGCGATAGGCGCCAAGCCTGCGATCGCCGCGGCGGAGATGAAGATCAATGAGATCAAGACCAGCTGCCAGCCAACCACGGCGATATCGATAACGACAGAAAAGCCGGCGGAGGTCCTATCCGTCACATCGAACGGCGCGGGCGGGTGCGTCGTCCCGGCCGAGCTCACCCAGGAATACGAGTTCCAGTGGAAGAAGTACAATGAGGCGATGGCGAACAACGACCAAGCGACCGTGACGGCGGTCAAGGCGACGATCGCAGCCATAGACCAGAAGTTCTCGGACGCTGCGAACCAGTGCGTGAAGACGGTGGTCAACACGGACAAGGTCGAGACCAGCGATGTCGTCAGCTACTACAAGGAGAAGATGACCGAGGCCCTCAGCACGACGGGCGATGTCGATGCCCAGATCGAGGCGCTCAAGCAGCTGAGGGCGGACATCGACAACACGATAGCGGAACTGATCAGGAAGAAGACCGACTTCAACGCCAGCGACGCGAAGGGCCTCGTCGACGAGATCAAGGTGAAGAAGAACGAGATCGTCGCAGGGAGCGTGTCCATCGCCAATCCGACCGCGTCCATCAACACCGAGGTCAACATGAAGGAGATAAAGGTGAGGTCCACCTCGACCGGTGCGTCCATCAATGACGGGAGCATCAGCGTGGCGACGTCAGAGGTCTCGATATCCAACGACAAGCTGATGGTCGGGAACAACGAGGTGAAGGTCGCGCCGTCGGAAGTCGGCGGCAAGGCGAACATGGTCGTGAAGGACATGGCCATATCCACGGAGAACAGCAAGGCGGTCTACAACGCGAACGGCACGGAGAAGAGGAAGCTGCTCGCGGTGCTGCCCGTGGAGATCGAGAAGAACGTCAAGGTGGACGCGAACACGGGCGATGTAATCTCGGAAGACAAGCCGTGGTGGAGCGCGCTGACAACTTCAGGGCAGTGAGCCTACAGCAGTCCGGCCATGGAAGCCGCGATCGCGGCAGCGCCTATGATCAGGCAGTAGTAGGCGAAAATATCTAATCTTTCCTTTTTCACGAACCCCAGGAACGCCCCCATCGCGATGTATCCGACCATCGCGGATGTCGCCACTCCTGCGGCGAGCAGCAGGGGATCGAACGCCTGTTGCGTCTCCATCGCGTCCTTCAGCTCGAACGCCGTGGCGCCAAGGACGGCGGGAATCAGTATGAGGAACGAGAACCTCGCGGCCGTCTCCCTGTCCAATCCCAATGCGAGGCCCGTCGATATCGTGGCGCCGCTCCTCGATATGCCGGGCGCGACTGCGATCCCCTGGGCGATGCCGACGATGAACGACTGGACGGCCCCGATCCTCCCGCCTGCTTTCGCTTTCATCCTCTCCGAGAGCAGCAGCGCTGCCCCGGTGATGACGAGCGCCGCGCCGATCATCGCCATGCTGGAGAACATGCTCTCGAAGAATCCCTTGAACGCGAACCCTATGATTGCGGTCGGCACGCTGGCGATCGCCATGAGAACGAACAGCCTGCCGTGATCGGACTTGAAATCAAGTCTCAACACGCTCTTCAGTATCTCCATCAGGTCCTTCCAGAAGAAGACCGCCGCGGTGATCAGGGTGCCGAAGTGCAGGAATATGTCGAACAGCACCTGCGGCCCGGTGCCCATCAGCTGCTGGGCGATGGCGAGATGGCCCGAGCTGGATACGGGCAGCCACTCGGTCAGCCCCTGCAGCACGGCGAGAACGATCGCCTGTAGGATGTCCATGGCTGGAGTTGTCGGAGCGGATTAAAAACTCCGCCTGTCGCCTATTCCCGTCCTTTTTGGCCGGATTCCCGAATGCGATGCAACCAAAGATTTATATATATCATATTGACCATCTATGCATGCACAAGCCCCACAACAAGCATGAGTCCAAGGAGAGGAAGGGCTATTCCAGCGCGAGGGAATTCAAGCGGAACGGCACCGAGAGGGACGGGTCCGTCAGATGCATAGAGGGGCCGATGCCGTACGGGGAGCTGAAGCGCAGGTGGAACAACGCCATCACGGCCATCGACCAGATGGTGCGCAAGGGCGCTTACACTTTTTCGGAATGCGCCGAGGTCGACCGCGATCTCGTGAACTGCATACTCGCATACGCCAGCTACAAGCGCGCAGGCAGGGTGCCGTATCTCCCGTCCGTGAGGAAGACCGAGCTGAAGGCGCTTTCGCAGGTCGTGGGCCAGATGGTGCAGATGTACTCCGAGATCGGCAGGGCGGACTTCAGGACCGCCGCCGAAGACGGGGAGTACCTGAAGCCGCTGATTTCGGGCGCGTACCAGGTCATTATCCCGGCCGTGACCGAGAGGGACGTGCTCGCTGCGCTCGGGGAGAGGAACGCCCAGTTCAGGCAGCTCGTCAAGAGCGAGATCACCGCGGTCTACGCGAGGTCGATCATCAGCGACATGAAGAGATGGAGCGCGAATTTCTACGACAACCAGACCGTGTTCATGAACGAGGAGGACGTCTCGGCGCTGACCGAGATATTCGAGTGGATGATAGACGCGTTCCCGAGGGCGGACGCGTCCGGGGCCGGCGACGAGTTCATGCTCGAGCCGCGCGACTTCGTGCCGCTGGACGACACCGACTTCCCGACGAATGCGAAGAGGAAAGTCGAGCCGGAGGCGTTCGAGGGCAAGGTGCAGTTCCTCCTGGAGGAGCTCGGCGAGGCGATCGACAGGCCGTCCAGGGTCACCAAGCGCGATTTCGAGAGGTTCGGCAGGATGATCGAATCGGTCGCGAAGTCGATGTTCGGCACCACCGGGGGGAAGACGCTCTCGGAGGAGCGGACGGATCTCCAGCGCGTCCTCAACGAGAGGCTCCTCATATCCAGGATCAAGCTCAGCAACGGCCAGACGGCCGGATTCAAGGAGGAGATGGGGGAGATGAGGGATTCCCTCATCGATCTCATGGCCCGCAGGATCAGGGCATCGAACATGGCGCAGCGCGAGGCGCAGCCTGAAGCCGGGCAGAAGCCGGCGGACAGGGGGTCATCGCAATGAAGAACGACCACAAGGGCCATAACGACGACAGGGGCCACAGCCGTGACAGGAGCAAGAGGCAGCAGCGCCTGCCCCGCTACGGGTTCGCCAAGAAGGTGCGGAACGAGGGCATCATGAGGCGCAGCCAGGAGAGCAGGAAGCTCAGGATCATGCTCATCGAGGACAACGACAGGCTGAGGGGCCTGATGAAGTCGTCGATAGAAGGCAGGCCGTACTCCGAGAAGCCGAAGCACGACGTGCTCGCGCTGCCGAGCTGCAGCGGGGGCGTCGGCACCATGATGCGCGGGCGCAAGTTCGACCTCGTCATAGTCGACGGCGACCACCACGACATGAGTCTCATCGCATTCAAGACGTTCGTGAGGAGCTACGACCAGTTCATACCGATATTCTTCGCGTTCACCAAGGAGAGCGAGGTGGCGAACTGCGGTTTCGTGAAGACTCCGAACGACGCGGCGATAGACAAGTTCTCGCTCTGCAAGACCGTCATGGGCCCGAGGCGCATCCACGATCTCGTCAGGAAGGCGGATCAGTGGAAGGCGAAGCTGGGCGGCCTGAAGGGCGGCATGGGGTGACGCTATGGCATTGATGGACACCAAGGAGAAAGGAGAGAGGAGACCGGAAGGGCAGCGCCCGCTGATGCCGAAGATACCGCCGATGCCGTCGATCAGCAAGGGGCAGGCCCCGCCTGTGTCCGAGGGGCCGATGGTCCCGGGCACGAAGGCGGAGAAGCAGAAGAAACGGATACTCATAGTGGATGACGAGGAGGACTACCGCATCATAATGCACGTCCAGCTCGACTGCGATTACGAGATCTACTCCGCATCGGACGGCGGCGAAGCGCTGTCGGTACTCGAATGGATGAAGCCCACGATCATCATCACCGACCAGATGATGCCCGTCATGGAGGGCGACAGGATGATCGCGGAGGCGAGGCGGAGATATCCCGACCTGAAGTTCATAATCGTAACATCGAATGATAACGTCACCATGGATACGCTCGTTCCGGAAGGCAGGCCCGACAAGCTGTTGTACAAGAAGAGGCTGCCGGACAGGGAGGTGCTCCGCAACGCAGTGGCCGACCTGATCAAAGAGGGAACGCAAGCCGATGAGAATAAGATTTAGGCCGCATACGGACCAGTGTCGATCATGGACAATATCCGCGTGCGTGTCGGGGACGTGCTGAAGGGCCAGTGGACGCTGGCGGAGCTGTCATCCCCTGTCGCGTACGGCGCGGTGCTCATCAAGAGCTTCACGATAGCGAAGATCGACGCGGACCCCAAAGGGCGCCTGCGATTCCATCTCACCGCAGAGGACCTGTTCTACTCATCGATAGAGGGATGGACCGTTCCCGTCTGGGATTCCAAGGAGAGGGCCCCAACCCCGAAAGAGGACGCCGAACTCCGCAGGGAGCAGATCCACCGGCGGATGTACGATCTCACCATGGTCATGTGGGACAGCTACCCCGACGCGATGAAGAAGGACATCGTCAGGGTGGCGTCGAGAAAGACATTCATCCTCGGCAAGAAGGACCTCGTCACGTTCATGTCGAGGCGCGACAGCAGGGGGTGCGTCTTCCTGGAGGAGAGGAAGATAGAGAACATGCTGAACCTGCCCGAAGCCGCGTTCAGGGGCGGAGACGCAAAGGGACTGCGGCAGCAGATACGGGACAGATGGAAGAGCAAGGGATGATCCTATGCCATATCATTTCGGAGAGAGAATCGAATGCATCATGAAGATCGCTGAGGTCACCACCGATACGGAGACCGGATTCCTCGCGTTCAGCGCCGTCATGGTCGCTGGCGAATCCATAGAGACGGATGACGACAAGCGTGAGACATGCTATCTCATGGAGATAGAGCCGATGGAGCTCTGCTACGTCTCCTACAGGACGGGCGAGATGACCCCCGTCTGGGCGTACGATCCGAACGTGATAGAATGCGAGCGCAGGCGGAGCAAGGAGACCGCGGTCAGGTCGTTCCTGGAGAGCAAGGACGCGGACATGATAGACATCGAGGAGAGGACGGAGCGCTTCAGGTCCAACGAATTCTATTTCATGGAGCCCGAGGAGATGGACTGCATCGTGGGCGCCGGAGAGAACAAGGACTTCAGGCGTTCCGGCAGGATGGAGTCCGCGAGGGACATCCTCAGCAAGAACGACGTGTTCAGGCGGCTCCTCACCAAGGAGGATATGGGCTCATATGTCGACAGCAGGCGCGCGCAGGAGCCCAGGAAGCGGGCGAAGTGGAACTGACGAAGCGAGATGCGACGGGATGACCGCATCCCTCTCCGCTTTTTTTCATTTTATCATATGCCCTATGCGCTCATGCGCGCGGCCGCAGGCCTGCGCATGTTTTAAAACACGACAGCATCATCTGTTCAAACGGTGAAGCATATGGTAGTCGAATACTCTGAGTTCAAAGGCAACAAGATGATCGTCCTGAAGAGGAGCGAGGAAGACAGGTACCCGTTCTCGTTCGGGAAGGGCAAGGCGAAACTCATCGTCGAGAATTTCGAGGCGATCAAGGAGTTCGCCGAGGAAGCGCAATCCTGATCGGCGCGAAGCCGTCAAGCGGGGAGACATTTGGCCATCCACGAGCACAAGGGCAGCAGGAAGGAGAACATAGAGATACGGTTCTTCGCCTCACCCGCCGGTGCCCGCAGGCTCCTGAAGGCCTGGAAGGACGGCAAGTGGAAGTTCGATCCCTATTCCTTCACCGATCATTATTTCAGGAAAGGCGGGCAGCAGGCGAAGGTCCGCGTATGGCGCCAGCCCAGGATGCCGACCGAGATCATATTCTCCTGGCGCAGGAACGGCCTGAAGACCGAGATCAGGGAGAAGGCCAAGGACCTCAAGGCCGCCGAGCCGGTGCTGGAGAAGAAGGGATTCGATCCCTACCTGACGATATTCAAGAAGAAGGCATGGCTCGTCGAGAAGCGGGGCATGCCGACATTCGCGTTCGAGCTCGTCCCGGGCATAGGATGGACCGGCGAGATGGAGGTGCCGTGGGCGGACAGGAAGGACGTGCCGAAGCACGTCGCCTACCTGAAGTCCATGGGCGCGAAGGACTTCACCAAGAAGTCCATGCTCCAGATCATGGAGGAGCGGATGAAGCGCAAGCGATGAACGCGCCGCACGGAATGCGCGACAGGTGATTGTTATGGTCCGGAACACTGCTTTCATTCTCGCACTGGTCGTCCTGTCCTCTGCGTTCATGTTCGGCTGCACGGGGAGCACGGGAACGTCGAATCCGGAGATCAAGAGCGCGTCCGCGGCAGACAACGCGATGTCCGCGGCGTACGCGGACAAGGCGAACAAGTACGCGTTCAAGTTCGTCTACGGCGAAGACGGCGCGCCGTTCTCGGGGACGATGAGTTTCATCAGCGGCGACGGCTCCAGCAGGAAGCAGTTCCACCTGACGGGCGGGCTGCTGATCGACAGGAGCGAGATATGCAGCGGAAGCGGAGCGAAGACCGAGAGGTACAAGTACCTCCGCGTCACGTTCGACGACAGCCCGGTGAACGAGACATGGGACTGGACCGACTACGGCTACTGCGAAGGGTACTATTTCTATCCGGGCATCAACGGCACGCAGATGGAGGCGGTGAGGCACCCCGCGGATCCGATGTACAGGAAGACGGCGGCGCTCGCGTCCCTCTATCCGGACAAGATAGCGCTCGCGTTCACCGTGGGTTCGTGGGGGAACGCCACATACGACGGCACGGCGACATTCATCGCTCCGGAAGGGCAGGCGCGCAGCTTCCAGACCGCTTCCGGCATGCTGCTGCTGGACAGGGGCGACATGTGCGATCCGTCGGGCAAGGACAGGTACCCCGACATGAACGTCACATTCAAGGACAGCCCGATCGGGGAGACATGGCACTGGGACACCGACTACTGCAGGCCGGGCCCCCATGTCGCATGGATCACGGAAGAGCAGCTGAGCGGCCTCAAGGACCCGCGTTTCGACATCTCATTGTTCGAGTATGACAGCAAAGGAGGCGACCCGATCAACGCGACAGTATACTGCAACGACGTCATGCTGGGTCCGCTCGTGAACGGGCACCTGAACACCAGCAAGGCGGCGGTCCTGCGCGCGATGGGCTCCGGCGGATGCAACATCAGTTTCATCGGCAATTTCACGGTGTTCGAGAGGCCATACCGGTTCAATTTCTGCGGCTGGACGCTCGACCGGGAAGGGGTCATCAGCTACGGCGCGTTCACCCCGTACCTGGACGACTCGTTCGGGATGTATCTCCGCCGCGCGCCGTGCGACACCCCGATGTCGTTCGTCACTCCGAACGACACGATGGTGCAGTACAGGCTCCAGCGCTACATGAGGGCGAAGACCGCCGACACCTATCTAGACCTCGATCTCGTCAGGCATTACATGGAGAAGGATTTCGGGTACGAGAAGGACGACGTCCAGTTCCAGGTCGGCGACTGGTGGCAGCTCCCGACGGAGTTCATGTCGGTCAAGGCCGCGAACAAGGGAGACTGCGAGGACTGGGCGATCTCTTTCCTCTCGCTGGTCTACGCGAGGGAGCCGACGCGGTGCTGGGGAATGCGCGTGGACTTCGTCCGTTCCGATGACACATCGGTGGAGGGCCACGTGTCCGTGTTCTGCGATGTCAACGGGGTGCACAAGATATACGACCAGACGGGCGTGGTGACGGAGCCGGACATCTGGGGCGAGTACTTCAGGTGGTTCGACTACGGCAACGAATTCACGGACAGGGGGGCGGTCAGGATCAAGCCGACCTACGTGTTCAACAACACGTTCTACTCTGAAGTGGACGACGTGGCCGGGATGTACCGGGTGCTCGGGATCGAGGAGCACAGCGGCTGACTCCGACGCCTGGCATCGGCCTCTGCCGTATCGCCATGCGGACGTCTGTCCGGCATGTTCAGATAATGTTTTAAGACAGCGCAACAAAGACGGACATGCGCAAACTGATACTTGTCCTGCTCCTGTCCGCGATGCTGCTCGGGTGCGTCCAGCAGACCCAAAACAACCAGACCATCAATTATGGTTCGGAGAACCAGACGGGCCAGTACGACTACGGGGATTACAACTACACCGAGGCATCGGACCAGTACTCCTACATGTTCTTCTACGGCGGATACCTGCCGGAAGCGACGGTGGGCATGCCTTACAACTACTCGTTCTGCGATCCCGCCCCGACGAATGCGAATGGCCTGTGCGGCGCGATGCAGGACGCGGACAACCCGTCAGGCGGCCACTATCCGTACCACTTCACGCTCGGGCCCGGCGCGGGATTCCAGCAGTTCGGACTCACCCTCAACCTGAACGGCCTTCTCACCGGCACTCCGACCGCGGCCGGGGAACGGGAATTCCAGGTCTGCGCCGTCGACCTTGACGGCAACCAGGCGTGCGACAATGTCACGATGGTGGTGAAGGAGCCGATCCAGCTCACGGTCCATGTGAAAGGCACAGGCGGCTTCTCCGTCACCGTCTAAGGCAGCTGCCAACCGGTCGTCTGCAGGTCGGACTGCGTCGTCAACGTGAGCGACTATTACGCCACGCTCGACATTCCATTCATGCCCGACAGCGGCTCGGCGTTCGGCGGCTGGTCCGGCGACTGCGAATACGCCCCCTGCGAGCTGTTCATATCGCCCGACAAGGCGGACTACGAGATCACGGCGGCGTTCGACAGGATCGGCATCGCCGCGACCGCCACATGCTCGCGCACAGGAGGTTCGGGATACAGCAACCGGGTGGAGATACGCGGCACGGCGACCGGCCCGAAGGGCGCGGCCATCGCGATAGACGACACGCAGGGCTACAACGGCTTCATGGACATGACGCAGGACTGCGGCTCGTGGGGCGAAGGGAGCATCGGCTGCGTCAACAAGGGGGAAGCGGGCACCACGACGTGGTCGTCCGGCTTCCGGATGGGCAGCCCGACATACTCGAATCCATTCACCTGGACCCCGACGTACACGGTCCGCGTGGTCTACGGCAGCCACGGCTTCTACAACAAGTCCATAACCGAGCCGACCGAAACGGTCATCTCAGTGCCTGTGACGGTGAGCTGCCCGTGATCCTGGCGCGCGGGGCATGCCGCGGCCGTCCAGCGATATCGTTTAAATAGTCCACCGGAGTCATCCATATGACGAAGATGGCAGCCAAGCCG
>CABMEP010000002.1 GCA_902385155.1 uncultured archaeon | reverse complement strand
GGTTCAAATCCCCAACTTTTTATGCCCAAAATCTTCCCGTCGGAGTGGGTGTAACGCCCCGGTACGTCAATATAATGAAATTTAACGTCGGAGAATTAGAGATGCGCCCCAGAAGGGATTTGAACCCTCGACCTACTGCTTAGGAGGCAGTCGCTCTATCCAAGCTGAGCTACTGGAGCATTGCTGTATGATATAAGAAAAGGACAGAATATAATTAATACCTTTCACGCCGCGGACAGATCTTACCTGAACCAGTTCCACGGGAGCCACTTGCTGCGTTTCTCCTTCCTGACCTGCTCGACGTGCTGCTCGCCCTGCTCGATGCTCTTCTGGATCCTGGCGTTGTTGAGGTCGTTCCTCAGCTCTACCTGCGCGGTCTTGATCTCCTGGACCGACTGGCTGAGCATAGCGTGATCCTTCTTCATATCTTCCATAGCGGTGAGCAGGGTGAGGTTCTGGCCATGGATGAGCTTGACTGTGGAATAGGCATGTTCTATCATCCGCTCGGATGAGTTGCTGTTTCCGACCTTGACTCCGGTGCCGAAAGCAATCGCAGCCACGGTCGCGCCGATCCAGAACGCCTTCTTCGGCTCCTTGCCGACGTAGATTATACTCTCATCGTACGTCTTCCCGACGAACGCGTAGAACTGGTCCTTCTTCCCCAGCATGCGCTGGAAGGCCGTCGCATTAGTCTGAGGCTTCTGGACTGGTTCTGGCATGCAATACTGGCGCTTTTCTTATATATAAATATAGTGGTAGGCGCACGACGGACTACTTCTTCTCCTTGGGCTTGGCGGACCCCTTCTTGGCCGCGGGTTTGGCTGGGCTATGGGGGTGCCTCTTCCTATAGTCCTCGATGGCGGAGTGCAGCGCCTGCTCCGCAAGGACCGAGCAGTGCATCTTGATCGGAGGAAGGCCGCCGAGCTCGGAAGCCACCCTGGCGTTCGTGATCCTCAGCGCCTCGTCTATCGTCTTGCCTTTCGCGAGATCGGTGACCATGCTGCTCGTCGCTATCGCCGAGGCGCAGCCGAGCGTCTGGAACTTGATGTCCGTTATTTTGTTGTTCTTCACCTTGATATGGAGGTGCATGACGTCGCCGCACACCGGATTCCCTGCCTTCCCGACGCCGTCGGGATTGTCAAGCCGGCCCATGTTGTGCGGGTTCGCGAAATGCGCCATCATCTTCTTGGTGTATGATACGTTTGATGTTACCATATGGCTTACCCCTCTGATTCAATCCTCTTCCTCGCCATGCATGTGATCGTGGTCATGGTCATCCTTGTAATCGGCCCACTTCACGTTCTTCATCTCCTTTATGTCGGGGCTGATCGCCCTCAATTCCTTGATGACCTTCGGGATCACCCTGATCACGCATTCCACATCCTTCGGGGCGGTCTCCTTGCCGAGCGTGATCCTCAAGGATCCGTGCGCCTCCAATGGACTGTGCCCCAGCGCGAGAAGCACGTGCGAAGGCGCGAGATCGTGCGATGAGCACGCCGATCCCGTCGACGCTTCTATCCCCAGCGCGTCGAGCTTGAGTATTATCGCTTCCCCTTCCGCGCCAAGGAAGCTGAAATTGGCGTTGTTCGGAAGGCGTTTTGTCGGATGGCCGTTAAGCTGCGCTTCCTTCACTCCGGAGAGCACGCCTTTGATCAGCCTGTCCCTCAGCTTGGAAAGGCGAGCGGATTCCGATCCCATCTCTTTTACCGAGAGCTCTGCGGCCTTGGCGAATCCGACGATGCCTGCGACGTTCTCCGTTCCCGCCCGCCTGTTCCCCTCGTGCGGGCCCCCCGTCTGCATCGCCTTCAGCTGGGTGCCTTTCCTCACATAGAGGGCACCGACTCCTTTCGGCCCGCCTATCTTGTGGGCGGACATCGTGAGCATATCGACGTTCAGACCATCGACGTCTATCGGCAGCTTACCGAATGTCTGGACCGCATCCGTATGGAAAAGCACGCCATTCTCCTTCGCGATTCTCCCTATCTCCCTGGTGGGCTGTACCGTTCCGATCTCGTTGTTGGCATGCATGATTGTGATGAGGACCGTCTTGGTGGTGATCGCCTTGCGTACCTGCACAGGATCGATCAGTCCATCCTTATCGACGGAGAGGAACGTGATCTTGAACCCTTCCTTGGCCAGGTCTGCGCAGGTGTTCCTGACGGCTGGATGCTCTATTGCGCTGGTGATGATATGATCGCCCATATCCCTGTTCGCTTTGGCTATGCCACGGATGGCGAGATTGTCTGCCTCTGTGCCTCCGGATGTGAATATGATCTCCTCTGGATTAGCCCCGATCGCAGACGCCACCGTTGATCTGGCGAATTCCACCGCTTCAGCCGCGCTCTGGCCTATGGAATGCAATGAGGATGCGTTGCCGAACTCCGTCATGAAGTAGGGCATCATCGCCTTCAGCACCTCTTTTCTCACAGGCGTGGTAGCCGCATAATCCATGTAGATCTTTCTCATGACAATCTCTCCTTGGCGTGCGTGGGCATCACTTGCACTTTGTCGATATGCAGACGTCGCATACGCTCTTGTCGGGCCGTATCGGCCTGATCGCGAGATGTATCTGGCACATCTGCCTGGATGATCGTAACCCCTTGCAGATGACGCATACGTTCTCGCTGAACGACTTGCCCGCGTCGTAGTGCTTGTCCATCGACTTCGCGATTATCTGCTCCATGCGCTTGCTGCTCGGGCCACCCCTCTTCTTGGAGACGTAATACGAGATCGCTGCTTCGGTGAGTCCCAGCTCCTTCGCTATCTCCCTCTGGCTCTTCCCCTCCTTCAGCATCCTTGATACTGCCTGCCGGCGGATGGTTGGGAGCAGCTTGGTGACCACGAGCTCGCATGGGATCATGTGATTACTTAACACCGTTAAATTATAAACCTTGCTCCCGGGCCGCCCTCGGTTAGGTTAATAAATCGCCGGACGAACAGGAGGCATGGCGAAGCTAAGCAAAGGGCTGATAGAGGTGTTCCACGGCGACGGCAGGGGCAAGACATCCGCTGCGGTCGGCACGGCGGCGAGAGCGGCCGGCCACGGGCTGAAAGTGGCATTGGTCCAGTTCCTGAAAGGAGGGGAATTCACCGGGGAGGTCACCGCCCTGAAGAAGCTGGGAGTCGAAGTGCACCAGCTCGGGCCGAACGGGCCCTCCCGCTCATTCGACAGGCAAGTGAGGGAAGGGATACGGAGGGTGATCTCCAAATACTTCAGATACCACGAATCCGATATCGAGCGCAGCGCCGAGGGGCTGAAACTCGCGGCACGGATGCTGTCGTCAGGGGAGTACGACCTCGTCATCCTCGACGAGGTGGACACCGCATTGAAATTCAAGCACTTCAGGACGGACGATCTCGCCAACGCCCTGAAACGGAAGCACGAGAGGACCGAAGTGATACTCACGGGATTCAAGCCGCCGCAGAAGATACTGAGGATGGCTGACCTCATCACGGACATGAAGAAGGTCAGGCACCCCTACGACAAGGGGATCCTCGCCAGATGGGGCATCGATTACTAATTTAAGCTAGGACAGGAAATGCTTGGCATGGAGACGAAGGAGATTAACGTCAAGTCCTGCCTCGTGAAGAGCAAGCTCTCGGACTACGTCATCAATCCCTACCTGGGGTGCCAGCACGGCTGCAAGTACTGCTATGCGACGTTCATGAAGAGGTTCCAGAACGTGAAGGGCGCGTGGGGAGAATTCTGCTACGCCCGCGTGAACTGCCCGGAACTGCTCGCCAAGGAGCTGGACCGCGCCAAGCCGGGACACATCTGGATGAGCAGCGTGACGGACGCCTACCAGCCCCTGGAAGGGAAGTACAGGCTGACCCGACGCATCCTGGAGGTTCTCGCGAATCATCCACGGAAGGATGAGTTCTCCATAGAGATACTAACGAAATCGGCACTCATCCGCAGGGATTTCGACCTGATCAAGCGTCTCAACGCCGAGATCGGCTGCTCGATCAACACCCTCGATGCGAAAACGGCCCGGATCATAGAGCCGTTCGGGTCCCCTCCGAGCGAGAGGGTCGGCGTGCTGAAGGACGCCAAGAAGGAAGGGATCAAGGTCTACGGATTCATCTCTCCCGTGATCCCGGGGATCACTAAACTGGAGGAGATATTCAGGGAGCTGGGCTTCTGCGAATACGTCTGGGTGGAGCTCCTGAACACGAAGCCGGACGTGATGGCGAGGCTGATGCCCGTCATCAGGGAGAATTTCCCGGACGCGGTGGACAAGATCGAATTCTACGTCAGCAATCCGGAATTGTACTACAAGGAGATGGAGATGGAAGTCCGGAGGCTCGAGAAGAAATACAGGCTGCCGGTCAAGGACATAGTAGTACACTGATGTGCTCGCAACCGCTTCGTCCCGATCCCGCCGTAATCAACTCTGATTATGAATTTTATATCAGCCCGCCAATCATTCGTCATCGCCTTTCGGCTCAGCGTCTAAGGGGTCATCATCTGCCCGAATTTCGGCGTTCAATTTAAATACGCTTTCGTTCAACTTCTCGCAATGCTCTGCATAGGGATAGAGAGCACGGCGCACACCCTCGGCGTAGGAATAGTCAAAGACGGAAAAGTGCTGGCAAACGAGAAGAGCATGCTCTTCGAGTACGGCATCCATCCGAGAAAGACGGCGGACCATCATGCCGACGTGTTCCCCGAGGTTCTGCAAGCTGCGCTCGACAAGGCGGGAGAGGCGATCGGGAAAAGCAAGGCACCAAGCGGCAGCCTCGGCCTCGCCAAAATAGACAGGATCGCGTTCTCGCAGGGGCCGGGCATCGGCCCGTGCCTGCGCATCAGCGCGGCGGCCGCGAGAGCCATCGGAGCGACGTTCGGCAAGCCGACATTCGGGGTGAACCACTGCGTCGCGCACATAGAGATCTCCAAGCACGCGACAGGGCTGGACGACCCTCTCGTGTTATATGTTAGTGGCGGCAATACTCAAGTGATAATCAAGAAAGGGAAATACTACCGGGTGCTCGGCGAGACCCTCGATGTCGGCATCGGCAACATGCTCGACGTCTTCGCGAGGGATCTCGGGAGCAGGGGCGTGGAACGCGACGGGGCGAAAGTGAAGAACGCCCGCGACATAGAGATGCTCGCGCTGAAGGCGAAGAAGTACGTCCCGCTGCCGTATACGGTGAAGGGGATGGACGCGTCGTTCAGCGGGATGCTGACGCACGCGCAACGGCTGGCAGGGAAAGAGACTGCGGAAGATTTATGCTTCTCAATGCAGGAGACAGGATACGCGAGCCTCTGCGAAGTGACCGAGAGGGCGCTGGCGCTCACCGGGAAGAAGCAGGTGCTCGTCTGCGGAGGGGTCGCCCAGAACAAGAGGCTGCAGGGAATGGTAAAAGAGATGGCGAAGGAATGGGGCTGCGAATTCGGAGTGGCTTCGAACGAATACAACGCCGACAACGGCGCGATGATCGCTTACGTCGGGACGCTGATGGGGAGAACAAGAGCTCTTCCGATCTCAAAATGCGTTCCGATCCAGAAATACAGGACCGACCAGTTCGGGATTTGAGGTGGGAATAGGATGGAAAACAGAGTAGAGAAACGGACCATAGTCCGGAACAGCGATGACCTCACTGCGGGGAAGAGGCAGAAGTTCGAGGAGATAGACATAGAGAAGGACCTCGTGAAGCTGGTCATAGACCTGGCGATGGAATACGGGCAGAACAAGGAAGGGTCGTTCTTCATAATCACGTCAAGGAGCCTCCGGCCTTACTACAGCTGGCTGTACACCAACATACTCGAGGAGACGAAAGTCAACATCAAGAGCAAGCGCATGCTGCCGCTGGTGAAGAAGCTGGCGGAGCTGGACGGCGCGGTCATCATAGACGACAAGGGGTGCCTTGTCGCTTACGGAGCGCAGATCAACCGGATAAAGAAGTACAGGGGGCACGGGACAAGGCACAGCGCAGCATTGGGCATATCCACCGTGCCGGGCACACTGGCGATCATATCGAGCGAGGAGGACGGGGCCGTGAGGATATTCAGGAACGGCATCACGCTCGTAGAGATCAACCCGTTCACCAAGACGCCGCCGACCCTCAGCGAGAAGGTGGCCGACCTCGTGACATCGCCCTCCCTGCCGCTGATAGGCAGCGGAGGTCTCGCGGCGCTGGCGCTCGGAGTCAACCCGCTGATGGCCGCGATAGTGTTCACAGGATCCTACATCATGACAAGGAGCGGCGCGAAGAGCCTCGGGGATTTCCTGAGGTTAGGGCCGCGGACGCTGAAGGAGGAGAAAGGATGAGCGATTTTGACAGGAGAGGCGCGGAGGCGAAGGTGCGTTTCGGTACGCTCTTCGGCCATGACATCGTGGTGAAGGAGCGCGAGCCGAAGGGATACAGGATCGGCGAGATAGACATCCCTCTCCGCCAGTCGAGGACCAAGGCGGAGGCGAGGGCGCTCATCGCAGCCGCGAGGCACGGCGCCCGCGTGCCGCAGGTGCTCCATGCGGGGCGGTTCGCGCTCGTCATGGAGAGGATGCCGGGCAGGATGCTGAAGGACACGGACGCATCGCCATCCACGTACAGGGAGATCGGGACGACGCTCGCATCCATACATTCGGCGGGGATAACGCACGGCGACTTCACTCCCGCGAACGTGATGGTCCACAGGGGCAGGCCGGCAGTGATAGACTTCGGCCTCGCGGTATTCTCCAGGGATCCCGAAGAGCAGGCCATCGACCTTCTTCTGATGAAGCGGTCGATAGGCGACGGCATGTTCCGCCATGTCCTCACAGGGTACCAGGCGCACGAGAGATGGAAGGCGGTCCACGAAAGGATGATGAGCATAGACCAGAGGGGGCGCTACAAGCTGCGCACCGAAGAGGACGAATAAGGCCTCAGAACGTGCAGGTCCCGCTGGAGCAGTATCCGGAGAATTCGGAGCCTGCGACCACTTTCCCCCTCTTCACGGGCTCCTCGCCGGGCCTTCCGACATACAGCACCTGCTCGGCCTTGCTGCCGTACCTGAAGACGGTGATTCCCTTCACTC
Organism: uncultured archaeon; assembly: GCA_902385155.1. Taxonomy (GTDB): domain Archaea; phylum Micrarchaeota; class Micrarchaeia; order CABMEP01; family CABMEP01; genus CABMEP01. The sequence continues at coordinate 9,870 of CABMEP010000002.1, read as the reverse complement.
CCAGCCTGTACGCCGCCATGTAGACGTCCTCGACCTCGGACGGCTTGGCGTCGAACGGCAGGTTGACCGTCTTTGACACCGCGTTGTCGACGTGCTTCTGGAACTCCGCCTGCATCCTCACGTGCCATTCCGGCGGGATGTCGTGCGCGGTGACGAATACCTCCCTGACGTCTTTCGGTATCTCGGACATCTTCTGTATCGAGAGGCCGTGGGCTATCTTCTCCATCAGGTCGCGGCTGTAGAACCCGCGGTCGATGGCGACCTTCTCGAACGCCTTGTTGGTCTCCAGGAGCTTCGTCTTCTCCATGACCTCCCTGTAGAACGAGACCGCGAACAGCGGCTCTATCCCGCTGCTGCATCCCGCTATGATCGAGATGGTGCCGGTCGGAGCGATGGTGGTGAGGGCGACGTTCCTCATGTGCTTGTGCTCCTTCCTCAGGGTGCTGTGCGCGAAGTTCGGGAACGATCCTCTCTTCTCCGCAAGCTCCACCGAGGCCTTCAGCGCCTCGTCGTTTATGAATCTCATCAGCCTGTCCGCGAGCGAGAGCGCCTCCTTGGTGTCGTAACGTATGCCGAGGAGTATGAGCGCGTCGGCCCAGCCCATCACGCCGAGCCCTATCCTCCTGTTCGACTTGGACATCGCGTCTATCTGCTTCAATGGATACGTGTTGGCGTCGATGACGTTGTCCAGGAAGTGCACCGCTTCCCTGACGGCGGTCCTCAGCCTGCCCCAATCGAAATCCGCGCCTTTTGAATCGATGAACCTGGAGAGGTTCAGGCTGCCGAGGTTGCAGCTCTCGAACGGCAGGAGGGGGACTTCCCCGCACGGGTTCGTCGCCTCGATGAGGCCGACGTCGCGTATCGTGTTCTCCTTGTTCATCCTGTCGATGAATACCAATCCCGGATCGCCCGTCTTCCATGCGTTCCGCACTATGATGTCGAAGACCGTGCGCGCGGGCATCGTCCTCGCGACCTCCCCGTTCCTCGGGTTGATGAGGTCGTAGTCGTCGTCCTTCTGCACCGCCTTCATGAACGCGTCGGTCGCTGCGACCGAGATGTTGAAGTTCTGCATGCCGCCGTCCGCCTTGCAGTTGATGAACTCCACCACATCGGGATGGTCGCAGCGCAGTATGCCCATGTTCGCGCCGCGCCTTCGTCCGCCCTGCTTGATCGTGTCGGTCATCGCGTCGTAGATGCGCATGAACGAGACCGGGCCGGAAGCGACGGACATCGTTGACTTGACGACATCGCCGCGCGGCCTGAGCCGCGAGAACGAGAAACCGGTTCCCCCGCCCGACTGATGGATGACCGCCGCGTTCTTCAGCGTGTCGAATATCCCCTCGAGCGAGTCCTCCACAGGAAGGACGAAGCACGCCGACAGGTTGCCGAGCCTCGTGCCCGCGTTCATCAATGTCGGCGAATTGGGGACGAAGTCCAGGCCGGACATCATCCTGAAGAACGTCTCCTCGGACTGCTTGGGGCTGCCGCCGTACTGCGAATCGGACGTGGCGATGACGCGCGCCACCCTGCGGAACATCTGCTTCGGGGTCTCTATGATCCTATTGTTCTCGTCCCGCTGGAGATACCGTTTCGACAGGACCTTCGTGGCGTTGAGGTCGAGCTTGAGGTCGTCGTACACCCCGAACAGCAGCTGCTTCTTCTCCCTGATCTCCGCGCGCCGCTGGCGGTAGGTGATGTAGACGCGGGCGACGTCCTTCTGCTCCCTCATGAGGACGCTGACGACGGCGTCCTGTATCTCCTCGACGGTCGGGATACCGCCCCTGAACCTGGTGTTGAGCGCGATGAGGACTTCGTCCGACATGTGCCTGGCGAGCCGCCCGTCCGGGATGCCGGCTGCGGCTGCGGCCTTGAGAATGGCATTAGTGATCTTGGACCGGTCGAACGGGACCGCTGTCCTGTCACGTTTCCTCACGCTCTTGACCAATGACTTGATCATCGTAATCAGGCGAGCCCCAAAACCGGACGGCGCGGGATCAGTACTTCTTCCTCGCGTCTTCCACGATCTTCTGGACGAGCTTCATCACCATGCGCATGTCCTGCTCCTTGGTGTCATAGCCCATGGTGAGCCTCACTGAGCCGAGCATCTTCGCGCCCTTGACGCCTATCGCGCCGAGCACCCTGTCGTTGAGGCTGGTGGTGGCGACGATGCCGTGCTTCTCCAGGCCCTTCACGATGTCCTGGCCGGTGATGCCGTCGAAGCTCATGTTGATGTTGTTCGGCAGCCTCCTCTTCGGGCTCCCGTTTGTCTTGGAGAACTTGACGTTCTCGTTGAGGTACTTGAGGAACATGTCCCTGAGCTTGGCCTCGCGCTTGCTCTCCTTCTTCATCTCCTTGTTGGCGAGCTCGGCCGCGGCCGAGAATCCGACGATGCCCGGGACGTTCGGCATGCCCGCGCGCTTGCCGTACTCATCGGGCCTGCCCTGGAGAAGGGTGACGATGTCCACGCCCTTCTTCACGAAAAGCGCGCCCACGCCCTTCGGGCCGTAGATGTGATGGGCGCCGAGCGACATGAGGTCGATCTTCATCGCCTTCACGTCTATCGGGACGCGGCCGTAAGAGTACGCCGCATCCGTGTGGAACAGCACTCCCTTCTCGTTCGCTATCCTCGCGATGTCCGCGATGGGCTCCACCGTGCCGATCTCGGCGTTCGCGTGCTGTATGGAGACGAGGGTGGTCTTCGGGGTGATCCTTGACCTGATGTCGGCCACGCTGACCAGACCTTCGACATCGACCGGAAGATAGGTCACCTGGAAACCGCGCGTCTCGAGATGCTTGAATGTGCCGTAGACCGACTCGTGCTCTATGATGGACGTGATGAGGTGCTTGCCGGTCTCCGCCTTGGAATACGCCACCCCGCTTATCGCGAGATTGGACGACTCCGTGGTGCCTGACGTGAATATGATCTCCTCCGGGGAGGCGTTGATCGTCTTCGCGATCGTCGCTCTCGCCTTCTCCACCGCCTCGCGCGCCTCGGCGCCGAGCGTGTGCGGGGATGTCGGGTTCCCGAACTTCTCCGTGAAATAGGGGAGCATCGCCTTCACCGCCTCCTTCCTCACGGGGGTGGCGGACGCGTAATCAAGATAGATTCTCTTCATGATAGCGGATTGGTGGAAATGGTTTAAAAATGGCGCGTCCAACCATCATCGATGGCAATAATAGCGTTCAACGAACTGGTGTTCAGGCTCCTGGCCGCGATATTTCTAGGCGGCATGATGGGGCTCGAGAGAGAGGCTAGGCGCAGGGACGCCGGCCTGAGGACGCTGATACTCGTCTGCATGGGATCGGCCCTCGTCACCATGATCGCGGTCCACACGAGCGTGGACCTGGACGGCGCCAAATGGATCACCTCCGGAATAGTCACGGGAGTCGGATTCCTCGGCGCGGGCGCCATCATGAGGGACAGGTTCAACATCAAGGGGCTCACCACGGCCGCATCGATCTGGATGGTCGCCATGATCGGGATGGGGATCGGATACGGGATGGTGGCGGAGTCCGCCGTCGCGACATTCCTCGCGCTCTTCGTGCTTGTCGGAGTCGGCAAGCTGGAGAAGGTGCTGTTCCACAAGAGCTGGACGAACATCTGATCTGCGAAAAACGTTTTTCTTTTCTCGGCTCTTCTTTTGCTTTCGGCTCAGCTCTTTCCCGTCTTCTCAAATATTCCTTTCATGTAGAGGGCGTCCTTCTCTATGTTCGGGGACTCGGAGATGATGACTCCGTCGCACTTGAACTCGTGCAGCGCCTCGGCGAGCGGCCTGAACGGCGGGACGTCATGGTCCATGGTGAGATGGTTGCGCTCGCCCTTAGGAGTGAAGTTGATGGAGGCCAGATGGCAGTGGAGCGTCTTCAGCCCTTCTTTCCCGACGCGCCGCTCTATCATCTCAAGGATGGAGACGTAATCCTGCTTGCCCTTGATGCGGCCGTTGTCCCTCGCATGTACGTGGGCCCAGTCTATCGTGGGCCGGATGTGGTCGTATCCGATCTCTTCCGCGAGGATGTAGAGGTCCTCCACCGATCCGAACTGCGAGGGCTTCCCAGTGGTCTCCGGAGCGAGATGGACGTTGGACCCATCCTTCCGGATGGAATCCGCGAGAGACTTCAGCTCCTTCTTCATCCTGCCGTATGACGCGTCGTGCTCCATCCCCATGAAGAATCCCGCGTGGAAGACGAGCCTGTCTCCGCCCGCCGCGTTGAGTATGAAGGCGGTCGTGAGGATCTCCTTCACGGTCTTTGCATGCTTCGGCGGCTCGTTGGACAGGAGATTGAGATAGTAAGAGGCGTGCGCGCTGAGGACGATGCCGTTCCTCTTCGCGGCCTCTCCGCACTCAGCTGCGACCGATTCCTTCATCCTGCAGCCGTGCACGAACTCGAGCTCGAACGCATCGAGGCCGAGCGCCTTCACGCAGGATATGCCGGCTAGCGACGACCTGTCCTCGCACGAGATTGGCACGCCGGCGGTTCCGAATTTCATGATATCACGAGATATTTACAGAAGATGAATACAGCGAGCTACAGCGGCCCGACCACGAACGGATTCTTGCTGAACGCCGAGACGTGGATGAGATTCGGGGGCTGGACGAAGTCCTTCTTCAGCAGCACGCCGACCGCCTGCATCGCCTCCACGCATCCGATCATGTTCGCGACGACGCCCAGGACCGAGTCGCATCTCTGCGCGTTCTCCAGCCGCTCGGTGATCACCTTGTCGAGCGGTTTCGCGTTCGATGGGAGATTGAACATCCGCTCGAAGCTGATCCCGTGCGGGGTGAACACGGTGGAATACCCCTTGGTCCTCTCAGCGGCCCCGAACACGTAGTGCAGCGAGAGGTCCTTCGCGGCGCGGCTGAGCGCCACCCTGCCGAGGGCATTGTCGAGCCCATCGACGACTATGTCATGCCCTCCGATGAGCTTCGCCGCGTTCTTCTCCGTGAGCGCGTCCGAGCGGGAGATTATCTTCAGGTCGGGGTTGATCGACTTCAGCCTCTTCTCCGCCTCCTTCGCCTTGCCCTTGCCGACCAGCCTCTCCTGGCTGAACAGCTGGCGGTTGAGGTTCGAGATGTCGAACGAGTCTGAGTCCACGACGGTCAGCCTGCCGATCCCGCTGCGCGCGAGCATCTCGCTGGCGATCCCGCCGATCCCCCCGCAGCCGACGACCGCTGCGCTGGACTTGGATAGGATCTCCTGCTCGGCCCGGGTTATGGCGCCGATGTTCCTGCTGAACACCATGGAGTAGATGTCGTACTCCTCTCTCTTCCGTCCAGAGGGTAGGGCTCTTGCCATTGGGACCACTCGATGCGCTCAGCGCTTCTTCTTGCTCTTGGATGCCATGTAGTCCCTCTTCATGGAGGGGGTCAGCTCAAGAGTGCCGCGGGCCTGCTGCCGCGCCTTCGCGCGGTAGTAGGAACGAGGAGTCTTGACCTTGTGAGAGTATTGGTCCGCCTTCTTGCCGAAGACTTTCGCCGAGAACGCGCTCTTTAGCCAGGAACTCATGTTCCCGATGAAGCTGCGCGTCATCACAGCTCACCTACTCTGCGCTTCTGCATCCTGCGCATCTTCTTCCTGCGCTTCTTTACCCATTTCCAGCGCATCTTTCCTTTCTTCTTCCACTTTCGGGGTCTTGCTCCCATAATGAGTACACCATTTTTGCTTATCGTTGCTTGTATATGACTTGCGTCAACGGCTCCTTTTCACCGGACATCTTTATAATCCTTCTGCGGAATTTGACCTATGGACCTGGAACGACGCATGGAGCTCATTCTGAGGCCTCCGACCGATGAAGTCCTCACGAGGGACGCGTTGAAGGAGCTGCTGCAGTCCGAATCCAAGCCGGTGGCGTACAACGGATTCGAGCCCTCGGGCAAGGTCCATCTCGGAACCGGAGTGATGTGCGCCTACAAGATGAAGGACTTCGCCGAGGCCGGAATCAAGTTCAAGATATATCTCGCCACCTGGCACGCCTGGATCAACGACAAGCTCGGCGGGGACAGGGAACTGATCAAGAAGGCTGCGTTGCATTTCAAGCACTCGTGGATAGCGCTCGGGGTCCCAGAGGACAAGGTGGAGTTCATCTGGCCCGACAGGCTGTACGACGACATCGAGTACTGGGACACCGTGGTGAAGGTCGCGAAGGAGATGACGATCGCCCGCGGAGTCAGGACGCTCGAGATCGCAGGAAGGAAAGAGAGCGAAGGAATGAAGATCTCCTCGCTGCTCTACACGCCGATGCAGGTCGCCGACATATTCCACTTCGGAGTCCACATCCCCCAGCTCGGCATGGACCAGAGGAAGGCGAACGTCGTCGCCATGGAGATCGGCGAGAAGATAGGGTTCTGGAAGCCCGTTCCAGTCCACCACCACCTGCTGCAAGGGCTGGTCAAGCCGGATGTCTGGCCGCTGCCGGCCGATCCCGCCGCCAAGAAGGAGGCGCTCAGCGCGGTGAAGATGTCCAAGTCCAAGCCGAACACCGCCATATTCATCTACGATTCGCCCGAGGAGATCAAGAGCAAGATATCCAAGGCGTTCTGCCCGGAGAAGGAAGTGGAGAACAACCCGATCGTCGACCTCGCGAAGCACATCGTGTTCCGCGAGCGGGAGTCGCTGACTGTCAAGAGGCCGGACAAGTTCGGAGGCAACCTGGAGCTGCAGTCGTTCGAGGAGATGAAAACCGCGTTCTCCGGAGGCAAGCTGCACCCGACCGACCTGAAGAATGCCGTCGGGGACAGCCTGGTGGAGATACTCGAGCCTGTGAGGACGTACTTCGCGAAGAACAAGGAGGCCGCCGAGACCAAGGCGGTCGTGGAAGCGGCGAAGATAACCCGCTGACCGCGGGACAACAAGCTAATTTAATCCTCTCTTTCTTAATATCAGCAATCATTGAATGGCCGCGGTGGTGTAATGGTAGCACGGAAGGCTGTGGACCTTCGGGCCCGAGTTCGATTCCCGGCTGCGGCCCTAAACCTAATTTTGTCAGCTTAAAAAATCAGAACCTATCCAACGGGGCGATAGCGGACGGCTTCGGGACGTTGCCCTTGAATCCGAAAAGCGCCTCCATCGTACGCGACTTCTCGCCGCTATATGCGTGAGGGTCGTCCTTCTCCACGTCGTAGACCAGGATGTAGTGGTCGATCCTCTGCTCCACCTCCCACTCCTCGAACGATCCGCCGCCCAGCGCGTAGTGCATCTCTTCCGGAGTCATGACGTCGACGAATTCCCTCTTCCTCTGCACGCGCTTGCATATCTCGTCGAACATCCTGCCGGAGGCGGTCCTGGCGTCCGAGAGCGAGGAGTCTATCTCGCTCGAAAGAAGGGCCATGGACAGCGGGGCGAGCCTGCTGTCCTTGCCGGAAAGGATCGACATGTTCTTGTGCTTGCACGCTTCGGAGTACTGCGAGAGCACGATCGAGTACACCTTGTGGATCACGTCGTCCGTCAGGGAGGAGAAATCGAGCCCGCCGAGGTCGGCGGCCACCTGGTTCAACTTGGAGCACTCGGCCTTGGAACTGGATTCGAGCCGCGAGACGACGGAGCCGTCGAATGACAGGTGCTCCGCCATCCTCTTCACGCAGAGATCCCTGTTCTTCGGGCCATAGAACCTGTCCACCCCGCCACGCTTGGCGTTGTAGACGATGTTCACGGGCACGCACAGCCACGAGGGCAGGCGGCGCCACGCTGAGCACTCGCACCACATCCACGGGAGGACCGATTCCGTCGAGGAATCGTATGTCCATCTCTCCTGCTCTGCCAATCGAATCACCGGTCGCTGATGAATGTGGCACGTCAGATTATAAAGAGTTATGTCGCTTCAGCGCCTCTCCTGCTTGGGATGGAAGAACATCCGTTCCTGCATGGCGGCCTGCTCCTTCGACATCAGCCCGGCCTCGACGAGGGCGGACAGCGCATTGCCGCCGTAATATTTGGAGAACAGCAGGTTCGAGAGGTTGCGCTGCCTGAAGACCTCGATGGACACCGCCGTCCCTTTCTTCTTGCATTCCTCGAAGAGCCACCTGATCGCGTCGACGCGGTTATCCTTGAAGTCCCAGAACGTCGGATGCACCGCCCTGCGTTCCCAAGGCCTTGCGTTTTTGATGCCCGCGAACTTGAGGACCTCGTGGACAGAGCTATGGAAGGTCACCACGCCATTGAGCCCGTGCTGGATGAAATCCTGATTGTTCAGGTCGACGGCTCTCTTCCTCGTCTTCTTGGCGAGCCACTCCACGACCTTCCTGACGTTGCGCTTGCTCTCCCAAGTCTCCTCCGGCACCCCGGCCGCGAAGGGGGATCCGTCCTTGATGATGATCTGCTCGGACAATGAAGAGGGCAGGTATCTCCTCATCTTCTCCTGCCTGGCGGCGCGATAGGGGTTGCGGCTCTTGCGCATGCCCCTGTTTCCCGAAACCCGTATTTATTCGTTTCCAACCCGGCCTTGCCGCGCGGGAGCGCGACGCGACACATTATTAATTTCTCCGTGGAAATGTCCCCATGGGCAACATCAACGTCGCCGTCCTAGGCGATCCGGAATTCGCGAAGGAGCTCGGCAAGAAGGGCAGCGTGACGGATTTCTCGATCTACAACTACAAGAGCGACCAGCTCACCGCGGCGTTCATGGTCCCGACGTCGTATCCCGACAAGCTCCAGTCCCTCACCAACGTGCTCGCGATGGCGGACGCCGTCATACTGGTGGTGAAGGCGATGAACAAGGAGCTCGGGGAGTTCATCATCGCGCTCGACCTCCTCGGATTCAAGCGGGGGCTCATCATGTTCGACGAGTACGTCGAGAAGGACAAGTTCATCAGCCTGGTCAAGGGGACGACGCTGGAGTCGTTCATCGTCATCGACAAATCGCTCGAGGAGATCTACCCGAGGCTCGCGGCGCACGAGATACCGAAGCCGGCCGTGGAGCACGTTGTCGTCGACGCCGCGTTCGATGTGAAGAGCGTCGGCACCGTGGTGCTTGGGGTGTCGCGCGGCAACTTCGCCGTGCATGACGAGCTGCAGTCCTATCCCGAGGACAAGAAGGCGAGCATCCGCTCGATACAGGTGCATGACAAGGACGTGAAGAACGCCGTTCCCGGCGACCGCGTCGGGTTCTCCCTCAAGGGAGTGACCGTGGAAGAGGTCGAGCGGGGACACATGCTCGCGAGACCCGGCACGCTGCAAGCGTCCGATACTCTGACCGCGAAGTGGAAGCAGTCGAAGTACTTCACAGAGAAGCTCGAGGCAGGCATGCATCTCTTCGCCGCCATCGGACTGCAGTACAGGGCAGTCGTAATCGAGAAGATCGAAGGCGACGGCATAGTCCTGAAGGCGGACAGGAAAGTCGCGTACGCCAAGGGCAGCAGCTTCCTCCTGCTGAAACCGGAAAGCAAGATGCGCATCGCTGGTGTGGTCACGCTCTTGTAGACACTACATCTTGTACTTTTTCTGAAGAGGCCTCCGTCGTAGACCCATCGCCAGGAAGGCGAATATTTAAATATCATAATAGGATATAGTTCCGTACCGAATTGAGGCTCAGCAAGTTCAGTGCAGTATAACAACACGCGACAGCTACAGCCAATTCTAGGTGTTTGATATGACAGGAACGATAATCACGAGGACAGCGAAGTCCGTCTCGAATGGAAGCAACGGCAACAGATTCGCCCAGAAACGATCACTCGTAGAGGACCCGAAGGCGGCGCTCCAGCGGCTGAAGCAGAAGCACGGGATCGCCGAAGGCGTGATCACGAGGAATCTTAGGAGATGCGAATTATGCTCGGTCAAGAAATCATGCGATTTCTCTTTCATCAGCCCGGAGTGGAAACACGTTTGGGGCATACACAGGTTCCAGGAATACAGGAGAGACCAACCTGTAGTCATCGC
>CABMEP010000001.1 GCA_902385155.1 uncultured archaeon | reverse complement strand
GTCCGTGATAGAGGCGCTGTCCTACGGGCTGAGGCCGATACTCTGGCCGTTCATGCTGTTCATCATCATCCTCCTGACCATCGGCAGGCTCATAGAGCTCTGGCCGCAGGGCAGGAAGTTCGAGACCATCGACATGGGCCTCTACGCCGTCAACGGGATACTCGTCTCCTACATCGGCTACCTGGCGGCGGCGTGGATCGTCGGCGACGCATGGTTCTCGGAATTCGTGATCACCACGGTGGTGTCGATCGTCGTCGCGTCCATAGCGATAGAGGCCGCGAGGAACCTGAAGACCACCACCGCGCTCAGGATGAAGCTCGAAGGCAAGGAGGCGATCACCGAGGCCGGGGCGTACGTGGGCAAGATCATCGGCATAGACAGGAAGAACGGCCTCGCGATCGCGCAGACCCCGATCGGCAGCAGGATCCCGCTGAAGCTCGAGATGATAACGAGCGTAGGCGAGAGGATCATCATCAAGAGATGACCGGCGGCTATTTTCAGCAAAGCGGACGGGCGCTATTAATAATATATAGCTAACTACCAAACTGCACCATGGCCGCCCTTGTCAAGAACAGCGCCAAGAATGCTGCTCCTGCGCCAGAATCCCCTAAGACGCTCCCCATAGGACTAACCACCCAGGAGGCGGAGAAGCTGCTCGGGGAGCACGGCGAGAACCGCCTCAAGATGTTCCGCAGGTCCGATCCCATACAGCTCTTCATCTCCCAGTTCAGCTATCCGCTCATAGTGCTCATCCTTTCCGCGGTGTTCCTCGCCACCGTCAAGCCCGCCGAAGGAATCGCCATCATACTGTTCGTCCTCCTCACCGCGGGCATAGAGGCCTGGCGCGACATAGGGGTGGAGACGTCCGCGATCAGGAGCCAGACGAGATACACCGGAGACACGATCGCACTCAGGGACGGCCTCCGCAGGAGGATCCCCGTGCACCTCGTGGTGCCGGGGGACATCGTGTTCCTGAAGCAAGGCATGCGCGTGCCCGGCGACGGGATAGTCATACGCGCGGAGAACTGCTCCGTCGACGAGAGCGCGTTCGGCCGCGGGATCATGCAGAAGGTGCCGGAGCGCGACGTGGAGAAGACGTTCAGGCCGGAGAAGACGGACCCAGCAACGGTATACGCGGGAACGTTCGTGATGGCCGGCGACTGCATGGTGCGCATCACGGACACCGGGGAGAGGACAAAGTACTTCAGCGCCAAGGGGATCAGGCAGCCCCTCGCGATAGACGCGAAGAGCAATGACGCGATAGCGAGGGTGCAGCGGGCGAACGACTCGTTCACCCCTGTGGTGTACGCCGCCGCCCTGCTCATAGCGGCGACGCTGTACCTAGACGGATCCCCGCTGTTCAGCGCCATAATCATCGCAGCCGCGACCGCGGTCGCAGGCATACCAGAGACGATATTGTCCGTCGCGTCGTCCCTGTTCGCAAGCAGCATGTCGAGGATGGCGGATCGCGTGGCCGTCCGCAGGGAGCGGATGGTGGACAACATAGGCAAGACGACGCTCATATGCACCGAGCAGGTGAGCGCGCTGTCCAGGAACGAGCCCACCGTCAGGAGGATATGGCTCGACCGGAAGGACATCGAGGTCACGGGAGAGGGATGGGAGACCGTCGGATCGTTCCGGGGCGTGAAGAAATTCACGACGCTGGACATGCTCACCGAGATGGCCGCCGTGGCGACGGAAGCCAAGCTGGAGTTCAGGAACGACAGCAGGATCATGGACGGGGACCTGGACGAGGGCGCGCTCACGGTGATGGCGATGAAGAACCGCCAGCCCGTGGAGACGCTGCGCGGCGACTGGAACATGTTCATGCGCAAGGTGGACGAGGACGGAGTGAGGGAAGTGGGGGTGAGGAGCAGGAAGAGGACGATGTTCCTCCTGTTCGGCCCCGCGTCCGCCGTCGCGGAGAGATGCAAGTCGTTCTACTCTGACGGGAAGTTCCTCAAGATAGACGAGGAGCTGGCCGGCGAGATGGAGAGGAAAGGGTCGCAGATGGCCGCGGAAGGATACGAGCCGTGGGGATTCGCGTTCGCCTGGAAGAAGGCGGAGCCGTCGAGGTTCGTGTTCCTGGGGCTGCTCGGCATGCACGACCCCCCGAAGTCCGATGTCAGCGAGGCGGTGGAGCTGGCGGCATCGGCAGGAATACGCACGGTGGTGGGGACGCACGAGAACGCCACGATCGCGGTGCAGTTCGCCAGGCGGATCGGGGTGCTCAAGCCGGGCATGAGGGCCGTCATCTGCGACGAGCTGAAGTTCATGAGGCCCGACGACAGGACGAAGGCGATACTGTCCACCGCGGTGTTCGCGGAGGCGACGCCCGAATACGAGAAGATGATCATAGACGAGCTGAAGGCGTCCGGGGAGAAGATCGCATTCATAGAGTCGTCCGGCATGGACCCGAAGCCGATAGGGGCGGCAGATGTGCCGATAACGACCGAGTCGGCGGACGACATAGTGAAGTTCAACTCGGACTGCGTGCTGATGAACGACCAGTTCAGCAGCGTGCCGTTCATGATAGAGGAGTCCAGGGCGATGAGGCAGTCCATCGAGAGGGCGTACTACGCGATGTTCGCATCGGACCTGGCCATACTGCTGACCGTGCTGTTCGGCGCCGTGGTGTTCGCCGGGATAGGCGTGCTGACGGCGCTGCAGATACTCCTGATCAACCTTGTCGCCGACACCGCCATCGGGGTGGGCTTCGCCCAGGAGAGGATCAGCGAGATGTCCATCAAGAAGAGGACAGGCAAGAGGTTCCCGTCCGTGAAGGAGTACACGTTCGCGCTGGTGCTCGCCGTCGCGGTGTCGCTGTACATAGGCATGCTGATGGGACTGCCCATCAGCAAGGGATACGAGACCTCCATCGTGATCGCGGCGCACGTGGTCGCGATAGTCGCGATGATACTGAACTGGTCGTCGCTGGAGGAATCGATCGTCGGGACGCTGCCGAAGACCTCGAGCAGGACGATCCTCTCGGTAGCGGTGGTGCTCCTGCTCGCGATAGCGGTGCTTTATATCCCGGCGGTGCGTTCCATATTCGATCTGAGGCCCCTGACGATGGAGCAATGGAAGCTGGTGGCGCTGATCGCCCCGCTGCTCACGGTGCTGTTCGAGATCAAGAAGAGATTCGTGCATTAGCGCTGACCGGATGGTCGTCATCATGGCAAAACTCGTCGTCATCGGGGGGCATCCGAAAGGATATCCCCATCCATTCCATCAAGACACGAAATCCGGCAAGGTCCTCAGACGGATCCTGCGAGCGCACGGGATAGACGCGGCCCTGCTCAACCTCTGGAACGACCACGAGGAGATGGATGCCGGAATCATATCGAAGGAAAAGCTGTCCGAGATATCGACGTATTCCGACAGCGGATACAGCAT